>CABSLJ010000054.1 GCA_902478455.1 uncultured Oscillospiraceae bacterium | reverse complement strand
GTGGGCTCGGAGATGTGTATAAGAGACAGAGGTAGATCTGATTGTTCTGGAAGAGGATGGGAGGCTTGAGATAGCGGTCCTCAAAGGCGGAAATCCAGCGCATCAGATCGGCGCTGGTCGGCGGGGGCGCTTCCTCGCTCTGACCGGAGTAAAAAACGACGTCGCTGCGCGGAAAGTAGGTGTAGGCGCGGGAGATGAGGGGGTTGGTGTTGTGGAGCTGGTCTGTCCGGCTCTGAATTTGATTTTCCAGCGTGACCTTTTCATAGGCGGAGAGCATGCCGCTTTCCCGAAGGCTCGCATAGCGCAGAAGGCCCTCGTCGTCCGTCAGGGAGACACTTTGGTAGAGAATGTTGTAGATGACCTGCTTGAGTGTTTTGTTGTAATAATCGATCTTGGTCTGCATGTTGAGACGGGTGTTTTCCTGCACCTGCGCGCTGCTCTTCATGTTGAGATACAGGCCGACAGCGAAGATGGGCAGAATGCAGGAAAGAAACAGCGCGATGATACGGATGGAAACACGTTTTCCCACCGAATTCTTTCCAGGCCGGCAAACTTTCAAATTCCCTCCTCCTTTCATCCGGGACTTCCCGATGTCTTTATAATGACATGGAGCTCGGAGAGAAGTCAATGTGTTTTTGCACAAAATCTGATTATTTCAGATTCATAATTCAGAAAAGCAAACAAAACAAAAGAAAGGAGCAACAAATTAAAATTGTTTTTCAGAGCCGTCTGTCTGACGTCAACAAAAGAGAAGAACATCAAAACAGATTACATTGTGCGTTTGAAAAGGACGTTTTATAGTAAATACAACAAATCAAACTGACAGGAGGAAGAACCCATGCGAAACCGCATTCTCAGCGCGCTTCTTATTGTAGCCCTACTCTTCTCCCTTGCGGCCTGCCAAGCCCCTTCGGGGGCGGAAAGCCAGCCGCCCGATCCCCAGGACGCCTCCAGCGCCTCCGGCGGAACAGAACAGGAGGTCTCCTGGGACGACAAATACGACCCGCCCATCACCCTGGACGTGGTGCTCTCCCTCCCGCAGGCCTCCCACGCGGAGATCACCGACCCGTATCAGACCTCACTGTTCCAGCTGGCCGAAGAGGTCTTGGGCATCAAGCTCAACATCGTCTGGTCTCTTCCGCCCGACCAGTACGACCAGAAATTTAATCTCTCCATCTCCACCGGCGATCTGCCGGACGTTTTCTCGGTTCCCTTCGGCAGCGCCGCCGTATACAACGACCTCGCCGAGAGCGGCGCCATCTGGGAGATCGGCCATAATTACGACGAATATCTCCATCCCGACCTGCTCGCCTATTATCAACAGGCGGACGTGGCCGAATACAAGAGCCAGGTGGAAAGCGTGGGCGGCACGAGCTATTCCTACGCCAACGTCTATGATTCCAAATGCAACACGCCCTACTGGTATGTCCGCAAGGACTATCTCGACAAGCTCGGTCTGGACGTCCCCGAGACCATCGAGGAGCTGATGGACGCCGCCGTCAAAATGAGTGAGGCCGGCCTCGGCACGCTGGGCATCGCCGGTGGAAGCGACGGCTCCGGCTTTGTGACCGACGCTTGGGGCAGCATGGTCCCCTTCTTCAACAGCTTTGGCGCCTATCCGAGCACCGGACAGTGGCTGGAGCAGGACGGCGCGCTCGTCAGCGGCGTCATCCAGCCCGAGGTGCGGGACGGTCTGCTGGCTCTGCAGGACCTCTATAAGCGCGGCGGACTCGACATGGACTTCGCCTCCAAAAATTCCGGCAACTTCACCGAGGACGTCCTGAGCGGCAAAATCGGCATCTTCTCCGGCGTGTGGTGGCACGCTGCCTTCCCGCTGACCAGCATGGTCTCCGACGAGAGCGAATGCGAATGGATCGCCCTGCCCGTCCTTCCCTCGGAGAAGATCAAGGAGCCCAAAACCTCCAGCACTCCCTTTGTGGCTTCCCACTTCAACATGGTCAGCAAGGACTGCGAGCATCCCGAGGCCCTCGCCAAGCTCCTGAGCCTCGACTATGAGCTCCAGGTCAACGGCGTCACCCGCTGGGGCGCTGAAAAAGCCGTGGATACCTATGAAAACAACTGGAAGGCCGTGTGGCTGACCACCTCGCTGTATGATGTAGAGCACGACTCCGCCTTCCGCGTCGCCAATGCGGAAACCAAGGAGGACGCGAAGAAGGTCATCGAGGAGCCGCTCAATCAGGGTTCCGCCAACCTCACCATCGCCCTGAACTCCATCTACAACTATGTCTGGGAAGACAGTAAGGCCGACTGGGGCTGGTATTTCAGCCGCGCGCCCCTCGATTCCGGACTGGGCCTGACCGAACGCCTCTATGAGGAGAATCTGGTTCAGACCAATCCTTACGTGGGTCCCACGCTCGCGGCCGACATTGAAAAGGGCGCTGCTCTACTGACCGCCCGCAACGAGGCCTTCGTCCGCATCATCATGGGCGATTCCATCGATACCTTCGACCAGTTCGTCGAAAACTGGAAGAAAAACGGCGGGGATGAGATGGCCAAGGAGGCCACCGCCTGGTTCCAGAACCGTTAGTTTTCCCAAGCGCATCATCTAGTCTTGCGGCCGCCCGCTTTATTGGCACAATAGAGCGGGCGCCCTCTTTCAGGAGGCGATATTCATGAGCACAACGGCCGCACGCGCCGGGCTCAAAAACAGGCTGAACCGGCACGCCCTGCATATCATGCTGATTCCGGGGGTGTTGTGCACCTTCCTCTTTGCCTATCTGCCCATTTTTGGAATTGTGATGGCGTTCCAGAAGTTCAGTCCCGTGCGCGGCTTTCTGGGCTCCAAGTTCGTAGGGCTGTACAATTTTGAGACCCTTTTCAGCCAGGACCTCTTTCTGCGCACCATCTGGAATTCCATCTATCTTTCTCTGGCGAAAATCCTGCTGGGAGTCATCGTTCCCGTCGTTCTGGCGCTGCTGATCAACGAGCTGCTGGTCGTGCGCGTCAAGAAATTTATCCAGACCACCCTGCTTGCCCCCTATTTCCTCTCCTGGGCCATCCTGGCGGGAGTGCTGCTGGCCGTCTTCGCGTCCGACGGACCGGTCAACGGCTTTCTGGGGCTTTTCGGCGCGCAGCCGATCCAGTTCCTAAACAGCAATTCCTGGTTCCCGGGGATTCTCATCGCCTCCGACGTGTGGAAGAACATGGGGATGAACATCGTCATCTACCTGGCCGCTATCACGAGCATTGACCCCAGCCTCTACGAAGCGGCGGAGGTGGACGGAGCGGGCCATTTCCAGAAGATGTGGCGGGTCACCCTCCCGGGCATCAGCTCGATGATCATGCTGCTGCTGATCCTGGGCCTCGGCAACGTGCTCAGCGCCGGCTTTGAGCAGGTGTTCATGATGTACAACCCCGCGGTCTACGCAAGCTCGGATATCATCGACACCTACGTCTACCGCGTGGGCATTATAGAGCTGCAATACAGCGTATCGGCCGCGGCCGGGCTGATCAAATCGGTGGTATCCTTTGTCCTCGTCTCCCTTTCCTACTTCTTTGCCTATAAATTCACCGATTATAAAGTATTGTAAGGAGGGCGGGAGTATGCTGGTTTACCGCAAATCGCCGGGACGAAAAATCTTCCTGGCCTGCACCTATACGGGATTGATCCTGCTGACGATTGTCTGCCTGCTGCCCTTTCTCCATCTGCTCGCCATCTCCTTGAGCTCGGCGGACAAGGCAAACGCGGGACTTGTCGGCCTCTGGCCGGAGGAATTCACGCTCAAGGCGTATGAGTATGTCCTCGGAACGGTGAAATTCCCCCGCGCCTTCGGTTATTCCCTCATCCGCGTGGCGCTTGGCACGGTGATTGGGATGACGGTCACGGTGCTGACCGCCTACCCCCTTTCCAAGTCGGCAAAGCAGCTCAAGGGGCGGGGCTTTTTTGTGGCGTACTTCTTTATCACCGCCTTTTTCAGCGGCGGGCTCGTCCCCACCTATATGGTGCTCAACGAGCTTGAACTGCTGGACACCGTCTGGTCGCTTGTGCTGCCCAATGCCGCCATCTTTTTCAACATCATCCTCATGGTCAACTTTTTCCGCTCCATCCCGAAGGGAATGGAGGAGGCGGCCATTGTAGACGGCGCTTCTCAATTTACCATTCTCTTTCGGATTTATCTGCCGGTCAGCAAGGCGGGGTTGGCCACGCTGCTGCTATTTATCATTGTCTTCCACTGGAACTCCTGGTTTGACGGTCTGATTTATATGAACTCGCCCGACAAATATCCCCTGCAAAGCTACCTTTCCACATTGATTCTGCCCATCAACGTCAACATGCTGCACGGGGCGGACGGCTCGAGCGCCGCCGGACTGCTGCGGGTGCTTTCAGAAAAGTCCATCAAGGCGGCCAACGTCTTCCTGGGCGCGCTGCCCATTATGCTGGTCTACCCTTTCCTGCAGAAATACTTCATCAAGGGGCTCATGCTCGGCAGCCTCAAGGAATAGCACAAGCTCTTTTATGTATTTGCATCAATTGAAGAGGACCGTCCGCTCGTTTCACGCCGCCGCAAAAGGCGTTCCGCACCTGCCGTATTTTCTGCAACCGTGCCGAAACAAGAGGATCGGTCCTTTTTTGAGCGGAATTCACACGCCGTGCGCGCACGGCAGAAAAGAAGGAGGCATTCCATGAAAAGGACACTCGCGCTGCTTTTAACCCTCGCGCTCGTGATCTCCTGCGTCTTCGCCGTTCAGGCGTTCACCCCGCCGGAGAGCTATGTGCACCACTACGCACGGACCAGCGAAACCCTGAGCCCGGTGATAGAGGGGGAAACCTACCATTTCCCGGTCAAACAGGGGGATTTCTTCTTCTATTTCAACCGCATGCAGGAGGACGCCGCCTACCGGGACGCCCACTTTGACTGGCTGCGCATGTTCAGGGTGCTCAAGACGAACGGCTATTACACCATGCCCCGCTACAGCGCCAAGGAGACCAAGAAGAGCGACGGACGGACCTTCTTTTATATCTCCTTGAACGGTTTCTATGATTACGAAGCCTATTCCGCCCAGTTCGGCACTCCGCCGGAGGGCGTTATCTACGGCGTAACGGTGGGTGATTACGGCAATTACATCCTGCAGACCGACGTCTCGGGCGAATACCTGCCCGCCTCCTACCCGGACGGCGTCTGGAGGTATGAGGCGTTGGAAAGCCATCCGGAATGGTTCATCAATCCGCAGACGCCCGTCGGCGGTCTCTATTCAGGCGACTGCGGCGGCTATTACGGCGGCCCCGCCTACTTCTTCAACTTCGATGAGGAGGAACTGGAGGCCTTTACCGACTACATGGCCTCGGTCATCCTCAAATACGCGAGAAAGACGGGCTACACCGGGCTTTTCTTCGACTACTGCTCCGCCGGACTCGACGGCAGCTTTGTCCCGGGCCGGATTCTCGATCTCTTCCAAAGCAAGTACGGTCTTTCCTCCCGCGCCCAGGCGGTCGAAAAATACAATGAGCTTGCCGGCGCGTTTCTTTCCCTGCTGCGCAGCAAGCTGCCGGAGGAATTTGAAATCTTCGCCAACCAGAGCCTCTATGCGCATGAGGACTATTATGAGAACGTCGATTACGACCTTGTGGAAAGCTATTTTACCAGCTACACCTACGGCCGCCTTCCGCGGACCATTCAGGTCAAGGGCAAGGACGGCAACGTCTCCGCGATTTCGACCAGCCAGACCTTCTTCCGTCCCTGGACGAGCGATAAGGCCGATTCCGACTACGACTGGGTCAAAAACGGGTCGGGCATCTCCGATTTTCTGTCCGTTCCCGCCCCGGCGCTCGCTGCCATCAAAGCCGATCCGGAAAATTCCCCCAGCTTTTACTTTCTCGATTATATGATTCCCAAATACGTCGTCTGCGGCGAGGATGAAGCAGGCAACCCGATTTATGAGGCGCAGACTGACCGCAACGCCATCTACTATTCCTATGCCGGCTCCAAGCTGCTCGGCTGCTCGGGATCAAATTCCGATTGGTACGGCGGGGAAGGGGAGTACGACCAGGACGACCTTTATTTTGTCGACCTCGGCGCACCGGTCGGCGATGATTACGCCCTCAAAAAATGGGATGGAACTGCTGCAACAGGCGACGAACAGGCCGATTACGTCATTCGTTATTATGAAAACGGCTTCGTTCTGTTGACAACAGGCAAGATCACCGAGCCCACCAAGATCACCGTACCAAAAGACGGAACATCCGGTAAGCGCGGCATCTACGATCTGTACGAAACAAACTTCATCAAGAACGCATCAGGCGACCATGCCATTACCCTGCAGCCCGAGCTTTATGAGATGTACGCAGGCTATGTCAACCCCGCGGACGAGAACGACATCGACGACGGATACCGCCCCCTGGGACGGGTATTCCTGTATGTGGACTAAGGAGGGATTTTTTATGAAAAAGACCGGCAAACGCCTGCTTTCGCTGATGCTCGTGCTCTCTCTGCTGTGTTGTTTCGTCGCTTTGCATCCCGCAGCTGCGGAGGAAAACACGCTCGCGGGAGACGGCAGCGCCGCTTCTCCCTACCAAATCCGCACGTTTGCTGACCTCGCCGCCTTTGCCGCTCTTGTGGAAAGCGATGCCGACGCGCACGCCATTCTCATGGCCGACATTTCCGCCGACGGGGAAACCCTTGCGGCGATTGCCCCCGAAGGGTATGAAGGCGTCTTCAACGGCAACTTCCATCAGATCACGGGCCTGACCACAACCGCCGCCTCCGACGCATCCGGCACGGCCTACGGCGGACTGTTTGCCCGTTTGGCCTCCGGCGGCGTAATCAAGCACCTTTCGCTCTCCGCTTCCTCCATGCCGTCCGCCTCCTGTTCCGGCGCGCTCGCGGGAAGGGTGGACGAAGGCGCGCAGGTTTACAACTGCCACGCCCTCGCGGGATCGGTCACGGGCAACATCGGTCTCGGAATCAACGGCGGACTCATAGGACTCAATCAGGGCGTCGTCGCTGGCTGCTCCTCTCTGACGCAAGTGACGAGCGGCAGCGTGATGGGAGGCCTTGCAGGGGAAAATCAGGGGACGGTCGTCGCCTCCTGGGTCGCGCCGTCCTGGGTGCTCGCCTCCATCGCCTCCTACGGCTCGGCCGACGCCCACAACAACACCGTCGGCGGGTTTGTCGGGCGCAACAGCGGGTCCATCCTCGCCTGCGCAGCCCATTACTGTGGGGTGACGGTATCGGGCGACGGCTGCAAGTTGGGCGGCTTTGTCGGGGAAAACGTCGCGGGCGGCGAGATAGACGCCTGCCTTTCGCTCACGGCGCAGACGCCCGGCGAAGGCGCCGATGTGCTCTGCGGCGCTTTTCTTGGAACAAACGCGGGTACCGTGACCGCAAGCTATTTCAGCAACGTCAACTCCTCAATTTCCGCGGCCGTGGGATCGGGCTCCTCCGGCGGGATCGCCGGGGACGGCTACAACCTGCTGAACGCCGATGCTTATACCGGCTCCGTCCGCTGGACTTTTGACAACGCCGCGCCGACCGGGGAGCACGGCGCAATCTATTATTGGTCCGCGCCCGGCGGCAGCATCTACCCCAAGCCCGTGCTCGTCGTCTCTGAGACACAGATTACGGACGGAACACAGCCCGAGCCTCCGGCCGATCCCGATCCCCGCCCCGAGGGCGTTCTCCGCGGAGAAGGAAATGAAGCGTCCCCCTACCAGGTCGGTTCTTGGGCGGAACTGGTCCTCTTCTCCTGGCTGACCCGCAACGACCCCGCCGCGCGGAACGCCTGCGCCCGGCTTACTGACGACATCGCCATGCCCGCGGGCGAAACCTTCCTCCCCATGGGCGATCCCTTTTACGGCTACTGCGGCCGGTTTGACGGAAACGGCCACACGGTTTCCGGACTTGCGCTGACGTCGGTCTCCGACCTTGCCGGGGTCAGCTACGCCGGTTTCTTTTCCTCGCTGGGAGAGGGGGCGGTCGTCCGGAATCTGAAGCTCTCCGGCTCCGCAGTGGCGGCCGCAGACTTTGCCGGTCTGCTGGCGGGCTATGCCGACCGCGCCCGCGTGATCGATTGTCATGTGCTCCCGGGCAGCGCCGTGCGGAACGCCAACCGGCAGAATCTCAATCCGAGCGGGGAGACCCTCCTTGTGAACGCCGGTAATACGGGCGGACTCATCGGCGGGAGCTACCTGGGGCTTGTGTCCGGCTGCAGCTCCCGCGCCGTGGTGCAGGGAGGAGACAACCTAGGCGGTCTCATCGGCTATAACGACGGCATCGTCGTTGCGAGCGGTACCGAAGGAGGCGCCGTGAACGCCGCTTCCGAAACCGCCGCGCAGAATACCTACGCCGGAGGCGTCATCGGGGAAAACAACGGCCTTCTGCTCGCCTCCTATGCCAGGGAGGGCAGCCTCCAGGCTGCGGGAACGGCGCACAGTGCGGCGGGCGGCCTGGTGGGGCGCGTCGGCGTGCGCGGCGTAATCAGCGCCGGCTACGCCTGTATGACGGTCACGCCGGCCCAAAACGCCGATGAAACCGCCCTTTCCGCCGCCTTCGCGGGCTGGAACGCCAACCGCATCACCGCCTCCTATGCGGATTTCTCCACCTCTGGTGTACAGAATCTGCTGGGAGAAACCGGCAAGATCAACGGCGTTTCCGCCGCCGGAGACAGCGCTTCCGACTTTACCGGCTCGGTACGCTGGAGCTTTGACGCCGCCGCTCCGTATGAGGAGTACGGCGTGCGCTACCATTGGACCATGGAGGAGGCGGGGCCGGTCCTAGAGGCGGTATCGGCCTCTCTGGTCGATCTCCCGAGCGAAGAGAGCATCCTCTCCTATACCGACGGCGACCTTTTGCCGCCGGACGAGCGACCGGACGATCACGAGCCGGACAAAAAACCGGATGTAGAGGCTTCCGGTTCGAGTGCGGCTCCGGATGAACCGGACGGTAACAGCGCGGGCGGGAACCAGAGCGAAGAAACGCCGAACGCTCCGAGGACCGGTCAATCGGCGTCTTGGGCGCTGCTGCCATGCTGCCTTGCGGGCGCGTTGCTTACCTCCCTTTGCGTCCTGCATTGCCGCACCCGCTGCCGGTAATTGGCCGCATACTGCGAAGAAAACAGCAATCCTCCGTTTCCCGTTCCAAGGGAGGCGGAGGATCGCCCTTTGTGCGTCTTCCCGGCGGGCCCTTTTGGGACCTCTTCCGCGGCGCGCGGAACTAGTCAACAGAACGAAAGCCCCTGCAAACAGAATCAATGGCTTCTTTTTGGCTGTTTCAATACAATGGAGTTGTCAGAAACAAGCGATTGGGGGGAATCACTTGAAAACCATATTCACGAACGCAAAGGTCGTCACACCGGCGCGCGTCATCGGACGCGGAGGGGTGGCGGTGGAAAACGGAGTCATCCTGCAGGTGTTTGAGGGCGATGGCGACCAGACGGACGCCCAGGTGGTCGACTGCGGGGGGAACTACCTTGCGCCCGGTTTTATAGACACCCACATTCACGGCGCAGGCGGCGCCGATTTCATGGACGCCCGACGCGGCTCGCTTGAGAAAATCGTCTCCGTCAGCGCCGATCACGGGACAACGGCGCTGCTCGGCACCACCCTCTCCTCAACGAGGGAGCGCATCTGCGCCGCGCTTGACTGCATCGACGACTGCATGAAGAATCCGCCGCCCGGGGCGCAGATTGTCGGCGTTCATCTGGAGGGAAACTACTTTTCCATGGAGCAGCGCGGCGCGCAGAATCCTGAGTACATCTATCCTCCCAGGGCGGAGGAGTACGAGAATTACCTCTCGCGGGCGGACATCCGCATTGTGACCGCGGCCCCGGAAGCGCCCGGCGCCTGCGATCTCGCCCGTGCGCTCAGCAGGCGGGGGATATGCGCCTCCATCGGTCACACCTGCGCAAGCTATGAGGAGGTCGTCGCCGGCATCGAGGCCGGCTTTACCCATGTGACGCACGCCTACAACGGGATGTCCTTTTACTCCAATACCAACTATTACCCCGCCATGGGGACCTGTGAGTCGGTCCTTCTGCGGGATGAGCTGACGCTGGAGGTCATCGCCGACGGCAGGCACGTCTCTCCGGCCATGCTCCAGCTCCTTTATAAGATCAAGGGGGCCGACCGTCTGCACGCCGTGTCCGACGCGGTGCTCGCCGGCATGCCGGAAGGGGATTACCAGCTCGGCGGCCTGGACACGATGATCACCGACGGCGTCTGTATGCTCAAGGACCGCACCAGTTTTGCCGGGAGCATCGCCACGGCCGACGTGCTGCTTTACACGCTGCTGCACAAGGCCTTCATCCCCTTGTGCGATGCGGTCAAGATGCTCACGTCCACGCCCGCCCGGGTGATCGGCCTCTCACACCGCAAGGGGCGCATCGCTCCCAGCTTTGACGCCGACCTCAACGTTTTTGACGGAGACGTGCGCATTCTCGCCACCATAATCGGCGGCGAGTTCTACAAGAAACGGCTGTGAGGAGGACGACCGTATGGGCTATAAGCTCCGCTTTGTGCAAACCTTTGATAAGAAAGAGGAAACGCGCTTTCTGGAACTGGAAAAAAACTTTATCCTTTTGGAGGAGCGCGCCGGGGAGCTCACTCCCGGCAGACGATACGTCCCCGTGACGGGCAGGCAGCCGACCAATACCCTGGTGTGGGAGGCGGACTTTCCCTCTTTGGAGGAAGCCGTGGCCTGCCTGAACGCCATAGAAGGGAACGCCGAGCATGACCGGCTCCTGGAGGAGCAGGTCGGCGTCATGCGGGACGCCTATGTGGAAATTTACCGGCAGCTGTGAAAGCGCGCTTGGGCCTATGGCGGGAAATCGGGCGCGGGCGAAGCGCCGCAAAATAAGGAGGACTGCTTTATGATAGACATCAAAGACCTTTACAACTGGTGCAGTATCCCGGTCGACGAGCTTGTAAACCACCCCGCTCTGCGGGTTCCGTTCCGTATGGTGGACGATTCGGACGCTATGGGGGAGCTCATGGCCCGCGAATTTGTGGACGACATTATCCGGGCCAACCGGGAGGGACGACGCTACCGCGCCATCGTCCCCTGCGGTCCCAAATCGTGGTACGCCCCCTTTGCACGGATGGTAAACGAGGAGCGTGTCAGTCTGAAAAACGTGGAAGTTTTCCACATGGATGAGTGTCTGGACTGGCAGGGCCGCCTGCTCGCCGAGAACGACCCCTACAATTTCAAGACCTTCATGCTCGCCTATTTCTACGCTCCCATCGACCCGGAGCTCGCGGTGCTTGAGGAAAACCGAAACTTTCTCAATCCCCACACGATGGAGGCCGTGGCGGAGAAAATTGTCAGCGCGCCCATCGATTACACGCTTGGCGGCTGGGGACAGGACGGCCATATCGCCTACAACCAGACGAGGCGGCACCCCTTCTCCCACATCAGCGTCAAACAGCTGAAAAACGCAACCATCCGCATTCAGGACAACAATCTCGATACCATCCTCACCCTCGGTCAGCGCAGCTTCGGCGCGGCCTATCAGTTTGTGCCGCCCATGAGCATCACCCTGGGCGTCAAGGAGTGCCTGAGCGCGAAAAAGGTCCGCGTCTTCAGCGATACCGGAACCTGGAAGCAAACCGCCCTTCGCGTCGCCCTTTTCTCCCCCGTGACCACGGAATACCCCCTGACGCTGCTGCAGGAGCACCCGGACGCCTGCATCACCGCCACCCGTGAGACGGCGCGCCATCCCATCTCCGAGCATCCGGAATGGGAATTCAACGGGGTCAATGTATGAGCGGCGCGCGGTTTGATTACGTCGCCGGCGTAGGAGGCATCGGCAGCGGCGTCCTCTTCCTGCTGGAGGGGGAACACGACCTTGGGCGAAACGAGTCCCGTCTGGGAGAACTGACCGATTATCAGGATTACTGCAAGCTTCACATCATTCTGCATTACACGGCCGTCCTGCTGGAAGGGGCGCTTCCCGTCTTCCCGATCGGCCGGGTGGGCCGGGACGAAAACGGCGCGCGGCTCATCTCCCTGATGCAAAAGGCGGGAATGGACACCGCCTTTGTGACGACCGACCCGGAGAAGCCTACGATGTACGCCGTCTGTTTTCAGTACCCGAACGGGGAGGGCGGCAACCTCACCGCCTCCAACAGCGCCTCGGCAGAGGTGTGCGAAGAGGACGTCGACCGTTTTTTTGCCTCCCGGCAGCCGGGGGAGCGGGGGTTGCTGCTCGCCGCGCCCGAAGCGCCGCTGGCCGCCAGAATACATCTGCTCAAGAGAGGGCGGGCGCTCGGCTGTTACAACGCCGCGTCCCTGCTTTCCGGAGAGGCGGCCCGCTTTGTGGAGGACAATCTCTTTGAGTGCGTCGACCTGCTCTCCGTCAACGAGGATGAGGCCGCCGCCATTCTGAGGGCGGCAGGCGTTCCGGCGGCGGGGGAAAGTCCGGCGGAGGCCTGCGGCGCTTATCTGCAGAGGCATTATCCCGGCCTTTCCGTCTTTATCACGCTGGGAAAGCGGGGCGTCCGAAGCTTTGCGGGCGGACGCACGGAAAGCATCCCGGCTATTGCCGGCAAGCCGGTCAGTACCGCGGGGGCGGGGGACTGCTTCCTCGGCGCTGTGCTGGCCTGCATCGCCCATTGCATCCCGCTGCAGGAGATCGGGGAGAAGGGCGTGCTGCGCTGTGCCGCCGAGCTGGGCAGTCTTGCCGCCGGCTTCAAGGTGCAAAGCAGGGATTCCATCCACTTCGGCCTGACAAAGGATGCGCTCGCCGCCTTCGCGGCGGAGAACGGACTGCGCATTGCGCCGAACGGCATCTGGAATGTACAGCAGGCAACCTGACGCGCCGTCCTTGCGGCGCAGGCCATGCGGGCGGTTTTGTTCCGGTCAAACGGGTTCCGCGTCCGGGGCGGACGCGCGTTTCGCGCGGCAGGGATTTTTATGCGCATCTCACAGGCTCGCGCCGGAACATCCGGCGTTGCCTGTTCTTACATCGATGATAAACTGGGAGGTTACCATGAAAGCATCTCTTTCCGCACTCAATATCCGAGGCACCGTTCTGGACGGGGAAAACCCTCTGCCCATGCTGCGCGACCGCGAGGCAGACAAACAGCCCAAGCTGCTGGACAGAAGCGAATGGCCGCCCGAGAAGCTGGAGCATTTTGGCGAGCTCAACGGCTTTAAGGTGCTGCCCTACACCATGCTGGACCGCTATGACCGCACGCTGCGCCCTGTTCGGCACAAGACCGTGGTGCTCGAAAACGAACTGCTGCGCGCCGAATTTCTTCTGGGCTTCGGAGGCCGCCTGCACGCTTTGCGGGATAAGACGACCGGCAAGGAGCTTCTCTTCCGCAACCCCGTTCTGCAAATCGGCAACATCGCCATCCGCAACGCCTGGATTACCGGCGGCGTGGAGTGGAACTTCGGACGGATCGGCCACACCTATTTCACCTCCGCCCCCGTCTTCTGCGCGCTGCTGCACGACGATACGGGCAATCAGTTCGTGCGCATTTACGAGTACGAGCGCATGAAGGAAACAAGCTGGCAGCTCGATTTCCACCTGCCCTCCGGCTCTCGCATCCTCTACGCCCACGGACGTATCGTCAACGACACCGACCATTCCATCCCTCTCTACTGGTGGAGCGACATGGCCATCGACGAGGTTCCCGGCCTGCGGGTGCTCTCCGGTTCGGATACGGTCAGCTACATCACCCCATCCGGCGAAAAGCTGGAGCGTGACCCGCTGGAAGGCAAGCCCAGCCCCTATAAGTTCGGCTACTGCAAGCTGGAGGAGGCCTCCCGGCGCTTCGGCTTTGATATCACCTATCCTGAATTTTTCAAGACGAGCGACGATTATTTCTACCAGGGCCGCCCCGAGGATCAGGCCCCCTGGATTTCGGCCGTGTATCCCGACGGCAGGGTCTTCTTCAACCGTTCCACCCGTACGCTCATTAACCGCAAGATGTTCTGCTGGGGTACCCACAACGGCGGGCGGAAGTGGTGCGACCATCTATCCGAGGATGGAAAGGGCTATTTCGCTGAGATTCAGTCCGGCATGGCGACCTCCCAGAACCACATGCGGTATCTGCCCGCCGGAGAAATCCTGGAATGGACAGAAGCCTTCTCGGATTTTGTGCTGCAAAATCCGCAGGATGCATTTGTACCGGGCGTGGAGGAGGCCAAAGCGGCCGTCTTCGCGGAAATCGACCGTCTGCTTCCCGCCGGGCGGCTGGAGGAGTTCGACCGGACCTTCTCCGCACTTTCTTCCAGGGAGCCGGATGCGCTGCTTTCCCTCGGCAGCGGCTTCGGCGCGCTCGACCGCATGCTGCGGGAGAAAGAGGGG
>CABSLJ010000053.1 GCA_902478455.1 uncultured Oscillospiraceae bacterium | reverse complement strand
ATTTTCTGCGAAAAGTTGTATAATATCTATGAGGTCGTGAGGAATTCTCCTGCTGTATGACTGCCGCCTGGGAAGGAGGTTAAAATGGCGGAATATAGACAAACGGCAGCCTGTTCGCCCGAGCGAAAAAAATTCCTGACGGCAAAGGAAGTCGCTGAGATTCTGGATGTGTCCAGAAGTACGGCCTACCGCATTATTCACAGGTTAAACGCGGAACTGGAGAAGGCCGGGAAAATCACGGTGGCGGGCAAGGTGTCCGCCAGATATTTCTATGAAAACACATATCTGTGATCTTGGAGACGGAAGATCGTCACGGCCATCCTTTCTGAGAAAAGAGGTGAAAAACCGTGCCGACCTACAAAGACGAAAAAACCGGACTGTGGTACTGCAAATTCGTATATACGGACTGGACAGGCGTTCGACGGCAGAAAAGAAAAAAGGGTTCCGCCTTCAGAAAGAGGCAAAGGAATATGAAATTGACTTCCTGAGCAAATCCCAGGTGTCCTGTGATATGAAGTTTCGGCTGTTCGCAGAACTGTATCTGGAGGATTGCAAGGCGAGAGTAAAAGTAACAACCTACCCTGGTAAGGTCAACATATTCCAGAAGCATATCCTGCCATATTTCGGAGAGCTGAAGCTGAATGAAATTACGGCTGCCACCGTCAGACAATGGCAGACCAAAATGCTGTCGTCCAAGAAGTACAAGCCGACCTATTTGAAATCCATCCATAACCAGTTGTCGGCCGCGTTCAACTATGCCTGCCGGTTCTATGGGTTACGGGAAAATCCGGCAAGAAGCTGCGGCTCTATGGGCAAGAAAAAAGCCGATAAGATGGACTTCTGGACGCTGGATGAATTTCAAAAATTCAATGCAGCCATCGGCAACAAGATTATTACCAAGACCATCTTCAATCTGCTGTATTGGAGCGGGATGCGTTCCGGCGAACTGCTGGCCCTATCCCTCCGGGATTTCGACTTTGAGGCACGGACAGTTACAATCGACAAGAACTATGCCAGGTTGGACAAAGAGGATCTAATCCTCGAACCGAAAACGCCTAAGAGCAACCGGACCATCGGGATACCGGGGCTCGTCTGCGATATGGTACGGGACTATGCTTCCAGGCTGGTGGATTATGAGGACGGCGACCGGCTGTTTGAGGTAACCAAAGGTTTTCTATATCACGAGATGAATCGCATCAGTGAAAAAAGCGGCGTCAAAAAGATACGGATACACGATATTCGTCACAGTCACGCCAGCCTTCTGATCGAACTTGGCACCAATATTCTGCTCGTCAGTGAACGGATGGGGCACGAAGATGTGGAAACCACTTTAGAGATCTACGGCCACCTGTATCCGCATAAGGATGAGGAGGTTGCAGTACGCCTGGACAGGCTCTGTGCCTGAGACAAGAGAGACGGCTGAAATGCCCCCGTGTACCTTTCGTGTACCCCGAGGTATAAAGAGACCCCGCAAACCCGCATGGTTGCTGGGTTTCCGGGGTGTTGGTTCTCATTCCCACTCGATTGTCCCGGTCGGCTTGGGCGACAAATCGTAGCAGACGCGGTTGACCCCATTGACTTCGCTGACAATCCGCTGGGTGATGCGGTCGAGCAGCGCCCAGTCGAGATGCTCGATGGTGGCGGTCATCGCGTCGACCGTGTTGACCGCGCGCAGGATGACCGGATACTCAAACGAGCGGGCGTTGTCCCGCACGCCAACCGACTTGAAATCGGGCACAATGGTGAAGTACTGCCACACCTTGCCCTCGAGCCCCGCCTTCTGGAATTCCTCGCGGAGAATGGCGTCCGATTCGCGGACCGCCTCCAGACGCTCGCGGGTGATGGCGCCCAGGCAGCGCACGCCCAGGCCGGGACCGGGGAAAGGCTGGCGGTAAACCATGCTGGCGGGCAGGCCCAGCTCTGTGCCGCAGGCGCGCACCTCGTCCTTGAAGAGATACTTGAGCGGCTCTACCAGCTCAAACTGGAGATCGTCAGGCAGCCCGCCGACGTTGTGATGAGACTTGACCACCTTAGCCGTCTTGGTGCCGCTTTCGACAATATCGGGATAAATCGTGCCCTGCGCGAGGAAATCGATGCCGGAAAGCTTTCTCGCCTCCTCCTCGAACACACGGATGAACTCCGCGCCGATGATCTTGCGCTTCTGCTCGGGGTCGGCCACCCCTTCGAGCTTACCTAGGAAGCGGTCGACGGCGTCCACATAAATCAGCGTTGCGCCGAGCTGCTTCTGGAAGACCTCGACCACCTGTTCGGGTTCGCCCTTGCGCAGCAGGCCGTGGTTGACATGCACGCACACCAGTTGGTCGCCGATGGCCTTGAGCAGCAGCGCCGCGACGACCGAGCTGTCCACGCCGCCCGAAAGGGCAAGCAGCACCTTGCGTCCGCCGATTTGCTTTCTGAGCAGCTCCACCTGGTCGTCGATGAAATTCTTCATATTCCAGTTCTTTTCGCAATGACAGGTATCGAACACAAAGGCGCTCAGCGCTTCGTCATCGCAGGCCGCCTGCGCGCACTTCGCCGGCGCGTGATCGAAGGCCAGCATAGGCACGCCGCAGTCATACAGCTCGGGCCGAACATCGATTGCCTTGCCGTCCACCACGTTGTTCTTGCCACCGTTTAAAAGGACGCCCTTCAAACCCGGCTGGCTTACAAGCTCCTTCAAAGAAATATCATGGGGATAAATTTCGCTGTAAACGCCCATCGCACGCAGCCTGCGCGCCAGCGCCGAGTTTTCCTCGCTTCCCAAATCCAATATCGCGATTCTGTCCTGTTTCACATCCGCCACTCCTTCGTATCAATCGGAATAGAGCCGCTCTGGGGATTTCCAAGCATCTCCATTGCCCCGGTATATTGAGGATATTATAACATAGAAACTGAAAACAGCCAAGCAGGAAAAAGTGAGCTCCTCTTGGGAATCAGTGGCTTCCCGCCTTGGTCAACGTTCTCACGCTCAGACGTCAGCCTGGTATGCACAGCATACTGCGCGCCAGCGCCGCGTGAGGTTGTTATAAAAGGTAAACTGACAGTAACCAAGTAGCAATAACCGCAATCCTCTTGAAAAACCGTGGCTTCCCGTTTTGGTCAACGTTCTCTCAGCCGTCGGCAATCTTCGATTGCCGCTTACGGCGTGAGGTTGTTATAACATAAAACTGAAAACAGCCAAGCAGGAAAAAGTGAGCTCCTCTTGGGAATCAGTGGCTTCCCGCCTTGGTTAACGTCCTCTCAGCCGTAAAGCAATGTTCTGACGTATCTGCACCAAAATCGTATTTTGACCTTTCACAGGATATGGGCAGCGAACAGCCTTAAATGCTCATAAAAAAATAGTTTATCATTTATTTTGATTGAAATATTGTTTCAGCAAATGATTTCCTGACTTCTCCTGTAGAAAGGATTTTACGCAAAGTCTGTTTTTATGGTGAAACAGGAAAAAATGTTTCTGAAATCATTTTTACAGAGTAATGGATTTTCCGCGGTTTATCGGCACATTTCTCCCGGTTCGACAATCGGAAGATGAAAGGGCCATTAGAAATTTGTTAAAAAATGTTGATCTGCGCGTTTTGCCGTGCTATCATGAAAAGTGAAAAAAGTCCGTGTAACCGAGGCGTGCAGCCTTTCGGACTGCCGCCGGCGTCGGAACCCAAAGCGGATTGGAGATGCTTTATGTCAATTTCATTAACTGAATTTCTCAACCAGCTCGTTACCAATCCCCCGCTGCTTATCACCGTCCTGCTTACCCTGGGCGTTATCCTGGTCAACGGCTGGACGGACGCACCCAACGCCATCGCCACCTGTGTATCCACGCGGTCGATGAGTCCGCGCGCCGCCATTTTGATGGCCGCCGTCTTCAACTTTCTCGGCGTGCTGGTCATGACCCTTATCAACGCCACGGTGGCTGAAACCATCTACAAGATGGTCGATTTCGGCGGCAACACGCACGACGCCCTCGTCGCCCTCTGCGCCGCTCTCTTCGCCATTGTCACCTGGGCCACGGCGGCGTGGAAGTTCGGCATTCCCACCAGCGAAAGCCACGCCCTCATTGCGGGACTTTCCGGCGCGGCAATCGCCCTGCACGGCGGATTTTCCGGCATCAACGGCGGCGAGTGGGTCAAGGTCCTCTACGGCCTTGTGCTCTCCACCCTGCTTGGCTTTGCGATGGGCTGGATTGTCGTCAAGCTGACGGAACTCATCGCGCGGCCGCTTGACCGCCGAAAGACCACCGGCTTCTTCGGCGGCGCGCAGATCTGCGGCGGCGCTGCCATGGCCTTCATGCACGGCGCGCAGGACGGCCAGAAATTCATGGGCGTCTTTATGCTCGGCTTCTTCCTCGCGAAGGGACAGGGCGAAGTCACCAACTTTACCATCCCGCTGTGGCTGATGATCCTCTGCTCGCTGGTGATGGCGATCGGCACCTCCATCGGCGGCTATCGCATCATCAAGGCGGTCGGCATGGATATGGTCAAGCTGGAAAAATACCAGGGCTTCTCGGCCGACATCGCCGCGGCCGGCTGCCTGCTCATTTCCTCGCTGACTGGCGTTCCCGTCAGCACTACCCACACCAAAACGACGGCGATTATGGGCGTCGGCGCGGCCAAGCGTCTCTCTTCGGTCAACTGGGGCGTGGTCAAGGAGATGGTTTATACCTGGATTCTCACCTTCCCCGGCTGCGGATTGATCGGCTTCCTGATGGCCAGGCTGTTCATGTGGATTTTCTAAAGCCCCGGCTTATTTTGTTTGAAGAATAACCGTTCCAGTGCCGTGCGCCGGACGGAGAAAAGAGGATTTCTATGGCGGGAAAAAAAGGCAACGACTATTTCAAAATGTTTGTAAAACTCACCGATTACGCTTGCAGCGCCGCCCAGATGCTGCATGACGCCCTCTTGCATTTTGACGCCGAACAGCTTCCCCGGCGGATGGAGGAGATGCACAAGATTGAGCATTCCGCCGACGTCGAAAAGCACGACATGATGAACCGTCTTGTCCGCGAGTTTATCACCCCCATCGAGCGTGAGGACATCATCGACCTCGCGCAGGAGATCGATGACCTGACCGATTCCATCGAGGACGTTTTGATGCGCATGTACATGTATAACATCCGGGATGCCCGGGACGAGGCGCTGGAATTCTCCACGGTCATCACGGGCTGCTGCGCCGGACTCCGGCAGATGATGGAGGAGTTCCGCAACTTCCGTAAATCGGCGACCATTCACGACCAGATCGTCGAGATCAACCGTCTCGAGGAGGAGGGCGACAAAATCTATACCCGCGCCGTACGCCGCCTCTACGTCGAATGTGAGGACGCCATCCACGTCATGAGCTGGGCGGACACCTTTGACAAGCTGGAAAAATGCTGCGACGCCTGCGAACATGTGGCCAATATGGTGGAAAGCATCGTCATGAAGAACTCCTAAGGGGAGCGTCCTTCCGGATTCGCGTCTCCCTATTCCCCTTTCGCTGTAAAATAACATCAGATTCTTACAACAAAAACAAAAAGCAGGGACGAATGTCCTCATTCGTCCGCAGAACAGGAAATCCTGTTTTCTGCGGGCCGATGTGGAAACATTGGTCCCTGTTTTTTTATTTGTCCGTCTGTGCCGCTTTTGCCCCTTACAGAGGGCCCTGGTACGCCATGGCTTCCCGCCGCGACCGCCCAACGGCAGTTGTGTGTCCCAAGGGACAAAAAACGCCTTAGTTTCTGGAGCAATTGGCAGCGTCAATCGCCAGTACGATCATCAGCGAATAAAGCACATCCTCCTGCCGCTCGATGTCGATCACATAGGTGTCGGTCATACGAAACAGTTCCTTGGAAGCGTGCATCACACGACGCGTACCGTCGGTTACGTTGTAATCCCAGCCGAACACGTCCCCCTCAATCTGCCAATCCTTATATTCAAGGGTGTAACGCGGCTTCAAAAAGGTAAATTCCTTTTTGATCTGACCGACGTAGGTATTGCCGATGTATAGGCAAAAACGCGGCAAAAAGGTGAGCACCTCCTCCTGAATGAGACCAAGCTGTTCCCCCACGGCATTGTAGATGTGCAGGCGGTGCCCCCAGGAAGGCGCCCCTTTGACAACAAAAAACACGTTGCCCGCCTGATCGTAGATGTCGTAGCTGTCGAACCAGGAAAAAAATCGCTGTTTAAAAAGAAGTCGGATCATCGCGTTTCCTCCATGGCATTTAATATTTTAAAGGGGTTCCTTCCCCATCTCACCGAAATCAATGCCCATGATGTCGTTGATCGGCAGGGAAAACAGCACGCCCTGGCACTCGGTGGCGAGTCCCGCCTCTTTGTTGATCTCCTGCATGATGTCCGCCTTCATGCTGCGCGGCGCCAGAATGGCGATAATTTCCTTTTCCGGCTGGATGGTAAAGCCGAGGAAGTTTTCCACATCCTCAAACCCCACCCTGCGGGCGTGCAGCGCTGTTCCGCCGCGTGCGCCGCCGCGCTTGGCGGCCGCCATCACCTTGTCAGTATACCCCCGGTTGAGAATGGTCAGAATGAGATCGCAGCGCGTGGTTTCTTCCATTTTTTTCACCTCAATATTTTCAGAGAGATATTCCGGTTTGCACAGCACCCGCTGCACCTGACCGCTGACGCCTGAAAGCGGCACCGTAAACAGGATTCCCTTGCCCGCCCGGGCGAGCTCAAAGCGGCCGCTCGCCTTTTGGATCAGGTCGGGTATCTTACAGTCGGGAATCATGGTGAGGATAATATCCTTCTCGGTTTCGCTTAAGCCGAAATAATCCAGTATTTCCGAATTGGCTGTGCCCATTCCCAGGCACATATAGTTAAAATGCAGATGCTCCGTCCGGTAGAGGTCGACCACCTTGGCGCCTCTGCCGCGGTCGACGATGGTCACCATCAGCTCAATCAGCCTGAAATTCGGCATCTTCTCCATCCGGCTGGTCCTCCTTTGTATAGTCTATGATTTCGTCCGTCATGTCCGCTTCTTCTTCCGGCGTCAAATCCTTGGAACGCTTTAATTTTCTCTGATAGACAAGACCGAGCATCTGAATCGTGATCAGCGGGGTCATGGCCACCATAGCCACAATGCCGAAAGCGTCGGTCAATATGTTGCCGCCCACGCTTGCGCAGGCGCCCATCGCAAAGGGCAGCAGAAAGGTGGCCGTCATCGGTCCGCTGGCGACGCCGCCCGAGTCAAAGGCGATGGATGTGAAAATCGGTGGGACAAAAAAGGTCAGCAGCAGCGCAATGGCGTAGCCGGGCACCAAAAACCAAAAGATCGAAATGCCGGTCAGCACGCGCACCATGGAAAGCCCCACGGAAACGGCCACGCCGATGGAAAGACTCAGCCGCATGGCCTTTTGGGGAATGGCGCCGCTCGTGACCTCCTCCACCTGCTTGTTGAGCACCAACACCGCCGGTTCGGCTGCAACAATAAAATAGCCGATCACCATCCCCAAAG
This sequence comes from uncultured Oscillospiraceae bacterium, assembly GCA_902478455.1. Taxonomy (GTDB): domain Bacteria; phylum Bacillota; class Clostridia; order Oscillospirales; family Acutalibacteraceae; genus CABSLJ01. Next base: position 6,829 of record CABSLJ010000053.1, on the reverse strand, counting down.
GGACAATCAGCCAGCCGTACTGCGCCATCTCCGAACCGATAAAATAGCCGGTCGGCATGAAGCCGACGTTGGCGCCCGTCAAAAAGAGCACCAGTCCGATGAAGGTATACACGATGCCGACGATGATTTTGACCAGCGGCCGCTTGCGCAGGTGGAGCGCCACCAGCTGGAAAATAACAAAAAAGGCAATGATGGGCAGCAGACCCAGCAGGACCTCCTCCAGATAAACCGGGAAGCCCGCCGCAAACTGATCGGCGGCGTCCTTGGAGGTCAGTACGCTTGGGATGGCGAAGGGCGTGTATTCCACCGAGGTCGATTGAAAGCACATCCCCATGATGAGCACCGAAAGGATCGGACCGATGCTGCACAAAGCGATCAGACCGAAATTGTCCTCCTCTGAGTCCACATGACTGCGCATGGACGCAATACCGATGCCCATCGCCATAATAAAGGGCACGGTGATCGGTCCTGTGGTCACGCCGCCCGAATCAAAGGCCACGGCGAGGAATTCCTTGGGCACGAAAAGCGCCAGAAGAAAAACCAGGAGATACAAGCCCAAAAGCAGGTGGGACAAGCGGATTTTAAACAGGGTCCGCAGCATGGACACCACCAAAAACAATCCCACGCCGGCCGCCACCGTCCAGATGATGACCGCGTCGGGCACAGCGGGCACCTGGCGCGCGAGCACCTGCAAATCGGGCTCGGCCACCGTGACCGCCACGCCGATGAGAAAGGCGATGATGAGCATCACCGGTATTTTCTTGGACTTGGCCAGCTGACTGCCGATGCCGTCTCCCATGGGCATCATTGCAATGTCCACACCGAGCGAAAAGAAGCCCATTCCCACAATCAGCAGGATCGCCCCCAGCACGAACAGCATCAGCGTGCCGATGGGCATGAACGTCGTTGTAAAGCTCAGAAACAGAACGATCAGCGTAACGGGGAGCACGGAGGAAAGAGATTCAAATATTTTTTCTTTCAGCTTTTTTCTCATGCATGCACCACTCTTTCTTCGGGATAGTAGATATACCATAGAATAAGATACAAAGGGACCGTCTTGGCACGACAACGCTTTTTGCAAAAATCAGTGATTCGCGGCTTTTCTGCCGCCCAACAGATGCCGGATTCCGAATAAAACAAAAAGACTTCTGTTTTATAGTATACCATAAAATGGTTATTCCCGTCATTATAAATATTTTTCTTGGTTCGACAATTTTTTCTATTGCCAAAGTGGAAAATGCATGATATAATAAAAACGTATTCTGAAGGTGCTAAATGAACTCACATGTATTTGTAAGTCATTGACCGTTTGATGATTTACGAATGCATGTGAGTTTTTTTGTACGGTGGATACCAATCCAATAAAGGAGGTACCGAAAGATGAATCAAGGTACCGTAAAATGGTTCAATCCGGAAAAGGGCTTCGGCTTTATTTCCAACGACAATGGCGGCGAGGATGTTTTCGTCCACTTCTCCGCGATCGTCGCCGAGGGCTTCAAGACCCTCACCGAGGGTCAGAAGGTCACGTTTGACACCGAGGCCGACCCCCGCAACAGCAGCAAGATTCGCGCTGTCAACGTTCGTCCCCTGTAAGCGCGTTCCGGACTGCTCACACAATTTTGCAAACCGTTTCATGTTCGCATGAAATGAAAAAAAGAAAAAGAGGTATGAATCCATGTACGAAGACAAGACTTTAATCTGCAAAGAATGCGGCGCCGAGTTTGAATTCACTGCCAACGAGCAGGAATTTTACGCTGAAAAGGGCTTCACCAACGAGCCCCAGCGCTGCAAGGCCTGCCGTGACGCCCGCAAGGCTGCCCGCGGCGAGGGTCGTGGCAACAGACAGATGTACGACGCCGTGTGCGCCGCCTGCGGAAAGACCTGCCAGGTTCCCTTTGAGCCCAGGAATGACCGCCCCGTCTATTGCAGCGAATGCTTCGAAAGCAACAGAAGATAAGTCATCAAATCAAAAAAGGTACGCTCCTCGGGGCGTACCTTTTTTCTTTCTGTGGGCATAGCGAAAAAGAATCGAAGAGGAACGCCATAGCTTCCCGGATATTTGAATTCCGAACGCCGCGTTGTGGAAATCCGCCTCTTTCCAGGCAGGCGCAGCGCGCGGACGCGCTAGGCATGAAGCTCTTTTTCCTCCTGCCTCAAAGTAAGCGCCGCAGCCTCCATCATAAATTCATAGATTGGTTTTAACAGCGTGAAATCCTCGCTCAGCTTTTCTGCCAAACGGTTGGAAAAAAGCAGGTCGAAGTCGTTGCTCTCGGCCACAAAGCAGAGATTGCGGCGCTCCAGCCAGCGCCGCAGCTCTTCCGGCTGCCCGGCGTAATGCGGCCGTTTGTAGCATTCGCCCTCCATATGGTAGAGGCTCTGCGCCTCAAAAGCCTCCATCGCCCGCGCAAAAGAGGGATTTCCCGCAAGCGCCAGGGCGCGCAGATGGTTCATATAGGCGGTAGAGGCGCTGTAAAATCCGCAGCCGTAGTTAAAGCCCTCTTCTGAAATCTCAAAATAAAAGCCCGGCACATCGGTCCCGTGCATCTTGCCGCGCTTAAAAATGATCCACATCGTGTCCCGGTAGAGCGATTTATCATGAGAGAAGCGGGTGTCCCGCCAAATCCGGCAGATGGTCTTGTCCACACGCGGCTCGGTGGTCAGACGGCTGTCGATTTGCAGCATGCAGGGCGTCAGCGCTTCGGTCAGCTCCCGTAAGGGCGCAATCACAAATTCCCGGTACTCCCCTTTGTGCGCTTCAAACCAGGCGCGGCTGTCCTGCAAATGATTTTCAAACAAAAAGTCCAGGGTCTGGGGGGAAAACGGCATAGAACATCGCCTCCTGCTCTTTTTTCTTCTGTTGCCGGCACAGCGCGGTTGGAAAAGGCAGCTTCTTTTCCACATGGTACGCCCATTCCCCTGCTGATTCCTCCGGCCTGGGCCGCTACACCGCCGGCGGTATGCGAGAGACGGGTATTCCCGTTTTGCAACGAGGACCTCCCCTGCACGAAGCCGGGGAGGTCCTTCTTTCTGCTGTGAGGTTACAGCTCTGCCAGTTCGCTCTGGCAGATGGGCGTGATGCCGTTCTGGGTGAGGATGGAAACCGCTTTTTCGTTGTCCCCCACGCGGAAAACCATATAGGCGGTGTCCTTACGGCGCGCGGTAAAGGCGTACATATACTCGATGTTGACGTCGTTGTTTCCCAGAACGTCGAGAATTTCGGAAAGGCCGCCGGATACATCATGCATGGCCACAGCCAGCACCGGCGTGATGGAGAAAACGTAATCGGCCTCCTTGAGCACGCTAGAGGTTTTGTAAACATCGTCCACAATCACCCGGAGAATGCCGAAATCGGGCGTCTCCGCGATGGACAGGGCGCGCATGTCGATGTCGTTTTCCCGCAGCAGGTGGGTAAACGCCGCGAGACGCCCCGCCTTGTTTTCCAGGAATACGGAAATTTGCTTCACGGTCATGGTGCAGCCTTCCTTCCTTTGATAGAATTAATATAATTTGCGATTGTCGATGATGCGCACCGCCTTGCCCTCACTGCGGGCGATGGACTTGGGCGCAACCAGCTTGACGCTGGCGTAGATGCCGAGCATCGATTTGAGCGACTCGATGAGTTCCTTCTCGCGGACGGCGACCTCGCTCATCGAGTCGGAGAACATCTCGGGTGTCATTTCCACCTCAACGTCCAGCTTGTCGCTGTTGTTGACGCGGCTGACGATGATTTGATAGTTGGCCGGGTAGCCCTTGTTGATCAGCACGGTTTCGATCTGCGACGGGAAGACATTGACGCCCTTGACGATGAGCATATCGTCGCTGCGGCCCATCGGTTTGGACATCTTGACGTGGGTGCGGCCACAGGAGCACTTTTTGTGGCTCAGGACGCAGATGTCGCGGGTGCGGTAGCGCAAAAGCGGGAAGGCCTGTTTGGTGATGCTCGTGAAGACCAGCTCGCCCTTTTCGCCGTCGGGCAGCACCTCTCCGGTCACGGGGTTGATGATCTCGGCAATAAAGTGATCTTCATTGATATGCATGCCGGTCTGCTCGCCGCACTCAAAGGAGACGCCGGGGCCGGATATCTCGGTCAGTCCATAGATGTCATAGGCCTTGATGCCGAGCATCCGCTGGATATCCTGGCGCATCTCCTCGCTCCAGGCCTCCGCGCCGAAGATGCCCGCCTTGAGCTTGATTTTGTCCTGAAGACCGCGCTCGCAGATGGTCTCGCCGAGGTAGGCGGCATAGGAGGGCGTACAGCAGAGGATGGTGGAACCCAGGTCGCACATGAACTGAATCTGGCGGTCGGTATTGCCCGAGGACATCGGCAGGGTGAGCGACCCCACCTTATGCGAGCCGCCGTTGAGGCCCGGACCGCCGGTAAACAGACCGTAGCCATAGCTGACGTGCACTACGTCATCCTTGGTGCCGCCGGCCGCCACAATGGCTCTGGCGCAGCATTCGTCCCACAGGTCGATGTCGTGCTGGGTGTAAAAGGCAACTACTCTTCTGCCGGTCGTGCCGCTTGTGGACTGGATGCGCACGCAGTCGGAAAGCGGGCAGGCCAAAAGGCCGTAGGGATAGGCCTCGCGCAGGTCGTCCTTGGTCAGGAAGGGAAGCTTATGCAGGTCGTCCACCGACTGGACATCGCCGGGCTCGACCCCCTTCTGCTCCATCAGATTCCTGTAATAGGGCACGTTGTCATACACATGCTTCACCGTTTTGACGAGACGCTCGTCCTGCCAGGCCCGGATTTGTTCCGGGGAAGCGCACTCTATCTCCGGCTGAAAGTAGTTGGCCATTGGTATCCATTCCTTTCGTTTCAGCGCTCTCCCGCGCTATGCGCCGGTGAGCAGCGGAAAATTTCTTGTATTATCATAGCATTTTCAGCGCATTTTGTAAACTCCCCGGCCGGCGCTGCACAGCCGAATTTGTCACAGCCGAACGATGTTTTCCTCTCCGCAGGCTCACAGAAGCGTCCGGTAGTATTCCAGCAATTCGGCGGCGGTGGAAAACCGGGCTTCCGAGCTGTCGCTCCCAAAAACCGCAACAATCACCTCAGATGGGCCAAAGCGCGCCGCAGCGAGCAGGCAATAGCCGGCCTCGTCCGTAAAGCCGGTCTTAAGCCCTATTGCCTCCTCGCAGTAATAGGGCGAATCCGGCTGGATGAGCTGATTGGTATTGGTCCATGTAATATTTTCTCCGCTCGCATAATAGACCTTGTCGCTTGCCATGGACGCGTATCGGACAATCAGATCATTTGACAGGGCAAGCCGGGCTATGTCCACCGCGTCCGCCAGCGTAGTGTAGTGCTCGTCGTCGTGGTAGCCGTCCGGACAGACAAAATGGGTATGAGAAAGCCCATGGTTCTCCGCCTGGCGGTTCATCTCCCCAACAAACGCCTCCACCGCTGGAGTGGCGGCCAGCGCCTCATCTCCCGCAATTTTCCGGCCGGCCGCGGCCGCCAGAATGTAAGCGGCGTCATTGCCGCTGGGCAACAGCATTCCTTCCACCAGCATTTCCACGCTCAGGCGGTGCCCCCTCAAGATATAGGCGATGGAGGAGCCCGGCTGCAGGAGCTCCAACTCGTCTCCGGCTGTGATGATTTCCTCCGGCTCCAGATATTGCAGCGCCACATAGGCGGTAAACAGCTTGGTGGTCGACGCGGGATAAAGCCTGCTTTCCGTCCCGCCCTGTTGATACAGTACCCTGCCGTTTGCCGCATCCGTCAGCATCGCGTATTTCGCCGCGACATCGGGACCGGACGCCGACGCAGTGCTCGAAGTTTCCGATTCCGGTGCGCTGCTCGTTTCAATTTCCGGCCTCTCTGCCGGCGGCGCAGCGCTCTCCGGCATCCGGGAAGTCTCAGGCTCCTCGCTGGCGACGGATTCCGCGGCCGATTCCTCCGGTTCCGCAAGGGAGCTCACGGCGCAAGGCACGGCGGCCTCCGATTCCGGCGTCTCCGTCTCCGATGTTTCGTCCAAAGAGGAGACCGCTCCCAAACCAACCGGCGCTGTTTCCGAAGACAGGGGAACAATAGCAAGCGTCAGGAGGACGGCGGCAATCAATATAAAGGGCAACAAAATTTTTACTGATATGCGGGATTTTGCCACGGAAACGCCCCTTTTCTCTGAATTTTCCGCTCTTCTATTCGAGCGCGGCGCACACGTCCAACTGACTCAAAAGCAAAAGGACCTGTATCCGAAGAAATTGTACCCCAAATCGGGGAAGGATGCAAGCAAGGCGAGTAAAGCGCGCCTTCTTCCCCTGTTGGAGTCCGTGTCGTCCGTATTTTCCATCGCTCCGGCAGACGGCCGGATACGCAGAACACGCAAAGATGCAGTTTTGCCCAGTGCGTCACAAATCGCCGCCGAACCGCTCGCTTGGGCATCTACGTATTTCTCTGGTCCGTGCAAAGCAAAAATCTTTTTTCTGTATCCATATCGTCAACAGGGACTTGTCCGCCAATACCATGATCAAATAAAAAGCCGCCTGATGATTAGGCGGAGGGTCATAACGAAGAAAGTGTTTTAGTATGTAGCTGGAAGGATTGAGTTCCTTCCGGTTGCAGCTTTTTAGGAGGCAAAAACGAGGGCGTCCTGCGGATACTGTTGTGGGGCATGGAAGGTGAAGTAAATATCGATGTGGTTACCCTCGGTCCGGGAATACTTCACTTCCTTTTCGAACACCTCGATGCGCCGGACAAAGATTTTCAGCAACTCAGGCGTCAGCGTTTTCATCTCGACATGCTCCTTCGCCCTATCCATAAACTGACGGATATGGGCGCGTATCTCAGAAAGATGGCGATTGACGGCTACATCATCAAGGTGGA
>CABSLJ010000052.1 GCA_902478455.1 uncultured Oscillospiraceae bacterium | reverse complement strand
CTCGAACTCGCTACCTCCACCTTGGCAAGGTGGCGCTCTACCGGATGAGCTACATCCGCACGCTTGGTGCGTGAATCATTATAAGGCATATAGACGGCTTCTGTCAAGCCCTTTTTTGCTTTTTTCTTTAGCGGAACAGTCCGTAGACGGCCATCACCATCAGAAGAGCACAGGCGAAACCGCACCACGTCCAAATACAAACCGATCTTTTCTTCCCCATTGCCGGCGCTCCCTTCGTTGTATCTCTGTTAAGTAAAACGCACTGAAGGAGCAAAAGGTTACAGAATTTTAACATTTTTTTATTTTTCGTTGGTTCCCCTAATATTTCCATGCTTCTTTTGTGCTTTTTTACCGGGCTTGATTGTGCTATAATGATTTCACGCCGCATGCGGAAATCAGAGATTCCCGGCGGCTGAGAAATCATTGACCAAACTGGGAAGCGTCAGCTTTCGAGCGGGTTGACGGTTTGTCCTGCTTTTCGGTGATGCAGATGCTTACTATAATGATTTCACGCTGCATGCGGAAATCAGAGATTCCCGGCGGCTGAGCAGCCAGGAACCATATGTGAAATGCAAACATTCACCGTCAGGATACGGCGACGATAAGGGAACGGCCGTGAGAAAGCGGCCTGTTTTTGAGATAGCGCAGGAATGGGGAAACAAAAAATGAGTTATCAAATCAATCTGGGAGGATGGAATTCCGTCTTTGCCGTGCCCAGCGCCGTGGTGGACAGGCACCTGAAGCTGGCCGGCGCCGCCCAGCTCAAGGTGCTGCTGTGGATGCTGCGCCATGCGGGGGAAGCCTTTGAAGCGGAAACCATCGCCACCGCACTGTCCATGCAGTCGGCCGACGTGCGCGACGCCATGCAGTATTGGGCGGAAACCGGCCTGATGGCCTTTTCAGGGGATACGATTGTCCCCGCACAGGCAGGCGCGGCCGGAACGCAGCTTTCAACGCCATCGGCGGCGTACCCGGTGCGGAGCCGGGCCGAAACGCCGTCTTCTCCGCCTTCCGATGCGGCGGAACACCGTCCCCGCCCGCTTTCCCGCCCCCAGAAGCCGGACAGCGCCTATGTGGCGCGCCGGGTGGGGGAGTCACAGGAGCTTTCCTTCTTAATGCAGGAGGCGCAGGTCATACTCGGACGGCCGATTTCGGGCGGCGACGCCGCGACGCTGGTGCTCATCCACGAAAACGACGGACTCCCCGTGGACGTCATTGTGATGCTGCTGCAGTACGCCGTCAGCATCGGCAAGGGAAGCATGCGGTACATTGAGAAGGTGGCCATCTCCTGGGCGGAGGAGGAGATCGACTCACACGAGAAGGCCGAACAGAAAATCCGCAGTCTGGGCGAACGGAAAAAGGCCTGGTCGCTGGTGCTCAAAACCATCGGCATGGAACAACGTTCCCCGACGTCCAGAGAAGATGAGGCGACCAACCGCTGGGTCAATGAGTGGCATTTCGGTCCTGAACTCATCCGTGAGGCCTATGAACGGTGTGTGGACGCCAAGGGGAAATACATCGTCAGTTATGCGGACAGCATTCTCCGCCGCTGGCAGAGCGAAGGGGTGCATACCCTTGAGCAGGCGCGGGCCGAGCGGCAGGAAAAGCGCTCCAAACAGTCGTCTCAGGACAGAAAACCGTCCTACGATATAGAGGCATACGAGAAGATCAGCATCTTTGATGAACTGGAACTGCAAGGGCAGGTGAAGAAATAGTGGGATATCAGAAAGAAGTATACGATGCCGTGACCCGCAAGCTTGAGCAAAAACGCCTGCGCGCCGGCCGGGAGGCCGAGGAGCGCAGGGCGGAGTTTTACCGCCGCTGTCCGCGCGCTGCGGAGATTGAAAGGGAGCTTTCCTCCACGGCCGTGGCGGCGGCGCGGGCCGTGCTCGGGGGAGGCGATGTCTCCGGCGCGCTGCAAAGGTTAAAGGAGCGCAACCTCGCCCAGCAGGAGGAACTTTCCCGCCTGTTGTCCTCCTGCGGACTGGCCCGGGATGCGCTTGAGCCGCACTATGCCTGTCCCTCCTGTGAGGATACCGGCTACGTCGACGGCGTCATGTGCTCTTGCATGAAGCAGGAGCTGCGACGTGAGGCCTATGAACGGCTGAGCTCCCTTTCCCCGCTGGAACTCTCCTCCTTTGAAAGCTTTTCCCTCGACTATTATTCCGACGTCCCCGTGCGCGGAGAGCTTTCCCCCCGCAGGCAGATGGAGGCCGTGCTGCGCTATTGCAGAGGCTATGCGGCGCGCTTTTCCCTCTCTGCTCCCAGTCTGCTGATGCAGGGGGCCACGGGGCTCGGCAAGACGCATCTCTCGCTCGCCATCGCCAGTGAAGCCATCGCCGCGGGCTATGGGGTCGTCTATGGCTCCACGCCGAGCCTTGTCTCTCAGCTGGAAAAGGAGCGGTTCCGCCCCCAGCGGGATGAAGCGGGGGAAAGCGAGCGCCACCTCATCGGCTGCGACCTGCTGATTCTCGACGATCTCGGCACCGAGTTTTCCACCTCCTTTTCCAACGCCGCCATCTACAATATCCTCAATTCCCGCATAATGGTGGGCAGGCCCACCATCATCAGCACCAATCTCTCCGCGAAGGAGCTCGAACAGCAGTATTCAGAGCGGCTGGTTTCCCGGATTATGGGCAATCATGTGCGCCTGGAATTTTTGGGCGGCGATGTCCGCCTGCAAAAACGCCTGAACCGGAAAAGTAAATGACCCAACGCCCCGTCGGTAGAAATTGCCCGGCGGGGCGTTTTTTGTCTCCGAAACGGTGCGAAAAATCCACCAATTGAACCGGGAGCGAATAAATGCGTCGTATGCTTGATTCATTTTGTTTTTTCACACCGCTTTTTCCCGATAAATCGACGTTTTATATACCTCTTTGATAAATGTAATGTATATAGTCACTATAATAAAAATCCCGAGAACGGTTACACTAAGTACACGCTATTGACAAGCTCCGCCGTCGTCCGGTCAGGAAGGCCGGCAGGAGCAAACTATCACAAAAGGAGTGGATTGGTGTGATCGTCTATACCCCGTTTTGGGAATTCCTCAAGAAAAACGGCATTTCCGGCTACAAAATGAACAAGATGGGCATCGATTACCGCACGCTGCACAAGCTCAGACACAATCAGAATATCACCACCGTGACCATCAACAAAATCTGCAACCTGCTTTCCTGTCAGCCGAACGATATTATGCTGCATGTGCAGGATAGCGACGAGGAGACAATTTTATAACTCCATTCGCAAGGTATTGAAGATTTACATTACCTTTGGATTCGAGGTATTTTTGTGGCAGGAACGGTCGGGGCGGGAAACTGCCGCCTCATCTCCAGCCAAACGCTTCGGCTCCGCCGGGAAGAAGCTTCTTCCGGCGGAGCCGACTCCTTTTGCGCGGTTTGGACCGGCCCAGCGGAACCCGGACGCTTTAGCCTGCCGGGCCGTGCTCTCTTTTGCCGCCGACGGCGCATGAAATGAATACGGATGAAAGAGGCGCAAGCCCCTTGCGGCTTTGTCCAAATCATATTATCATAAAAGAAACGGCGCATTGATTTTGCGGTCGTCCGCCGGTCGAACGGAAAAGAGGGGGCTTCCGTATAACCGCTCCCCCTTTGAGACAACTTAAAAAGGACTCTGGAGGCGAAGGCAGATGCAGATCATCGACATTTCCCGCGAACTCTTTTCCGCCGCGGTGTATCCGGGCGACCCTGAATCCCGCCTGGAGCGCATCCGGCGTCTGGAGACGGGGGACGAATACAACCTGACCGCCCTTACCTGTTGCAGCCACGCGGCCACCCACGTCGACGCCCCTCTTCATTATCTCGCGGACGGCGTCGGCGTTTCCGACCTGCCGCTCGGCGATTTTTACGGCCCCTGCTCGGTCGTCACGGTCGACGGCCTTATCACCGGCGCGGATATCGACGCCATTTTGCCGCTCGTGGAAAAGCGGATTCTTTTCCGCGGGCTGGAGCGGGCCTTTCTGCTGCCGAGCGCCGCCTTTGCGCTGGCCGACGGCGGCGTGACCCTCGTGGGGACCGACGCTCCCACCGTCGCTCTGGAGGAGGACTGCACCGCCGTCCACACCGAGCTTCTCGCGGCCGGAGTGCGCATTCTGGAGGGACTCTCCCTCTCCCATGTGGCGGACGGAAGATACACCCTGGCCGCCTTTCCCTTAAAGCTTGCAGGGCTAGACGGCGCGCCGGTGCGCGCCGTCCTGCTGGGGGAAGTGTGACGGAGGTCGGCTTTCCGTCTGTGCGCAGGGAAAGAGAGCGCCTGCCAAACCCGACTCTATTCATAAAAGGAGCGTGTTCCAATGGGGGACCGTTTGAAAGTCCTGGTCGTTCCCACCTGGTATCCCATGCCGGAGGATGCCATCGGCGGCGTGTACCACCGCCAGCAGACCCAGGCCCTGGCCGAGCGGGAGGATGTGGAGGTCCATCTGCTGTTCATCGAGCGCCGCAGACTCCAGCGCCCGCTGCATTACCTGACCCTTCCCAAGCTGGTCACCGAACAGGAGCAGGGTTTCACCGTGACGCGCAAGCGTATGCTGAACCTCGCCACCATCAGCTTTGATGCCAATATGGAGCATTATGTCCGTGCGCTCAAGTCGGCCTACCGCCGGTTTGAGAAGCAGTTCGGACGTCCGGACGTCATCCACGCCCACGTTTCCCTGCCGGCCGGATACGCCTGCGTCCGCCTGAGCGAGGAAACCGGCATCCCCGTCGTCCTGACCGAGCACGCAAGTTACTTCCGCCGCTTCTTTGAAGGGGAGGACGGGGAGAAATACGGTCGTCTGGTGCTGGAAAAGGCGGATTGCTTTACGGTGGTCAGCGAAATGATGCGCCGCAGCATGCCCGAGGGAAGAACCCAGTGCGGCATTATTCCCGATATGATCGACTGCTCCCGCTTCCGCCTGCCGCATCCTGAGCGGACCGACGGCGAATTCCGTCTGGTCAACGTCTCCGGTCTGCGGGAGGGCAAAAAGATCGACGACATCATGCGCGCCGTCAAGCTGCTGCGCGAGGAGCGGGGGATGGAGGACGTCCGCCTGTGCGTCATCGGGGACGGCTACTACAGGGCCGATTATCTGCGCATCCGCGACGAGCTGGGACTCCGGGGGATCGTCTCCTTTCCGGGACAGAAATCCCGCGAGGAGATTGCCCGCATCCTGAGCCAATCGGACGCCGTCGTCATCGGCAGCGACGTCGAGACCTTCGGCATCCCGGGCATCGAGGCGCTCGCCGCCGGGCTTCCCGTTATCTCCACCCGATGCGGCGGACCGGAGGAATATCTCGACGAGGGCTGCGGCGCGCTGTGCAGTGTGGGAGACCCCGCCGATATGGCGCGGGCGATTGCTACGGTTCGTCAACATTTGACAGAATACAACAGAGCGTATATGTATTCGGTCGCCCAGCGGTACGACAAAACGGCGGTATGTGAAACCATGCTGCGCTATTTCCGCGAGGCCATTGCGCAAAGAAGCGCGGCTCGGAAGGAAAAACGGCAAAATGCAAACCCGGGAGCTGGGGAATCCGGCGTCCGGGTCTTTTTGCGTCGGTTCCTTCCCCGCCTGACTGTTGGGGCGGAATCGGGAAGATTTGTTATATAAGATCGAAATATTACAAAAAGTATTTTAAAAATCCCTTTTTCCGCCTTTTTTTACAGCAAAAGTGATTTTTTTCAGCAGCGGAAGTTTGCAGAGAAAAACATGTAATAAAATTGTAACTAAATTATGTAATCCGGGCCGACCGGTTGCATTTGCGTCTTCGACAGGATATAATGTAAAATAGCTTGGAATCTCTCTTTTCGACCGTCTGCCGCAAGCCGGCGGAAAGAGCTTGCAGATACGCCCTGCGCCGCCGCCCGGCGCGGGCTTCCCCGGCTGCGTTCGGGGACTTTCACTACCATTGGGGGAGCGGAAATGATGCTATGAAAAAGCTGCTGACAAAACGAATCCTCGGGCTGCTGCTGTGCCTCGCCGTCCTGGCTGCGCTGCTGCCGCTGGCCAATATTTCGGCGCAGCTCAACGGCGAGCAGGCGGCCGCGTACGCTTTTTCCGGGACGGAGATTTCCGTCCGGCAGATGGTCCCCTTTGGCGATGAAGGGGCGGCCATCCTGTTTAACGACGGTTCGGTCGAGCTTTGGAGGCGGCATCCGGACACGGGGGAGACCCTCAAAAGCCCGGTTTCCGGCCTGACGGGCGCGGTCAAATTGATCGATGAGAACCGCGCCCTCAAATCGGACGGCACCGTTTGGATTTGGGACGGCGTATTGGACGATTCCTTCTCCTGCGAGGCGCAGCAGGTTCAGAACCTCTCCAATGTGGCGGACGCTTCGGGCGACTACTACCTGGTTGCCACAGGGAGCCAGGGGCAATACAATGTGCGCACGCTCGACCGGGACACCGAAGGCGCCGAGCCGGTCACCCTGTTTTCTGTGACGGGCGCGGAGAAAATTGTCGCGAACGGGTCGGACGGCGGACTGATCCTCAAGGAGGACGGGACTGTGTGGAGCTTCGGCAGCAATGTCGACGGTCAGCTCGGCATCGGCTCCTCCTGCGCCGTTCCTGAGGACCAGCATTATAAATCCTCCTCCTGCACCTGCTCCAAAACGCCCGTGCAGTTAAAAAATGAAACCGGAAAAGGCTTTTTGACCGGGATTGCGGATATCGCGCCGGGCGTGGCGCTGGGATCGAACGGCGCGGTTTACGCCTGGGGCAACAACGCCTCCGGACGGCTGGGAGACGGCAGCTACTGTGACGTTTCCTACGATCAGCACTTTGAAAGCGCCGACTGTCACTGCTCCTCGCTGCCCCAAAAGGTTCCGGGCCTCAGCGGCGTGACCGCTGTCGCCGCGACCGGCGGGAAGGTCTACGCCGTCACTTCGGCCGGCGCGCTGTATCAGTGGGGAGAAAAGGACCCCTCCTCGGCTTCGGAGGCCTATGCAAGAATCCTGTCGCCCGCCGCGGTCGACGGTATTTCGGACGTATCCGCCGTTTTCGCCGGCTCGGGCGTCTACCAGACCGCCTATCTGCAGCGCAAGGACGGCGCGATCTGGCTGCTGGGCTTTGATGCGCTGGGCGAGCCGCAGTTCAATCCTTCCCCCAAGGCGCAGGCGGCGCTGGCGCCGCAGAAGGCTGTCACCGCCCTCAGCCGCAATCTGAGCGCCTCCCATACCATCACGGAGGGAGAGGCTCTGCCTTCCATGCCCGCGGGCGTCGCCCTGACCGGCACGGCCGCCGGAGGCAACGTCTCCCTGACGGTCAAGGGCTGGGAATGCGAAACCGGCTTCAACGCATCGCGCGCCGGCGTCTACCGCTTCCGCCCGATCTTTGAATCCATGCCGTCCGGCTATCGGATCGTCGATGAAATTCTGCCGCGCATCACCGTTACGGTCAAGGCCAGAGAGGTGACGGAAATTGCGCTCGTGTCCAAGCCCGGCAAGACGAGCTATGTCGTCGGTCAGGAGCTTGACCTGAGCGGGGCGAAGCTCCGCGTCAGCTATTCAAACGGGACCGCCGAGGAAATCTCCGTGACCAGCGCCATGGTTTCGGGCTATGACAAAAACAAGACGGGGACGCAGACGGTGACAATCACCTACTCGGGCAAGACGGCCGCCTTCCAGGTGACGGTCGCGGCCCGCGCCGTGACGGGAATCACCCTGAGTTCCTATCCCTCCAAGCTGAGCTATTCGGTGGGCGAAAACCTTGATGTAAGCGGAGGCAGGATCACCGCCGCCTACAACGACGGAACCACGCAGACCGTGACGCTGACGGCCTCCATGGTCACCGGTTACAACAAGGACAAGACCGGCGCCCAGACTTTAACGGTAACCTATTCGGGCAAGACGACCACCTTCCAGGTATCGGTCGCCCCACGCTCGATTACAAGCTCCGTCTACTCGGTCAACACCCAGAGCAACCGGATCAGCAAAATTCCGACCGGCACCGCGGTGGCCGACTTTAAAGCCAAGCTTTCGGCTTCCGGCGGAACCATCCAGGTTTACAAGGGTTCTTCGCAGGTGACGTCGGGCTACATCGGCACCGGCATGACCGTCCGCCTGGTGTATGACGGCAAAACGGTGCAGACGCTGACCGCCATTGTCACCGGAGACATCACCGGCGACGGACTCGCCAACATCACCGACCTGGTCAACGTCCAGTCGGTGATCCTCAAAAAGAAGACGCTCACCGCCACGGAACAGCTTGCCGGGGATATCAACGGGGATGGCAAGGTCAACATCACCGATCTGGTCAACATCCAGTCCCACATCCTGCGCAAAAAGCTGATCACGCCGCGCGCCGTCTGATTCCTGATTCCAATTAAACGCTAGGTGGTTTTGCTTGTGAAATCCAAACGGATTCTTTCTCTGTTTCTCGCCCTGCTGCTCTTAGTCGTCATGATTCCGCTGACCGCTTCGGCGGCGGGCGCGGGGCTTTCCGGCCCGCAGACCGTCCGCGCGGGGGATACCATCACCCTGACCTTTTCGGTCAACAACTGCTCGGGCGTCATCGGCGTGGAGGGACAGATCAGCTACGATTCCTCGGTGCTGACCCTGGTGGGCAGCCCCGTCTCCCAGCGCAGCGGCTGGAACGTCACCCTGAGCAACGGTTGGTTTACAATGTTTGATTCCACACAAACCAACCCGGTCAACGGTTCGGCCACCCTGTTTACGCTGACCTTCCGGGTCAACGCCAACGCGGCGGCGGGCAAGGCGGTCCAGGTGACCGCCTCCAATGTAGTCATGACCGACGGCACAAACAGCTCTAACGCGAGCGCCTCCTATTCGGTCAAGCTCGCCGAGCCGCTCCCTCCGCCCACACCGAAATCGGGCGACAACAACCTTTCCTCACTCACCATCGGCAACGCGGTCTTTTCGCCGAATTTTTCCAGTTCGACCACCTATTACACCGCCAAGGTGCCCTATTCGGTCTCCACTCTGAGCATCAACGCCAAGGCCTCCCACGCGAAAGCGCAGGTCGCTGTCACCAATAACGCCCTTGTGCCCGACGCGACCACCAACGTCTACATCACGGTCACGGCGGAAAACGGCAGCAAGAAGACCTACACCATCGCCGTCACGCGCGAGCAGGACCCCAACTATGTGCCGAGCGGGGACAATACCCTCTCCGCCCTGAGCGTTGAGCCCGGCATCCTTTCCCCGGTCTTTGACAAGGACAAGGAAAGTTACGTCGTCTGGCTCCCCTATGAGGTGGAGTCGGTCGCGGTGGACGCCACCCCCACCGACGGCAAGGCCACCGTCCTGGTCGAAGGGGGAGAAGCTCTCCTCGCCGGGCAGGACAACGAAATTCTTGTCACCTGCACGGCGGAAAACGGGGATAAAAAGCGGTATAAGATCATTGCCAAGCGCGCGGTCGACCCCGAGGGAGACGGCGAGGCCGATCTCCCCGAAGCGCCCAAGAATTCGGAGGAACTTCTGGAGGTCGTCCGCAAAAAGGGAGAAGCGGAGGATTTTTCGGTCCTCTTTGCCGATTTTTCACAGCAAGCCAATCCCACCCTCACCGCGCCTCTGCTGGAGGCGCTCAGGCAGTATCCCTGGATACAGGCGTACATCACCCTGTCGGAGGGCGTGACCATTGGAATAAACGGCTACGACATCGGCTCCATCCCTGCCGACGGCGTTGTTTTCTCCCCCGGAATGCCCGGCGATCTGGAGGGGCAATTTGCCGACCTCGTGGGGAAGGAGGGACTCTTCTCCTTTTCGGCCGGTGCAGGAACCCTGCCCTTTGAGGCGCTCTGGCTGATGAAAACCGGCCTGAATGACGGGGAGACGGTCCGGCTCTACGGCTATGACGCGGAAAACGCCCGCTATCTCCTTCTGCAGCAGGACGTTGCGGTCGGCGGGGACGGTCTCGTCTCCTTCCGCAGCGATTATGCCGGAGAACTCGGCATCACCGGCGCGGAGGTGGAGGACGCGGTCCCCTATGCGCTGCGAGACGTGCAGCAGACGGAGGAGAACAATCCGCCTCTCTGGCTGCTGGCGGCCGTCGGCGCGGGCGTGCTGCTCATCGGCGGCGGACTCGGCTTCCTGCTGCGCTGGCTGATCGAACGTCACCTGCGGAAAAAAGAGAGAAGGCTTGACTCCGGTCCGCACCGTTTCCGCAAGGTCTGACGGAAAGCGTTGAAACAGTATGACGGCAAGATATCATCAAAATCGAAAAGAAAGGGGGCTTACCGCCATGTCCAGAGGCGTCAAAAAAATTGGGATCAGCTTTGCCGCTCTCTTTTGTCTGTGCCTGCTGTGCATCCTCCTTCCGGGTGGAATGCGGGCGCTGGCGGCGAATGAAAAGGCGGTCCTGACCTCTTCCACCGAGCTGCGCAGCGGGCCCGGGGCGTCTTACACGGCGCTGACCTCCCTGCCCGCAGGCACACAGGTCACGGTGCAGGAGCAGACGGACGCCGCGTGGTCCAGGGTAAGCCTTGCAAACGGCAGGACGGGTTACGTCAAGAGCGCCTATCTCGGTCAGACGGCCGAGCTGCCGGACGATAAAGCGATCACGGGCGCCACGAAGACCTACCTGCGTGTCCGCTCCGGTCCGGGCGCGGATTTCCGCAGCCTCACGACGTTGCCGCCCGGCACGACCGTGAATATTGTGGACAACCGCAACCCCCTCTGGGCCAAGATCGAACTTTCGGACGGGACGGTCGGCTACTGCAGCAAGAATGCGGCCTACCTGACCATCACGGAAACGGCGATCACGCCCCCCACTCCGCCCGACCCCAATGTGATAGACAATCCGACGGTGACCACCGTTTCCCATACCGGGACTGCCAAGGCCTATCTCAACGTGCGAACCGGCCCCGGCATTTCCTACCCGGTGCTGACCACACTGGCAAACGGCGCGCAAGTGACCGCGACCGACGTATCCAATCCCGCCTGGGCGAAGGTCAGACTGTCGGACGGCAGGGAGGGTTATTGCAGTACCGCCTTTTTGTCGGTGATTTCCACAGAGACAACCACCTACGCTGAGCTGCGTTCCGGCAATAAGGGAGCGGCCGTCACCAAAATGCAGGACCGGCTGCGCGCCCTCCATTACCTGACGGGGGCCTCCAGCGGCGTCTTTGACGCCGCGACCCTCGCGGCGCTCAAGACTTTCCAGACGGTCGCCGGCCTTTCGCCGGTGGACGGCGTGGCCACCCACGCGGTGCTGGAACGGCTGTATGCCTCCGACGCGCCCGAAAATCCGGACGAACAGCCGGAGGAATATGAGACGCTCAGTCCGGGTATGTCGGGAGAGAATGTGCGCATCCTGCAAAAGCGGCTGAGATCGCTCCACTACTTTACAACAGCGGTGGACGGCGGCTACGGCAATATCACGACGCTGGCGGTCAAGGACTTCCAGAAGGCGGCCGGTCTTCCGGTGACGGGAACCGCCGATGTGGAAACCCAGAAAAAGCTTTACGCCTCCTCCGCTCCGAAGAATACGCTGACCGGCTCGGTTTTTGCGACGGTGCTCAACATCCGCAGCGGGCCGGGCACCAATTATGACCTCATTGCGCAGCTTCAGGAGTTTGACAAGGTGACGGTGCTCGATTTTGACACCGACGGCTGGTATGAAATCCGCTTTACGGCAAACGGCGTGGAGAAAACGGGCTATGCTTCCGCGGAATGGGTGCACATCCTCGCCACCAACGTATGGCTGGATGCGTCGAGCGCCACTTTGAAGACGGGAGAAACCAAGACGCTGAAAGCCACCGTGACCACCACGCTGACCCAGAACCAATCGGTCAAGTGGACCACAAGCAACGCGCAGGTCGCTACCGTCAGCTCGAGCGGCGTTGTCACCGCCGTGAGCGCGGGAACGGCCACCATCACGGCAACCACTCAGGACGGCACGGGCCGCACGGCGCAGTTTACCGTGACCGTCACGGGAACGCCCTCTGTCGATTCCATTAAGCTTTCCCACACGTCGGGCACCGTCCCCCAGGGCAAGACTTTCTATATCCGCGCTACCACCCAGCCGGGCGGGAAGGCGGTGTATTGGTCGACGAGCAATCCCGCCGTCGCCACGGTGGAGGACGGCTATATCCTCGGTGTTGGAAAGGGTACGGCCACCATCACCGCGCGCGATTCCTCCGGCCTGCGCACCGCCACCTGTACGGTGACGGTGACCGACGCCGAAGCGGTTCGCTTTGCCTATGCGTCGCCCAACATTGTCACCCTCGGCGGCACGGTCACCCTCGTCGCCATCACCGACCAGACGCGCGACGGCGTCCGCTTTGTGATCGACCTGGGCAACGGCCAGACCAAGACGGTCAACGCCGCCTCCAAAACGGCCGACGGCGGCACCTACGTCTGGAAGGGTTCGGTCAAGATGGATCAGGCCGGTTCCTTCAAGGTAAAGGCCTATTCCTCCAAAAACGGCGTGATGAGCACCGACTATGAGGAAACCAGCACCTTTGTAACCCAAAGTAAAGATACGACCACCACCGCCCTGGAACGCCGCCTGGTCAGCGACCCGGTCATCGACTTTATCGCCACCAACGAGGGCTTTATCTCAAAGGCGTACGACGACCCGCTGGTCAGCTCGTCGGTGCCGACCATCGGTCACGGCTATACCTTCAGCGCCGGCGCTCTCATCTACAACAACATTACCCGGCAGGAGGCGTGGGCGCTGCTGGTGCAGACGGTCAACAACGGCGCCTATACCACGGAGGTCAACAAGTTCCTCCTCAACAACCAGATCCGGTTCAATCAGCAGCAGTTCGACGCCATGGTCAGCTTTTCCTACAACATCGGCGCGTATTATTGGAACAACCCCAACGCGGCCTTTGATGTGCGGGACGATATGCTCGGCGCTTATGACCCCAATGCGGGCGATCTGACCGCCACGGTGACCGCTTCGCCCAGCCTCTGGCTGCGCGAAGGCCCGGGGACCGGGTACAACGGGATTCTGCTGATGACCACGGGGACCAAGGTGACCGTGCTGGAAACCAAGACCGACGCCGTCGGCTGGTACAAGGTGAAAACCTCCAATGGCACCATCGGCTATTGCAGCGCCACCTATCTGCAGCTGTCTTCGAGCGGCGGCGCTGTCCGCGACCTCAACTACGTCAATGCCAACGCCCTCATCAATGATATGATCGTCTGGCATCACGCCGGCAACCAGTGCTATGAAGGCTTGCTGAAGCGGCGGTATGACGAGCTGGAGATGTTCCTCTACGGGGACTACGTTGTGGACGGCCAGCTCAACAAGTACCACTTCCCGAGGCCGAGCTGTATGCAATAGAGGTCCGTTGTTTCAAGAAATATGATCTCAAAGGCGTCCTGTAAAACGACGGGACGCCTTTTTTATCAGATCACAGGAGGAGAACTGTACAATGAGGCAGAGAGCCTTTTTCAATTGGAGCAGCGGCAAGGATTCGGCGCTGGCTCTGTACAAAGCGATGGAGAGTGGTCGGTTTGATGTTGCGGCCCTGTTCACCACGGTTGACGGTGCGCACAACGCGGTGTCCATGCATGGAGTGAGCGCCGGACTGCTCCGGAAGCAGGCGGAGAGCATGGGTCTGCCGCTGACTGTTTTTTCCTGGGACGTTCGGATGTCCCCCGCACAATATGGAGCTGCCATGCGGGAAGCGATGGAGCGAATGAAACAGCAGGGAATCGATACCGCGATTTATGGAGATATCTTTTTGCAGGAGGTCAGAAGCAGGCGCGAAGAAAAGCTGCGCGGTTCCGGCCTCCGGGCGGCCTTCCCGTTGTGGGGAATGCCGCCGGAGCAGGTGATGCGGGAGGTCATTGACCTGGGATTCCGGGCGGTTGTCACCGCTGTGGACGGTTCGGTGCTCGACGGGTCGTTTGTCGGCCGGATTTTAGATGACGAATTCCTCAGAGCTTTGCCGCCCCAGGCGGATGTGTGCGGAGAAAATGGAGAGTACCACACCTTTGTTTTTGACGGTCCAATGTTCCGCACGCCCGTCGCGTTTCAGACAGAGGGCGTGGAATGCCGGGAATATGCGCCGGATTCGGCCGGTAAGGGCGCGCGTATTTATCAGCTTCGCATCCGATGAAGCTTCCGCAGCGGCGCCACGCGCCACTGCGGAGAATCATGGGAAAATAAAAAGCAGCGGGAAAAATTCCCGCTGCTTTTCTTTCAGGGTATGGGGACCAACATAAGGAGGACTTAAACCACGCCGTTTTGCAGCATGGCGTCTGCCACCTTGGTAAAACCGGCGATATTTGCGCCGATAACATAGTTCTTGTCCACGCCGTACTTGTCGGCCGCGTCGGCCATCTGTGTGAAGATGTTGACCATGATTTGCTTGAGCCGCGCGTCGACCTCGTCAAAATCCCAGGTCAGGCGCATGCTGTTCTGGCTCATCTCCAGCGCGGAGGTGGCCACGCCGCCGG
>CABSLJ010000051.1 GCA_902478455.1 uncultured Oscillospiraceae bacterium | reverse complement strand
TTGTGATAGAATAGTAGAAAATAACGCGCGGGAAAAAACGGTGGCCAGGACCTGCCGGAGCGCGGCAGAGATTCTTCCGATTTTTAAGAGAAGCGCCCGGTCGGTCTCCCGGCAAATGCAGGGCCGAGACCTCCACAGCGCACTTCTCCTGTGATTTTCCCGCCTTTCAACAGAGGAAGATACGATGACGAACACACAATTGGCCGAAGAAATTCGGCGACTCAAACAGGAAACCGACACCGTGCTCCTCGCGCACACCTACCAGCGTCCTGAAATTCTGGACATTGCCGACCTGACGGGCGATTCCTTCGCCCTCGCAAAGGCGGCGCAGGGCCTTGCGCACAGACAGGTGTTGCTGTGCGGCGTCCGTTTCATGGCCGAAACGATCAAAATCCTCTCGCCGGACAAGGAGGTCCTCCTTTCCGACGCGCACGCCGGCTGTCCGATGGCCGAACAGATCGATCCCGCGCGGGTGGCGCGCTACCGCCGGGAGCATCCCGGACATGCGGTGTGCGCCTACATCAACACGACCGCCGAACTCAAGGCGCTGGCTGATGTCTGCGTCACCTCCTCCTCGGCGGTGAAGATCGTCTCCCGCCTGCCGGAAAAGGACATTCTCTTTCTGCCGGATAAAAATCTCGGCTCCTTTGTCCAGTCCCAACTGCCGGATAAGAATATCCATCTGCTCGACGGCTTCTGCTATGTGCATGACTGCGTCTCCCCCGAACACATCCGCCGCGCCAGGGTCCAATGGCCCGGCGCCAGGGTGCTCATCCATCCCGAATGTCCCAAGGAGGCGGTCGATCTGGCCGATGTGGCCGGCTCGACCAAGGAACTCATCGATTACGCTCTGGCGCACGAGGAGGAGGAACTTCTCTTTGTGACCGAACGCGGCGTGTATGACGCGCTCACTCTCCGCTATCCAAACCGCGTCTTCCATCAGCTCGAGCCTCAGCTCATGACCTGCGTCAACATGAAGAAAACCACCCTTCAATCGGTATACGACGCATTGACGGGAGCGGGCGGCGCGGTCATCCAGCTCGATGAGGAGCTGCGGAAGAAGGCGCTCGGCAGCATCCGGAATATGCTGGCTTACGGCGGATAATACAGAACAAAAAAAGAGAACGCCGTTGTGCGTTCCAGAGGATGGAAAAATGATACAAAAAGAATATGACGTTATGATCGTGGGAACAGGCGCCGCCGGACTGTACGCGGCGCTGCAGTTTGAGAAAGACGTGCGCGTTCTGCTCGTCTGCAAGAAGGAGCTGACCCTCTCCAACAGTTCCCTGGCGCAGGGCGGCGTGGCCGCTGTTATCGACAAAAACCACGACGATTTCAAGCTCCACATCGCTGACACGCTCATTTCCGGCGGATACAAAAACGATCTGTCTTCTCTGGAGGTACTGGTCACCGAAGGGCCGGACGACGTGCTCCACCTCAAGGACCTGGGCGTCGACTTCGATCTCGACGACAAAGGTCAGCTTCAGATGACCCTGGAGGCCGGTCATTCGCGGCGGAGAATCGTCCATCACAAGGATTCCACCGGCCGCGCGATCGTGGATAAACTGCTCTCCTATGTGACAACCTATTCTAACATCGA
This sequence comes from uncultured Oscillospiraceae bacterium, assembly GCA_902478455.1. Classification (GTDB taxonomy): domain Bacteria; phylum Bacillota; class Clostridia; order Oscillospirales; family Acutalibacteraceae; genus CABSLJ01. Next base: position 12,888 of record CABSLJ010000051.1, on the reverse strand, counting down.
TATTCTGGAGAATGCGATGCTCTTCTCCCTTCATCCGGCGGAAAACGGCTTTTACGCCGAAATTCTGCACAACGATGAGGCGCTCCAGATCGGGACGCGCTTCTGCCTGCTCGCCACAGGCGGTATCGGCCGGGTATACGAATACACCACCAACTCGGCCATCGCCACAGGAGACGGCATCACCATCGCCCATGAGCTGGGGGCCGAGATCAAGCATTTAAGCTGGATTCAGTTCCACCCGACCGCTTTTGCGGCGGACAAGGGCCGTGAGCGCTTTCTGATCTCCGAGGCGGTGCGCGGCGAGGGAGCGGTCCTTTTAAACTGCGATGGCGAGCGCTTTGCTCACAACTACGATCCCCGGGGCGAACTCGCCCCGCGCGATGTGGTATCCCGTGCGATTATGCTGGAATCCCGCCGCACCCGCAGCGAAAACTTTTATCTGGACATCACGGAGAAGGACCCCGACTTTGTCCGCGGCCGTTTCCCGATGATCTACGAGCGCTGCCTGGAGGAGGGGATCGACATCACCCGCGACCGCATTCCCGTCTTTCCCTGCCAGCACTATCTGATGGGCGGCGTCAACGTCGACCTCATGGCCCGCACGGCTGTGCCGCGTCTCTACGCTGCAGGAGAATGTTCCCACACCGGCGTGCACGGCATCAACCGTTTGGCGAGCAATTCGCTCCTGGAGGCGCTCGTCTTCTCGCGCCGCGCCGCGCAGGACATGATGGCGCGCCTGACCCCGGAGGAACGCTCCCGCCCCATCGGCCCCGCCCCCGCGCCGACCGACCGGAACGGTCTGCCCCTGCCGCACGGTCTGCGCACCGAAATCCGCTCGATCATGCAGCGCACCCACTTCGTGCTGCCCGCGCCCGAACTTGTCCCGGAAGGCTACCGCCGTGTGCGTAAAATTCTCGACCAGCTTCTTCACGGCGGCTATGCCGTCACTCCCGACTATATAGAAGCCAAAAGCCTTGCCACTGTGGCGAGTCTGATATTAAAGGAGGTTGATTCTCATGTTGCTTAACCCCGTGTATGTAGACGATCTGTGCAGGCGCGCTCTGTTGGAGGACATGAATTACATCGACATCACCACCGACTATCTGATCCCCGAACAGCAGACCGCCACCGCCCGGCTGATGGCCAAGGACGACGGTGTGCTCTGCGGCGTCTCGGTGGCGCAGCGGGTTTTTGAACTGCTCGATTCCACCTTCCGCGCGGAGATTTTCAAAAAAGACGGCGAAACGCTGAAGAAGGGCGACGTTATCGCCGAATTCACCGGCAACGCCCGCTGCCTGCTCAAGGGCGAACGCACCGCCCTCAACCTGATCCAGCATATGTCCGGCGTGGCGACGGCCACCCGCAGGGCGGTAGAGTTGGTCCAGGGGACCAAGGCCTCTGTGACCGACACGCGCAAGACCCTTCCCGGCATGCGTCCGCTGGAAAAATACGCCGTGACGACCGGAGGCGGCAAAAATCACCGCTACAACCTCTCTGACGCCGCCCTCATCAAGGACAATCACATCGACGCGAGCGACGGCATCTCCAATGCCGTGCACATCCTGCGCAAGCGGGTAGGACACATGGCAAAAATCGAGGTGGAGGCCCGCAATCTCGACGAGCTGCGTGAGGCGCTGCGCGCCGGGGCGGATACCATCATGCTCGACAACATGACCCCCTTCCTGATGCGCCAGGCGGTCGAGATCAACGCCGGGCGCGCCGTGCTGGAGGCCTCCGGCGGCATCACGATGGAAAACCTGCGCGAGGTGGCCGAGACGGGCGTGGACATCATCTCCCTCGGCTTTTTGACCCACTCGGTCAAAGCGTTTGACATCTCCATGAAGATCGTATCCAGATAAGGAAACCCCATTCCGGGAGAGCGCGGCGCGTTCCCCCGGAAGCACGGCAAAAATCCGCCGGAACGCACAGTTGTGTTCCGGCGGATTTTGTTCTCAATCAATAATTTTCCGCGCGCAGCTCGAAATAGGCCTGCGGATGCTTGCAGGCAGGGCAAACGCCCGGCGCCGACGCGCCGATGTGGACATGTCCGCAGTTGCGGCAAATCCAGACGACGGGCGCATCCTTCTGAAAGACCCTGTTCTCCTTCATGTTCTGCGCCAGCTTGAGATAGCGCTCCTCATGCTCCTTTTCGATGTTGGCAATCAGCGTCATCACGGAGGCAATTTCGGTAAAGCCCTCCTCGCGGGCCGTCTCGGCAAACTCTTTGTACATCTCCGACCACTCGTAGTGCTCGCCCGCGGCGCCGTCCTGCAGATTGGAGAGGGTATCCCCCACGGCTCCGCCGTGCAGATACTTATACCACAGCTCGGCGTGCTCCTTTTCATTGTTGGCGGTCATTTCAAAGATGTCTCCGATCTGCTGGTAGCCCTCCTTGCGCGCCTTGGAGGCGTAGAAGGTGTATTTGTTTCTCGCCTGGGATTCGCCCGCAAAGGCGGCCATCAGATTGGCTTCGGTTTTGCTTCCTTTGAGTTCCATAAAACACTCCATTCCGCCGCTGTGCGCCGGCAAAAAAATTTGATTCTCAATCAAAGCCCTCGCCGCGCACAGCAGAGGCATGGCGAGAACCTCCGCGCCGGCCCTGTATCCATCCCGGCGCGCACATTGCGGCGACGGATCGCCGCAGCCTCCCTTTTGTTGATATTAGTTTTATGAAAACCTTGGAAATTATACCTGCCGAATCCGCCGCGCACAAAAAAAGGCGGGCGTCCAAACTACCGACGTCCGCCAATTACAAGTCAACTAAAACAGAAGGTCCCGGCGCGCGGGGTTCACCGGGTGAGAAGCGTCACCCTTTGGGAATGTAAAGTCTGGAAAGAACCCATTCGGCCGTCCGGGCGGGCAGCAGACGCTTGACGAGCACCAGCGCGCGGTAGCCTAAACCGATCACCCGTCGGACGGGCGGATGGCGTCTTTCGCTCATGCGCAGGGCCACGCGGGCGAACTGTTCGGGCGGCGCGCCGTTTTGTTCATCCCGCTCCATCTTCCGCACCGACGCCCGGCAGGACCGCTCATAGGGAGAATCCTCGGGGATGCACAACCTCCGGCCGGCGGTAAAACCGGTCTTGGTATCCCCCGGCTCCAGGAGGCAGACGCGCACGCCGCAGGGACGCGCCTCCATGCGAAGAGCCTCGCCATATGCTTCAAGCGCAAACTTGGACGCGCTGTAATGCCCCTGATAGGGGATGGGGATGAGTCCCGCGACCGATCCCACCAGCAGGACCAGTCCGTTTCCCCTTGCCCTGAGTCGGGGCATGACCGCCCGGTTGACCCGCAGGACGCCGAAGAAGTTGGTGTCCAGCTGCGCCTGCGCGTCGGCAATGGGGGTATCCTCGGCCGCCCCGCCGATACCGAAGCCGGCGCAGTGCAGTACAATGCCGGGGTCTCCCCCGCGCGATGTGATTTCCGCCAGCGCGCAGGCGACGGAAGCTTCGTCGCATACATCCATCTTGAGGGTATGGATGCATCCGGAGCCGATCGGTTCGCAGCCATCCGTTGCTCGGCGGGAAACGCCCCACACGGTATACCCCGTCCGGGCGAAGGTCTCCGCCGCCGCGCGCCCCAAACCGGACGACGCCCCCGTGATGAGGATTTCCCTTCCGTATGGATATTTCATGCGCGCTTCCCCCTTGTATTGGTTTTATAAAAAACATCTCTTCCACGCGGACGGCCGGCACAGGACGCCCGCGCGGGCAGTTTCTGCAAACCGGCGGACGGGCGCGTCCCGGTTTGCAGGGAATTCAAAAGAGCGCCCGGTAGATTTCCCCTTTTTTATGCCCCGTCCCGGCGGCGGCCCGTTTTGCCGCCTCGGACGCCGAAGCGCCGCCCTCCATCAGACGGCGCGCGCGCTCCACCGCTTCCTCCAGCGTGGTCGGTTCTTCTCCCTCCGACTGCGCGGCGCCTTCCACCACCAGGACAAATTCCCCGCGCGGCGTTTCGACCTCATAACGGGCGGCCGCCTCCCGCAGCGTTGTGCGGACGACCTCCTCATGCACCTTGGTCAGCTCGCGCACCAGGGCGATCCTCCGGTCGCCAAGGGCGGCGAGGAGGTCCTTTAATGTGGCGGGCAGCTTGTGGGGCGCTTCGTAAAAGATGAGGGTGCGCCGCTCGTTCTGCAGCTCGGCCAGGTGTTCCCGGCGGTTCTTGCGGTTCATGCTCAAAAAGCCTTCAAAGGTGAAGCGCCCGGTGGGCAGGCCCGACAGCGCCAGGGCGGACACAAAGGCGCTCGGTCCCGGAACGACGGTCACCTCCACGCCCGCCTCGGCGCATTGGCGCACCAGGTCCTCCCCCGGGTCGGAAATGGCGGGCATGCCTGCATCGGACACGAGCACGCAGGTCTCCCCCTCCAGAATGCGGCGGCAGATGAGAGTCCCCTTCTCCCGCTTGTTGTGCTCGTAATAGCTGATCAGCGGCTTTTTAAGGCCCAGATGGTTCAACAGCTTGAGGGTGACGCGCGTGTCCTCCGCGGCGATAAAATCGGCCGCGCCCAGCGCCTCAGCCGCGCGGGGGGATAGGTCCCCCAGGTTTCCGATGGGAGTTCCCACCACAATCAGTTTTCCGGACATTCCGCCGCCTCCCTGTAGCTTCCGTAGAGCGCTTCCATCTCCCGGGTATAGCCGCCCGCCCTGTCCTCAATGATCAGATTGGGCAGCAGCTGCAAACCCGGCCGGGCCCCCTTCTTTCCCTCCGCCAGAAAGAGGTTGGGGGCGCTCCCCTCCCGCTGCTGCACAAAGCGCAGGCGCTTGGGTTCGAGGGAGGCCTCCCGCAGGGCGAGGAGAACGTCGCACAGCCGCTCGGGCCGCTGGCAAAGGCAGAACCGCCCGCCGAAGCGCAGCAGCCGTCCCGCGGCCTGCGCGATCTCCCGCAGCGTGCAGGTCTCCTCGTGCCGGGCCATGCGTCGGGCGGGGTCGTCGCTCGCTTTGCCCGAGCCCGCCGGCTGATAAGGGGGATTGCAGGCGACCAGGTCGCAGCGCCCCGCGTCCAGCACCCCCTCCAGCGCGCGCAGGTCGGCGTGGTGGACCGCCAGCCGTTCCTCCAGCCGGTTTTCGGCGACCGAGCGCCGCAGCAGGCCGCACGCCTTCTCCTGGAGCTCGACCGCGTCGACGCGGACCTCCCCACTGGAAAGGCACCACAGCAGGCTCGCCGCGCCGCAGCCCGCGCCCAGCTCCGCGGCCCGTTCTCCCGCGCGCGGCGCGGCAAAGCGGGCCAAAAGAATGGTGTCCGTCCCAAAGCCATGTTCCTTTGTGACCAAAACCCGGCCCTCCCGGGTCAGCGGCTCCCAGCGCGCGGTCTGCATCTGCGTTTCCTCCCCAAAGCGTCTGAAAAAAGCGGACGGTCCCCCGTCCGGCGCAAAGGCCGGGCAGCAGCGCCGCTTTGCCTGTAAACAGAAAAAAGGCGGGGCGCTCGCCGCTCCGCCTTCCATCCGATTTGATCTTAGCCTTCCACAGGAGCGCCCACAGGGCAGACACCCGCGCAAGCGCCGCACTCCGTGCAGAGCTCGGGGTTGATCTCGTACTTGCCGTCTCCCTCAGAAATCGCGCTGACGGGGCACTCGGCTTCGCACGCGCCGCAGGAAATGCATTCATCCGTAATTACATATGCCATAATTGAACACCTCCGTGTTAATTTCCTTTTCATTTTATCATGCTATTTGAAAAAATCAACCTGTTTTTGATAAAATCCAGCTTTTCACTAAAAATTGGACCGATCACGACCGAAACCGCCTCTTTTCGCGGCGAAATGGGACAACCCTCCCGGACTTTCGACAGCCCGGCCTATTCCTCCAGCGATTTGAGCTTTTCAAGTTCTTCCTTGGCGACCTTGATCTGTGAATCCTTGACCACGCGCACCTGTTTGACGTTGAAGTCGAGCGGGGCGGCCTCAGGGGCGCGGTCCATCCGCACCTTGAGCGCGCCGGTCAGCAGGTTCTGGTCCACCACAACGCCCCGGCCCTCCGGCGTGTTGACGACGGCGCCCAGCTTGGGCGTGGTGCGCAGCAGCTCGCTGTAGGCCGCCTGTTCATATTTCAGGCAGCACATGAGCCGGCCGCAGGTGCCGGAAATTTTGACCGGATTGAGGGAAAGCCCCTGCTCCTTGGCCATTTTGATGGACACCGGCTGAAACTCCCCCAGAAAGGTGGAGCAGCAGAAGGGCTTGCCGCAGATGCCCAGCCCGCCGAGCATCTTGGCCTCGTCCCGCACGCCGATCTGCCGCAGCTCGATGCGAGTGCGGAAGACCGAGGCGAGGTCCTTGACCAGCTCGCGGAAATCGACGCGGCCGTCGGCCGTGAAATAGAACAGGATCTTGTTGTTGTCAAAGGTGTATTCGACGTCGACCAGCTTCATATCGAGCTTGTGCTCGGCGATCTTTTTGACGCAGACGTCGAAGGCGTTCTTTTCCTTGCGGGCGTTGTCGCGCACCTTTTTGAGGTCGGCCTCGCTCGCCTTGCGGATCATCTTTTTGAGCGGATGCACGATGCGCTCGTCGGGCACGTCGCGGTTTTCCATGGCGACCTCCCCGCACTCGACGCCGCGCGCCGTCTCCACAATGACCATATCCCCCTTTTTGAGGGCAACCCCGGCCGGGTCAAAATAATAGACCTTGCCGACGTTTTTAAACCGGACTCCAATTACTTCCGCCATGCTTACCTCCTGGCTTTATCCGATGCGGTTCCTCACTCCCACGCCGCCGCGCGCAGCTGGGCGCACAGACAGGTGACAAGCAGGTTCCTGTTGACGTTCTGATCGATATATTTCCTCTGCTCCTGCGCCGCCGAAAGCAGCCGGAACAGTTTTTCTCTGGCAAAGGCCTCCGAAAGGCGGACCGCTTCCGCCTCCCGGCCGGAAAGGCAGGTCGCCCCGCCCGAGGAGCGGATGAGCGCGTCCCGCAGAATGAGCTCCAGCATGCCGAGCACCGGGCCCAGCTGAGTCTTGTCCTTCAAAAGCTTCCCCGTGCTCTCCAGCAGCGCCCATTCGCGTGAATCGGTCAGGGCGCGGGCGATCTCCGCGGCGCGCTCGAGCGCCGCGCCGGCGGCCGTATCCTCCAGCGAAGCGAGCATGCGGCCGAGGTTGCCGCCGTAGGTGTGGGCGAGCGCGCGAGCGCGCTCCTCCCCTGTTTCCGGTCTGCGCTGCAGCAGCAGAGCCGCCGCCTCATCCTCACCGAGAGGCTCCAGGCGGAAAATCTGCGTGCGGGAGCGTATGGTAGAAAGCAGCGAGGAGGCCGAGCGGCAGGTCAGCACAAAAAGCGCCTGTTCGGGCGGCTCCTCAAGCACCTTCAAAAGGGCGTTCTGCGCCTGCTCAGTCATGCCGTCCGCCTCAAAGAGCAGGTAGACCTTCCTCGGCGCTTCATTCGGCAGGATGTAGGCGTCCGCGCGGATGCTGCGGATGGCGTCGACGTGCAGCGAGCGCGAGCCGCTCTCCCCCGACGCGATAAAAAGGTCGGGATGACCGCCCGACGCCGCCTTCCTACAGTTCGGACAGTCGCCACAGGGATGCTCCCCTTCTCCGGCGCACAGCGCCCATCCGGCGATCAGACGCGCAAGCGTTCTTTTGCCACAGCCGGACTCGCCCTCCAGAAGGAAGGCGTGGGGCATCCGTCCCGCGCCTTCCAGGGCGTTTAACTGTTGTTTGACGCGGGTATTGCCCGCAAATCTGTCAAAACGCATGGAAAGGCCCGTTACACCTTTTCAAAGCGTTCGATGTTGAGCACGAAGACGGTCGACCCGCCGACGGTGACCTCCACCGGGAAAGAGGAATACATTCCCACATCCACCGATGTGGTGCTCGGGACAATCTGGGTGCGCTTGCTGCTCTGGGCGGCGATGATTTCGAGCACCTTATCCACCTTGTCGTCATCCACGCCGGCCAGGAAGGTGGTGTTGCCCGCCATCAGGAAGCCGCCCGTGGTGGCCAGCTTGGTGACATGGAAGCCCTCTCGGGTGAGCGCCGAGGAGACCATCGCGCTGTCGTCATTGCTCACGATTGCCAGAACCAGTTTCATAGAAAACCCTCCATTGCTATGTAATCTCCGGAAAGGGAACAATATTTCTATTTTATTTTACCACAGGAAGCCCGCGAATGCCATACCCGGATAAAAACTCCGCCGCTTCCCGCGTGATTTTTTCGCCCGGCATGACCACAGGCACGCCCGGCGGGCAGGGGCAGGCCGTTTCTGCGGCGACGCGACCGACCGCCTGCTCCAACGGCAGAGGCTCCGAAGAAGCGAAAAGCGCCTGTCTGGGGGTCAAAACGGGCACGGGCGGCGGCACACAGATGCCGCGCGCGCGGATGCCCTTCCCACGGGGCAGGGCGCGCAGGGCTCCTTCGAGCCGGGCAAAGTCTTCTTCCCCGTTCATGGGGGTGGGAAGCAGCACCACAAAGGCGCCGTCGGCGTACTCCGGCTCCACGCCCATCGAGCGGAAGCGTTCGGCGGCCTCTACGCCGGTCAGGCCGATGTCGGCGGTGCGCAGCGTCAGCCGCACCGGGTCGCACAGCCCCGCCGGCAGACCGAGGCCGAGGGAACGGGCGAACTCCCGCAGGCTGCAGACGCGCTCCTCCAGGCGGGCGAAGGCCGTTCTTCCCTCCCGCTCCAGCCAGGCGCGGCAGAGGTCCAAAGAGAGCAAAACGGGGTAGGAAGGGCTCGTCGAGCCGAACAGCGCCATGGCCGCCTTGGCCTCCGGCGCGAAGCGGCCGTCCGCGATGTTGAGGTAAGCGCCGCCCGTGAGCACCGGAAGGGTTTTATGGGCCGAGCAGGCGGCCATCGACGCGCCGCGCGCGACGGGATGAAGCCCTCCGCCCACAAATCCCAGATGCGCGCCGTGGGCGTTGTCCACCAGCAGCGGCACGCCGTGTTCTCTGCAGACCTCCGCGATGGCCGGAAGGTCGGCAAGCACGCCGTAATAGTCGGGGCTCGTCAGGTAGACGGCGCGGATGCCGGGATGCGCCCGGAGCGCAGCGCAGACGTCCTCCGCCCAAACGCGGCCGGGAAGACCCTCCCCCGCGTCCGGCCGGGGCATGACCCAATGGGGCTTCAAATCGAGCAGCGCCATGGTCTGGACGGCGCTGCGGTGGATGATGCGCCCGGAGAGGATTTCCCCGCCCTCGGGCACGGCGAGGCGCAGCATGGCCTGAATGCACAGGGTGCAGCCCCCGGCGGAAAAGAGGGTGCGCGCCGTCCCGAACAGCCGCGCCGCCGCCCGCTCCGCCTCCAAAATGGCCCCCTCGGCCTCGAAGAGGCTGTCGGTATCCGGCAGCTCGGTCAGGTCGAAGGCCTCGAGCCGGTCGGGAAAGAAGCCGGGCGCGCCCTTGTGGCCCGGCGTATGAAAGGAGCTGCGGCCAAGCGCGAGATGGGCGCGCAGGGCGTCAAAAAGGGGCGTGCCGGAAGTCATGCGGCTTTTCCCTCGCTTTCTAAAATATACGGTCGTTCGCATGGAACATATGCGCCATGCTCTGTGCCTATTATAGCCCAGTCTCCTTCTAAAAACAACAGTCCCCCCGCAAAAGCGGGGGGGACTGAGCGCAGCCGCCGCCCGGCGCGGCGTTCCGCCGCAAACCGGGGCCGGTCCGCCGTATTCCGAAGCGGGAGCCTGCAAAGGACGCCATCCGGATGATCCCCTGAAAGCTTCTTCAGGGGTTTTGATCTTTCCCGAATGCAGATGCGGCTTTGCAGGCATACCATGCGCGCCCTTGTGCCGAACCGCCGTCTCCTTACGGGGCCGCTATTTCGTCCTGACCGCGTGACCGGGGCCGTAGGCCGAGGCGCTGATGTCGCTGATGGCCTCGGCGATCTCGGGGCCCGCGTGGCGGCGGGCGATGTCCGCGAGGGAGACCATGCCGTCGATGAACCCGTTCGAGACGACCGGCAAGCGGCGCACCTGCTCGGCCGCCATCATACGGACGGCGTCGTGCACCGTCTGATCGGGCGTGACGAAGGCGACGTCGCGGGTCATCAGTTCGGACGCCTTGACGCTGTCCGGCTGCTTGCCCGCGGCGACGCAGCGGATGACGATGTCCCGGTCGGTCAGAATGCCCTTGAGTTCTCCTCCGGAGACGACGGGCAGAGAGCCGACGTCGTGCTGCTGCATGAGCCGCGCCGCCTCCTCCGCCGTATCCCCGGGCAATACCGCGACGATCTCGCGGCTCATGATGTCCTTAACTGTCTCCTGCAAAATGGCACCTCCTAAGATTCCCCGGAGGCGGCAGGAAGACGTGCGGCCGCGGACAAGGGGAGTCCTCTTCCCGCACAGGGAGCTAACGCCCGTCCGTTTCCGCCTTCTCCGGAGGCTTTGCCTTAGTATCGCCCCTGTTTCCGCGGAATATACGGAGATTGCGGCGCAGCACCGCCTCGCCGCGCCAGCCGTAGGCGCGGCCCTCCAGCTGTCCGAGCTCCGCCTCGTCAACCATGCCGACGGCGTTTTCCCGGAAGGCGGCAAGCGGCGTCGGCCGCGCATTCCAGTTCATGGGGCAGACCTCCTGGCAGCGGTCGCAGCCCCAGATCAGTCCGCTCTTTTGCAAAAGGGCCGCTTCCTCCTCTGTAAGCCCGCCCTTTTTTTGAGAGATGTGTGAAACGCACCGCTCTTTGAAAAAGCTGTTTTCCTGAAGCGCGCCGCCGGGGCAGGCCTTTCGGCACGCGCCGCAGCGCAGGCAGGATTCGACTTCCCGTTCCTGCACGGGGAGAGGAAGATCGGTGACGATCTCCCCGATGAACACCCAAGAGCCGTACATGGGGTGGATCAAAAGCCCGTGCTCGCCGACGGCGCCCAGTCCGCAGCGGGCGGCGGCGGCTACCTCGGGGATGGGGGAATTGTCCGCAAATGGGACGAAGCGATGGGACGGGAAGACGGCCGAAAGCGCGCGCACGGCAGCTTCCAGCATGTCCATCACGATCCCGTGATAATCGGGCGGCATGGCGTAGCGGGAGATGTTGTGCGCCCGCTCCTCCAGGGCGTAGGGAAACAGGGCGCACAGGATGCTGCGCGCCTGTTCCGGCAGCCGGCCTTTTGCGCGGCAGGGCAGCAAACGCTCCGAAAACGCCGCAAAGCCGCAGGCGCCCCAAAGGGGCATCCCGCAGCTTTGCATAATCCGCGCAACACGGCAGAGGGCGTCCTCTCGCCTTTCTTCGTCGCGCACAACTTTGATTGGGTCAAGACCGGCCGGCTTCACGTTATTCATCCCTGCCGCAGCACTTCTTGTATTTTTTGCCGCTTCCGCAGGGGCAGGGGTCGTTGCGGCCCACCTTCTGGCCCTTGCGGACGGTGCGGCCCGCGTCGGTCCCGTCGGCGCTGGTGGCGGTCGGTTTGGCCACCTGCTCACGCTTGGGGCCCTCGTTGACGGCAAAGCGGACGGTCAGGATCATGCGGGCGGTGTCCTCGCGAATGGCGGCGATCATTTCGTCGAACATGTCGAAGCCCTCGATGCGGTACTCGACGACGGGATCGTGCTGGCCGTAGGCGCGCAGGCGGATGCCCCGCTTCAACTCCTCCATGGCGTCGATGTGGTCCATCCAGTGGGTATCCACATTGCGCAGCAGGACGACGCGCTCCAGCTCGCGCATGATTTCGGGGCCGAACTCGGCCTCGCGCTTTTCATAGAGTTCCGTGGCGCGGTCGTTTAAGGTCTTTATGAGAAATTCGGGCTCGAGATTTTCCAGCTCGGCGGTGGTGTAATGCAGCTCATCCGGGCCGATGAGCCAGCCGCGGTAGTAGTCGCGCAGGCCCTCGAGGTTCCAGTCGTCCTTCTCCGCGCCGGAGGGCAGGTATCTCTTGACCGTCGCCTCGACGGTCTGGTTCATCATCTTGACGATCTGATCCTTGAGGTTCTCCCCGTTTAAGACCTGATCGCGCTGGCCGTAGATGATCTCGCGCTGGCGGTTCATGACGTCGTCGTACTGGAGGACGTTTTTGCGGATGCCGAAGTTGCGGCTTTCCACCTTTCGCTGGGCGTTCTCAATGGAATTCGAGAGCATGCCGTTTTCGATGGGCATATTTTCCTCGACGTTTAAGCGGCTCATGATGTTCTGCATCCGCTCGCCGCCGAAGAGGCGCATGAGGTCGTCCTCAAGCGAGAGGTAGAACCGGCTTTCTCCGGGGTCGCCCTGACGGCCGGAACGGCCGCGCAGCTGATTGTCGATCCGGCGGGACTCGTGCCGTTCGGTGCCCATGATGAAGAGGCCGCCGGCGCTGCGGACCTCCTCGGCTTCGCCCTGGATGGCCTCCTTGTATTTGGCGATGAGTTCCTGGAAGGTCTTTCTCGCCCCGAGGATTTCCTCGTTGTCGGTATCGGCGAAGCCGGTGGCCTCGCTGATGAGCTCCTCGGAATACTGCATGCGGCGCATCTCGGCCTTGGCCATGTATTCGGCGTTGCCGCCGAGCATGATGTCGGTACCGCGGCCGGCCATGTTGGTGGCGATGGTGACCGCGCCCTTCTTGCCGGCCTGGGCGACGATTTCGGCTTCCTTTTCGTGATATTTGGCGTTTAAGACTTCGTGCCTGATGCCGCGGCGCTTGAGCATGTCGCTCAAAAGCTCCGACTTTTCGATCGATATGGTACCGACGAGCACCGGCTGGCCCTTTTCGTGGCATTTCAGGATGTCGTCGATGACAGCCATGAACTTGCCCTTTTCGGTGCGGAAGATGGCGTCGGGATGATCGTCGCGGATCATGGGGCGGTTGGTGGGAATTTCGATGACGTCGAGCTTGTAAATCTCGCGGAATTCCTCCTCCTCGGTCATGGCGGTACCGGTCATACCGGAAAGCTTGTTGTACAGGCGGAAGAAATTCTGGAAGGTGATGGTGGCGAGGGTCTTCGACTCGCGCTCGACCTTGACGCCCTCCTTGGCTTCAATGGCCTGGTGCAGACCCTCGTTGTAACGGCG
>CABSLJ010000050.1 GCA_902478455.1 uncultured Oscillospiraceae bacterium | reverse complement strand
GCAGACGTGTTCTTAGGGCGCAAAAGTCTGCCCGTTTCTCCCTATGAGAAGGCATAAAAAGAGGGTCTGCCGGAATGGTTCCGTCCGCTGCTCTCCGGGGCTGCGCCCCAAGGCTGCGGCAGAACCGGCAGACCCTCTGGTCAAACGTTATTTCAGGAGAATGACCGGCCGTTTATTCGTACCAGTCGCCCTCTGCCATCGACAGGACGCGATTGAGCGGAACGGGGGCGTGGACGCTCTTTCTCCAGAAGAGCGCGCCGTCCTCCCGAACAAGTACGCCGCAGGCGAGGAAGCGCTCAATGACCGCTTCGGGAAGGACCTTCTCCTCCAGCCGTCCTTCCGGCTCTCCGCACAGCGGGGAAATCCGTTCGATCAGATCGGGATACTCCTGCAACAGCAGCGGAGAGAGATAGAGCGCGCCTTCAGCAAAGTACGCGTCATAGGGATAGCGGCAGCGGCGCACGGGCGTCATGCCGTACTGGACCATGCGCGGGCCGTCGCAGGCGCGGCAGCGTCCCTCGGCGCCCGGGCGGTAGATTACATCTGCCGTGTAGGAATAGTGGATGTCTCCGCAGTGATCGAACTCCTCGGCCGTCACGGTGGCCTGTCCCTTTTCATCAGTGACGGCGTACTTGACCACTGGTGCTTCTTCCTGCGGGACGACGTTGTAAAGGTGCCCGTCCTTCCAGACGGGATTGAAGCGGAAGGTGAGCTTCTCCCCGGTGATCGGCTTATCCCCCAGCAGGAAGGAGGCCGTATATTGATTGATATAGCGGTCCCCGTTTTCCGAGAAATCGCGCTTGAGCAGCAGCCTGCCGGCCGGAGGCATCTGATTTTCCACGCGGAAAATATCCGCGCCGATATACATGTCCGCCTGACCGAAGGCGCAGTCTCCGCCGAGATGACCGAAGTTGGCAATCTGTCCGTTCGGCAGCAGCAGCATAAAGGGCTGGTAAAGGCTGGTGGGGAGATTGTCGATCTCATACCAGTTTTCACCGAAATCATTGGAGCAGGAATAGCGCTTATTGCGGCGGGAGCCGACGATCAGTCCATCCGGAAGAATGACCATGCTCTCGGGCACAAAACCGCCCTGCGGGTTGTTGGCGGGGTCCTCCGGAGCGCCGCGGCCGATGCCGTACAGCGTACCGTTAATCCAGCGGCCTTCCTTGTGGGAGACGATCTGCCGGCACACCGGCGTGCCCTGTACGTCGCCGCCGATAAAGAGCAGAGAGCCGTCGGGCAGTTCGACGAAATCATACTCATGAGCGCCCGTGCCGGGGAGGACATAATGCGGGCCGGAGAAGGTGCGGCCTTCATCGCTGGAGATCAGGAAAAAGGTCTGAATTTTATTGTTGTAGCTCTCTCCGGGGAACATGGTATTGCGGGTGGCCCGCTCCTGGCCCGCTCCCCAGGGAGTGCCGTAAAAGCAGGCGCACAGGACGATGGAGCCGTCGCGCAGCTTGCGCGCGCGCCAGAGGTAGAGCGCGCTGCCCGGCAGCAGGCGGTTGATCACCTTCCAGGTATTGCCGCCGTCGCAGCTTTCACGGACCTCGATACAGCCGCTTCCATCGGAATCGGTGCCGGTGCTTGTGGCCACTTCCATGCCGATGATGCGGCCGTCCGGAAAACCGACGTTGCAGTAAGAACCCTCCACCAGCGGGCAGCGGCCGGTCTCGGTGAAGGTCTTGCCGCTGTCGGACGATTTCATATATACGCGGTAGGAGGTCTGCTCCGGCGTGCCGCAAAAGACCGAGCTGTAGGACACAGGCGCGCCCATGACCTGCGCTTCCTCAATGGTCGCGGGCCGGTAGGCTTTGTTTTCCTCCAGCAGGGTTTCCTTGAAGGCGAGGCCGATGTCCCCGTTTCCGTAGTCGAAGGCGCTGGCCCAGGCCACAAAACCGGGACGCTTTTTGGGCCAATAAATTTCATCACGGCGGGCGTCGTATGCGGCAAGGCCGTGCTCATTGACTGCTTGCTTCATGAAATGATCCTCCCTTGTCTTTGTCTGATACAAATGCAAGCTCATTGTATCATTCGTTTGTCCCAGGGAGCAAGGAATATCTCCTGACAAATTTATCTAAAACCCTCCTGAATTTAACGCTTCGGGTCGGAGCACAAATACTTGTCCCAGATTCATTTTCATTTGTGAAAATTAGTAATATTTGTTTGTTTTCCTACCGAAAGCAGGCATTCCGCTTTGTTCCGCCGAATGCCTGCTTTGGTTTGCCGAGATGTTAGGACGGCTTATTTATGCCGCACCGCCGACGTGCCCCGCTCCCGTAAATAGGTCGATTCCAGGTCGGCCAGATGCAGCTTGACCGCCAACGGATACTTTTCATAGGCGACGCTGATGGCAAAGCTTCCACCCCTGGCCGAATCGTCAAAGCCTCCCATATGCCAGCGGATGGCCATGGCCTCTGCCGGCTTTAAGCGCAGAAAGCGTTCGATGAGAAAGACCGATTTCTCCCCATGACCGTAGGGAAAGCTGTCCTCCACGCTGTAATAAGGCTGCTTTTCCCAGGCGCCGGTCGCCTCATTTTTGACGTTGCGCGTGGAAACCTTATAATACTGCGCCTTGCAAAGATCATGCAGCAAGCCGCAGATGGCAAAGCTCTCCATGGAGTCGGCATCGGGGTCAAAATGCTTTTCCTCCAGCACCTGAAAGACGTTGACGCTGTGCTGCACCAGTCCGCCCTCACAGGCGCAATGAAATTTGGTGCTGGCAGGAGCCTGGAAAAAATCGGTTCTCTCCAGCCATTCGAGCAGTTCTTCCCCTCCCGCTCTTGTGACATGCATGTGAAAAATCTCATAAAATAATTCCTTGTAGTCCTCCATACGACGGCCCTCCATTCAAGATCGCTTTGTTTTGTAGATACCGGAATGATTCATTCTCATCATACCACAAAACCATCGCTTTTTCGACATTTTCCGCCCTCTGACCAAAAATCGTCCCCATCCGGCGAAAAGGACAAAACCTCTGCGCGGAATTTTAATCTTAATTTCTTCAAAAAGCGGTTGACGAACCTGGAAGATCATGTCACAATGAAACCAAAGCAAAAGGAAAGGGAGGAAGTTTATGGCAAGCATCAATACAAAGTTTACCAAGGCGGAAAAAAGTTGGATTCTCTATGACTGGGCCAATTCGGTGTATGCCACCAACATCATGGCCGCGATTTTCCCAATCTATTTTGAAGCGGTCGCCAAGGGCGCCGGCGTGAACAACGTCACGATGTGGGGACTCGGCACCTCGGTCGCCACCCTGGCCATCGCTGTGCTCGCGCCTCTGTTGGGAGCGGTCGGCGATTTTAAGGGCATGAAAAAGAAGCTGTTCACCTTCTTTCTTGTGCTCGGCGTGGTCTTCACACTGGTCATGGCCATCTTTGACAATTGGCAGATGATGCTTGTCGGCTATGTTTTCTCCTACATCGGCTTTGCCGGCGCCAATTTGTTCTACGATTCCTTCCTGACCGACGTCACCACCTCCGACCGGATGGACAAGGTCTCTTCCTGGGGCTACGCCATGGGTTACATCGGCGGCAGCACGATTCCCTTTTTGATCTCCATCGCCGTTCTGCTGATCATGGGGATGGATAATCCGGTCGCCGTGAAGATTTCGGTTGTGCTGACGGCCGTCTGGTGGGCGGTTTTCAGCATCCCGATCCTCAAAAACGTCAGGCAGAACTACTATGTGGAGACGCCGCCCTCCAAACTGATCCGCACCACCTTCCAAAACATCGGACACACCCTCAAGAGCATTTTCCATAATAAGGGTATCTTTTTCTTTATCCTGGCCTATTTCTGCTACATCGACGGCGTGGGCACCGTCATTCATATGTCCACCTCCTACGGCGCCGATCTGGGGCTCGATTCCACCGGAATGATCCTTGCGCTGCTGGTCACGCAGATCGTCGCCGTCCCCTGTTCCATCTGGTTTGGCAAGCTCGCGCAGAAAACCGGCGCCATCCGTATGATTGCCATTGCCATCGCCGTCTATTTTGTCATCTGCGCCGTGGGCTTCTATATGGGCTTCAGCATTGAGCAGGTGGAACACCTGGCTGACACGGACCCCGCCTACCAGTCCGCCAAGGGGCTTTCCCAGGCGCTTTTCTGGATGATGGCCTTCCTCGTCGGCACGGTACAGGGCGGCGTCCAGGCGCTGTCGCGCTCCTATTTCGGCAAACTGGTTCCCCCAAGCAAATCGAACGAATACTTCGGCTTTTTCGATATCTTCGGCAAATTCGCCACAGTGCTCGGTCCTCTTCTCGTTTCGGGCTTTACCTCTCTGACCGGACGTTCCTCACTGGGCATCCTGAGCATCATGATTCTCTTCCTGATTGGAGGCGCGCTCCTCTGGCGCGGCAGAAAACAGATGAAGGAATCCGAGCAGGCGGCACAGGCGGAAGAAGCCTTTCGCCGCAGTATGCAGCAATAATCCAACATGAGAAAAAGTGGCCGGCTTTCACACGAAAGCCGGCCACTTTACAATGGTTGTATCTATTTCTGCGCGGTCGATTGGGCCATCCGTAAGACCGCGTCAAAAGCGCCGTTGCTGGCGAGGGAGACAGGCGCGGCGTTGAGGGGAATCAGGGTCCAGACCGACCAGGGCTGTGCGAATCCTCCAATCGCGGCCGTGCTCGCGAAGAGCAGCATAACGGCAATGATGTAAGAAAGCCATTGAGTTGGGAGCTGCTTGAGCGGCTCCTTCAAAAGCTGGGTGAACACCCCGGTCGCCAGCGCGCACCCGGCGAATGTGCCGAGGGTTTCCCAAGTCAAAAATTCGTTCATGCTTATGGCACTCCTTTTTGCTTTAAATTCCCCTTGCCAAGCGGGGAGATAAAAGATATACTGATAGCGAGGTGATGAAGGTGTTGGATGAAAAGGATTTGCAGGCGATTGCGCAGCTCATGGATATGAAACTGGAACAACAGAAAAACGACTTTTTAGAGGTCATGCAGCAGCAGACTGACACATTGGTGGGAATGATGGATGAGAAAATTGCGGGCGTCAAAATCATCATTGAAAACGACGTCGGCAAGCGCATCGATTCCCTGTTTGACGGCTACAAGCTCACCCACGAAAAGCAATGGGAACTGGAGCGCAAAGTGGATCAATTGGAAAAGCGCCTCGAAGCCCTCGAATCAAGAGCAGGTTAAGATTTTCCCCTCCCGGTGCGGGAGGGGATTTTTTATCTTTTCCCCAGCGTTGTGATCCTGGTCTCATGGTCATGGCGAGCCCCCCGCCGTCGTAGGTCTTGGCTCCGCTTTTTATGCGCGCCCAGTCGCCCTTGGAGAAGGCGGGATTCGGCTCCTGCGGCGCATCGGACGTCTTTGCCCTGGGCCAGTCGATCTCCCCCTGCCACGAGGAGACGGCGATTCCTTTGTATTGCATCTTGACCCTTCCTTTCCAAGTGATCTGTCAAGCCGTTCTTCTCCACATGTAGCAGGTAATATAGGGAGGATGGTTTGCGGCGCTGCCGGTGTTTCCGGGGGTGGTAGAACCGGTTGCCCCGGGCGTGGTGGAGCCGGTGGCGCTGGGGGTTGTACTGCCGGTATTTGCGGCAGAGGAAGCGTCTGTGGTACCGGCCAGATAGACGCCGTAACTCATGTTGCTGCCCGCGCTGGAATAGGTTCCCCCGGCGATCTTATCATTGGACGTCCATCCGGTGACGGCCTTTGTTCTGGCATATACGGTGGCGGGCGTCATCAGATTGACCTGCGCCCAGCCTTTAGACAGTCCGTGTGAATGGGCCATGGTGTGGGTGTGGGCGGCCGATGGATGAGTGTGGGCGGCGGAGGTATGGGTATGCGCCGCAGAGGTGTGCGTATGGCTGGCGCTGCCGCCCGTCTGATTCGCCGCAGCGTTGGCATCGGCTCCCATCGGAAATTTGCCCACGCTCCAGATCGCCCAGGTTCCGCCGAACAGCGCGCCCGGATTGCCCGACGTCACCGTCATGTAGATCGATCCCACAGGATAAATCTGATCAAAAACAGAGGTATCCGTGGCAGACAGACTGGCCGAAGCTGTGGTGGCGCTCAGCGCGTCTTTGACGCTCACCTCAAAGTGATAGGACTGATTGGTCTGCAAGGAACTGAGCGTCCGGGCAAAGGAAAAACTTGTGCCAGATACTGAAACATCGTCCCATATATCGACCCAATTGTTCCAAACCGTGGAATCGGCTTCCTTGAATCGGTAGCGCACGCCAAACAGACTGTTCTTACCGCCGAGAGAGGTAAAGTTGCCGGAAATGCTGAGGCTTATATTGGAGGCGGACCGGGATGCTTGGACCACACACTGAACCGGCTGATAGGGGGAAACCGACAGGAATCTGGATGCAGTATGGATGCTTCCATCCTTTCGGATGACCTTGACGGAGGCGGAGGCTCCCGCACCGGTCACCTCGCCAAAGACGAAATAGGGCAGCCGGCTTGTTTTGGTTTTTCCGTCCAGCGTCACCTGAAAGCGCTCGGCCTCCTCCTCCCCAGTAATACTGAACAGAACCACCGATTGTCCCTGGATGATGTGGCTGCTGTCCCCTGTGAGAGAAAGTGTTTTGGTGTTGATATCATTGTACTGAATCTCCATACGCTTTCCTTTCTGTCATATGGACCTTTTCCAGGTCCCACCGACGTTCCTCCAGACACAGCGGGCCCGCTTCCAGACGCCGGCAACGTTGATCCAAACCGTACCATGCTTCCACGTTCCGCCGGCGTTAAACCGCATGCCGCCGCGGACTGTCAGAGCATTACTCTCCTTCCAGGCGGAGGCATAGGAACCGTTTAAGGCGCGGACGCGGTACTTGATCTGCACGCCGGCCAGACGGGAGGATTGATCGGTTACGCTCGTTCCCGTCGCCGTCGTCCAAGCCGTCCAGGAGCTCCAGGCAGTGGAGCCCGGAGAGGTAAAGGCGTACTGAATCTCATAGCCGGTGACCGTCCCGGTTGCTCCGCTCCAGGCAATGGTGATGGTATCTCCCACACTGTAATTGACGCTGTCGTTTCCCACCTTGGCCGTGCAGGCCGTCGGCGCTCCCGGCACAGCGTCCTTGGTTCTGACCGACAGCGGCTGGGATACCCCATAAACCTGATTGCTTTTTTTCCTCGCCCTCGCCTTCAGACTGTAGGTGGTCGACGGAGAAAGCCCGGAAATCGTTTTTGACGCTTGGACGCCCGTGAGATCTGAATATTTCGTCCAGGTGCTTCCATTGTTTGTGCTGTACCACCATTCGTCGCAGGTGGTGTTTCCCTTAGCTGTTACGGTGATGGAACTGGTGGTAACGGAGCCCTCTTGCAACGTAATTGTTGGCGCTGTACGGTCTATGGAATCCAGTGTAACGCTTTTTGAGGCGGTACCGGTTCCTGGCGAATAGCTCGCTGAACCCAGTTTACAAGTAGAAGAAATGGTAATCGATTTGGTACCGTCTCCGTTATGGTCCACCGTCACCGTATGAGAAATTAGGGTAATAGTCCCTCCGCTTGGAATGTTAACTCGGATATTTTTACTAGCCGTGTTGCCGTTGATGGTTATCTCTTGCCTCCATTGGCTGTTGACCGTGTCACTGGCATAACTTCCGTTTGATTTGACATAAGCAGTTGCTGTTACCGTACTTTTATTCTGTATTGTATTTTTCTCTGAGGACCATGCTATCCAGAACGTATAATCCCCACTATGAAGAGAAGTTGTTCCGTTGATTGTTCCGCTGGCCAAGTGTACATTCCCCCTTAATACTGAATGTAAATATCCCCGCTGGCCCCGCCGCTCGGCGCGGACGTGCCGGAAGAGATGGCCTTTTGCGCCCCCAGGGCGGACAGTGTGTGCGTATGGCTGGCGCTGGCGTAATAGGAGCCGTGCTGACCATCGAGCAGGTCGGCGTCGATCCCGCTGCCCGCGCCGTCTACCGCCTTGATCCTCTCCGCAAAAACAGCGCCGCCCGTGCTTTCAAAATCCTCAATAGCCGCCTGCGCCTGTGCTCTGATGTCGTCCAGCATCGCCTGATGCTCTTCCTGCAAGTCGGTTAGGTCCACGGTATAAAGGCCGTGCGTGATTCCACAGACTGCGCCGTTGTAGCGCTCATCGGTCACGGAGGCCACTGCGACGGCTCCGGCGGGGATGGAAAGCTGGGCCAGAGACAGCTCGTAGACGTTGTCGTCCCTCGTCAGGTTGGGCGGATAGGGGGAAATTGCCGGGGTCCCCGTGATGACGGCAAGGCCGATGTTACGCGCCTCCGAGGTCAGGTCCAGACGCAGCACCACCCGGTCGATGCGGGGCAGGGTGGCGCTCGCCGCCTGCACCGGAAGGGTCAGGCTTTCCGTATTGGCGTACCAGTATCCCTGGAGCATGGCCATACCGGCGGAAGCCATGACGCTCATGCCGCCGGAGGCTTTTGTGACCTGGAGCTGGTCGCCTCCGTTCATTACTCCATCCGAAAAGAAGGTCTTCATAAATTCCGCAAAATCGGCGGCGGAATAGCTGCGCTTGTCACTTACCGTACTGTTAAAAAATCTTGATTTTTCCATTTCATTTTCCTCCTCATTTCACTGTATTGCGAAAGGTCTTGATGATTCTTCCCAGGTCGGGGGCCGGGACCCCAAAGCAGACGTCCAGCCCAAATTCCTGCGCCTCATAGCGTTCGGTAATTTCGGTGATGCGCGTATCGAGCGAAACGCCGACCGTCCGGCTGAAGACGGTCACCTTATCGCCAAGGTCCCAATCCTCCAGATACTGAAAAGAGCCGGACGGCGCAATCGTCGCTGTCAGGCTCTCTGTCATGGGATATTCCAGAAGTTTATGCTTTCCCTCTTCGGAAAGGCTCATGGCGGTGTCGCTTTCTGTGATTTCCACCGAGCCGCAGTCGAGAAAGGTCTCATGGCGGGCAAGCCCGGTCGGTTCTGCGGCTTCATTGGTGATTTTCAGGATGATCCGGTCCGCTCCTTCACCGGCGCCCCCAGCGTAACCCACATTCTTGAGATTGGAATTGTCCCTGCTGTAATTCAGGGAGCCTATGCTCTCAAACTCCCGGGAAAAGAGGACGCGGCTGGTCTCGTTCTGCGAGATGGAGCGGTCGGTCCCGCAGAGGACGTCGAATTCCAGCTGCTTTTTTTGCAGATTGATGGAAATCTGCCAGCCGGTGTCGGTGTATTCCCCGATGCGCTGGAGAACGCCGTCGAGCTGTTCATAGCGGCTCATCCACACCGTTTCCGCGCCCTGCCCCAGGTCGGGGGTCAGCGCCAGATTGGGAAAAGCGCGCGTTTCATCCTGCGGATGGACCATATGCCGGTCGACATAGGTTTTCATGACAGTTTCGGCGGGCAGCGGAGAGGGCGTTTGGGACGGAGCGGTCAGCGCCGGGACATTGTCGTAGCCGCCGTTGTACGGGTCTCCATTCGGGATGGTGTAGCGCTGTGCGGCCAGCCCGTTGAGCGTCTGCCCGCGCGCCGTGACCATAACGCCGTTTTCCCCTTCGTCGTAGGTGAGACTGCGGATGATGCCGTTTCTCCTGCCGTCGCTGTCGAGCATGATGATCCGGTTCTCCGCGAGCTGACCGGCACAGGAGACGGTGGCCGGCGCGTGGATTTCAAATTCCCCAACCCCCTGCCAGCGTCTGGTGAGGATCAACGAAGTGTAGGCGTCCAGCTCTCCCAGCAGAGAAAGCTCGGGGGACAGGATTTTAATGACGGGATACTTCACGTTTACACCCCCGCATACAATTCGCGATAGGTGACGACCACCATCGTACTTTCCGACTCATTGTCGCTCATGTATTTGAGGACGTTGTCTCCGGGCATCAGGGAGAAGAAAACGCTTTCCGGGTCGATATACTGGAAAGCGTCCTCCGTAGTGCCGTCGCTTTGTGAGATGATCACGCTTTTGTTTCCCCGTTTGGTGGAGATGGTCAGCGTCTGGCCCGCCTCCAGCGGCTTGAGCAGGCGAAGCTTTTCCCCTGTGGTCTCATTGAGCACGCCGGGATTGGTGGCAGGGCCCGTGATGGTAATGACCACCGGCGTCGGTAGGCTGCCCTCGTTTTGCAGGAGCGCCTGATTCGCCAGCGCCGCAAAGCTGATGGACGGGTCAAAGGAGAAAGGGAACTCAAAGCCGTCGTAAAGGTAGGCCATATAGCCCGACTTTTCACTGAGATTTTCCCAGTAAGGGAAGGGGCAGAGAAAGGCGATCTCCGCCTTGTTGTAATTCTGGAGACGGTCGGTAAAATTGGGCGAGCGCACGGGAATGGCGGCAATGCGCTTGGTGTGATAATCGTTGGAGTAGTAAAGCATGCCGGGTTGATCGCGCGGGGCGAGCATGTTGGCGAGCTCAAAGCGGCGGCGGTACATGTCCCGGCGAGATTCGCCGTCCACATGGATAAAAAAAGATACCTCCCGGCTTTCTGCCCGCACCCCGTGAACATAAACGCCGTCTATGCCGGGAATGGAGCTGGAAAGCACGGTGGTATCCGCCGCGCCCGTTCCGCTGACGCTGCCGATGATGTAGGGGGGAACCAGCGTGAATTCCACCCTGGTTGCGGGGTCCTCATACCTCCCGCCCGGCGGAACATAAACAATACTTTGCATAAAATGTTTAACCTCCTATTCTTCTGGCAAAATCCTCCGCGGCGCGGTTGAGCTGCCTGCGGATTTCGATGGGACTTTCCACCGGCTGATTGAAGTTGACAATCATGGTGACGTCTCTCTTTGCGGCCGCAGGAGCCGACTGCCCCGAAAGCTTTTGCTCATACTGCGCCCTGTCCTGCCAAAACCGGTCGGCGGCGGCATTGGCCGTATAGGCCAGGTTGTCCTGATAGGCCGATATCCGCTGCTGAATGGACTGGAAGTACGCTTCGATATCGCCCACCTTGGATTTGAAGCCGTCGACCAGCTTTTCGCCGAACGACTGGCCGAGCAGGTCATACTGCGGCGCGTAGGACTGGATCAGTTCGATGAGCTGGTCCTGGCTGCTCTTGAGGATCAGCTTTTCCGCCTCGGCGCGCAGGTTGAAGTCGCTCATCAGCTCGTCGTAGGTCTTGCTCAGGCCGTCGAGCTCCTCCTGTAGTGCATCCTGATGCTTTTGGGAATCGTTTTTGACCGCCTCCATCTCCTGCTGGAGCCGTTCCCGCTCGTTTTCTCGTTCGACCGCCTCCCGGCGTTTTCTCTCCTCCTCCTCGATGCGGTTTAATTCCTTTTGCATCTGCTGTCGGTTATAGGCGTCCTTCTCATAGGCGAGGGCGAGCTCGGCCGCCTCCTTTTTGCGCTGATACTCGGCCTGCCTGTCGGCCTCCTCCTGCTGCTTTTCCAGCTCGTCGAGGGCGTTGAGCTGCCCCTGGATGGCGGAGACGGTGTCTTCCTCCCATTGCTTCCAGCTGTCGATGCTGTCCTGAATGCGCTGTTCCTCAGCCTCCTTCTGCTTTTCATACTGACCGCGCAGGGCTTCCGTCACGGCGTCTCCCAGGGTATTCAGGGACTCAATGTCCTCGTCCCGCAGCTCCTTTTTGAGATTGTAGATTTTGATCTCCAGGTCGATTTCTTCCTCTTTGTTCTTGACAAAGGTTCTCTGAATCTCTTCCAGACGCCGAAGCTCCTCCTTGGCGCTCATTTCGCCGAGGCTTTTCTTGTTCTCAATCGCCTTGTACTCGGCGTTGAGCCTTTCGGTATTGGCCTTTTCCTCCTCCTCGGCCATCTGCTTTTTGAGGGCGTAGATGCGGTATTCGAGGTCGGCCTTTTCATCGGCGTTCATGCGGTAGCTCTTCTGGATGCGCTCTAGCTGCTTCAGCTCCTCCACGCTTGTGAGCTGGTCCATCTTTTTCTTCTGGTCGAGGAGCTTGAGCTCATTGGCGAGGGCCTCGTTGCGGGTGGACTTTACAGCGGAGGAAGTGGATTTTGGACTGCTGAACGATTCCCTGTTAACCTCCGCAGCCTTACTTTTCGCAATGGCGATTTTAGCATTGATATCGTCCATTTGTGATTTCAAAGAATTATATGCTGCTTCCTCTTTTGGGTAGTTTTTTAGCAAATCCCTATATTCCGGATTTGCCTGAATCGCAAGGCCGGCGGCTTCATAGTATTCCATTTGAGCCTCAGTCAACAAGTAATAGCTTTCTGCCTCTAGTAATTTTGTTTCTATTTTCTCTTTACTTCTTTGCAACTCCTCCAAGTGCAGCTGCCGGGTGGAGTTAATCACATCTTTCAAAATTTGACCGTTGTTAAGGGTGATATCTCCCGTCTCCGCTAGATAGGCCGCCACCTCCGGATAAAGGCTGGTCAGCTCATACAGCAGGCTCTGTTCCAGATAACGCCCCTCCGCCAAAGTTTGATAGGCGGTTGAAAGCCTGTCAAGCTCAGCGAGTTCCTCGTCATACATCCCTATTTTAGAGTCCTGAAGGCCTATTTGTGCCTGGATTACACTAAAAGCCACTGGATCGGCCAGCGTCTGGTTGATATTTTTGATAACCTCTTCGACGCTTTCAGCGCCCGTCAGAATTTTAGAAAAACTATTATTGTAGATCTCATTTGCAACCGCTTGCTGAACGGTATTGAGATCCTCCCACCCCACCTTTAAACCGGTGACGGCATCTGTAGCTTCCACGGCGCTTTGCATCTGTGCCTGTGTGGTGGTCCGAATGCTTTGTTCCAGTTCGGCAATCCATTCTTTTTCTTCAATGATTTTTTTGTTGATTGCATCAATGGATTCGCCGATGTCCTCCATAAGTCCAATCTCATTGTTCATGATCATGGCGTCGACGATCTCATTTTCTTTTTGCCGTACATCGTAGGAATAAAAATGCCCACTTTCAGTCGCGTCGTTTTCTTCAAAAAGTTTGAGCCGTCTTTGCTGGTGATTTAACTTGGAGACCGCCGTTTGATAATCCTCCAGTAAATTTTCATCGGCATATGCCGTAATTTTATCTCTGGCCAGCTCACGGGCTTCCTTTTGCTTTTGCAGATACGCCTCCAGAATCTCATTGTTGGCAAGAATCGCCTGTCCCTCTTCATCATAGGCGAGAATCAGCTCAGGGAACGAGGAGGCCAGCTCGCTTCTGGCCGACTGCAGCTCATCAAGAGTGGATTTTTCATTGTTCAATACATTAAGATTGGTTTCCAGCTCCCGGATGGCATCTCCGTGTTTTTGATAGCTTTCCACTCCTTCCTCAAATGCCTGCCTGCGCTTTTCTTCCGCCTCCCGGATGTTGTTAATTACCGCTCCGGCAATGGTAGCGACGATCCCCAGCGCCGCCCCAATGCCAGTACCCCACTGCATCAGACCGCTGGACAGTCCTCGAATGGTTGCCTGCGCTGCTGAAATCTGATCTACAACATTGGCGACAGTTCCGAGCACGCCGGGCACCAGCTTATCAAAGGCTTTGAGGCTGGTGGAGGCGACGTCCATCCCCGCCTTAAAATTTTTCCCCGCCTTGCTGTCAAGCTCTTTATTCATCTGCTGGGTTTTGTCTGCGGTTTTGCCCTGTGTTTGGGCAAAGCGCTCCATAGCAATCCGTATCTCTTCCGTCTGCTGTTGAAGTGCCAGCATCCGCTGCCTGGCTTGCTCCAATTGATCCTGTAGCTGTGATGTATCCATATTGTATGTACTGATATCCGCGGTGTTTGACATTGAAATACCTCCTTAAAAATGGGTATAAAAAATCCACACCAAGTAGCGGTGTGGATTTTAATCAATAAAAAAACAAGCAATTATTTTTTTGGTTGCATAGTGGTTACAAGTAATTTTCCATTCATTTCAATGACATAGTCCGTATTTCCGATTGTAAAAGATGCTGTCGTTGTCATCCCCTCGAACACTTCATCTATGGCATCTGATAAAACATAGCGCTGATCAGCAGAGAAAACATTGATAGAAGAAGAAATATCTCTTACAGCATCTTTATAATCCCAAATGGCATACTCAGACATATCACTGAGACCCACAATCTCAACTCGGCGTATCCATTGGCTGTTTTCAGAATCCAAAGCGATGTATACAATTGTATCATTATATAGCGTAATTTCCATCATATCATCACTTGAGCGATCAAACTTTGCATCGTCAAAGCTAACAGTTTTCTCAAAAGCAAATAAAAAATCATCATACTCTCTTACAAAGTGAAAATACAAGTCCTTGGCTGGCTCATTGATATCATCTTCTGAACTTTCAGCCGTAGAGCTATTGTTTTCAGGTGTGCTTTCTGTAGAAGCAGCTGAAGTGTCTGAACCAGACACCAACGCGGATTCATTTCCAGAAGCTGGGTCACAGCCGCAAAGCATTGCCAACAGTAGACAAGTCACAAGTAAAAGGGTTACCATCTTTTTCATTTCTACATCACCTCGCTTTCAGTTTACCATGTGTTTCCAGCACATGGCAACCTCTTTTTTCATTTCAGTATAATAAATTTCCAAGGGAAGAATAAACTCCGCCCTGGCAGCACCACCTCCTTAAAAATGGGTATAAAAAATCCACACCAAGTAACGGTGTGGATTTTTAAAAGAAATTTAGTCCTACTAACAACTATTTTTTAGGTTTAACAAAAAAATCCAGTCGCTTATCTAATAATATGAACGCTCCCGAGACATACTGTGATTTATATGAACAATAGCCGTCTCTGTCTTTAAGACAAGTTTCTAATGATTTTTGGAGTTCTTTCTGTCCGGTTTCATTATATGAAGGATCTACAATCATACAAACATTTTCTACTCTATCGATGAAATTTCGCCTTTGCAAGTTGAGAGACGAATTTTCTTCAAAATAGATCCGAATTGAAATATATGTTACTTTTTTAC
>CABSLJ010000049.1 GCA_902478455.1 uncultured Oscillospiraceae bacterium | reverse complement strand
ATTGGAGCGCGGCGTGCGTCCGATCGGAGACTGGTTGATGTCGATCACCTTGTCGAGCTCGTCGATTCCCTGCATGCCCGTGTGCAGACCGGCGCGGCATTTGGCGCCGTTGAGTTCGCTGGCCAGGCGCTTGTAAAGGATTTCATTGATCAGGGAGGATTTTCCCGAGCCGGAAACGCCGGTGACGCAGATGAATTTGCCGAGCGGGAATTCTACGTCGATCCCCTTGAGGTTGTTCTGCCCGGCGCCCAGAATTTTCAGGGATTTGCCGTTTCCCTCCCGGCGCTTTTCGGGCAGCTCCACCCGTTTTTTACCGCTGAGGTATTGGCCGGTGATGGACTCTTTACAGGCCATGATGTCGTCCACCGTGCCGCTGCATACGACGTTGCCGCCGTGCACGCCCGCGCCGGGGCCGATGTCGACAATATAGTCGGCGGCGAACATGGTGTCCTCATCGTGTTCGACGACGATGACCGTGTTGCCGATGTCGCGCAGGCGCTTGAGGGTGGCGAGCAGTTTGTCGTTGTCCCGTTGATGCAGGCCGATGCTCGGCTCATCCAGGATGTAGAGCACCCCCATGAGAGAGGAACCGATCTGGGTGGCCAGCCGGATGCGCTGGCTCTCTCCGCCGGAGAGGGTGCCGGCCGCGCGGGAGAGGGTCAGATAGTCGAGGCCGACGCTTTGCAAAAAGCCCAGACGCTGGCGGATTTCCTTTAGAATGGCGTCGGCAATCATGCGGTCGCGCTCGGAAAGCGCGAGCGATTCCACAAAGCGCAGGGCGTCGGAAACCGATTTGTCGCAGAATTCGCTGATATTGATGC
This sequence comes from uncultured Oscillospiraceae bacterium, assembly GCA_902478455.1. Lineage (GTDB taxonomy): Bacteria > Bacillota > Clostridia > Oscillospirales > Acutalibacteraceae > CABSLJ01. The sequence goes on along the minus strand of CABSLJ010000049.1, from coordinate 14,020 downwards.
CGCCGACCGTCACAGCGAGGCTTTCGGGGTTCAGGCGCCGTCCGCCGCACGCGTCGCAGGGGATGGCGCTCATATAGGATTCGATTTCTTCCTTGATCCAATTGCTCTGGCTTTCACGGAAGCGGCGTTCCAAATTATTGATGATGCCCTCGAACTCATTCATATAGACGCCGCTGCCGTATTCGCTCTTGCGCTCGATGCGGATTTTCTCCCCCTTGGTACCGTAAAGAAGGATATCCACAATTTTCTTGGGGAGATCTTGGATCGGCGTGTCGAGCGAAAAGCCATAGTGCTTGCTGAGCGCCTGAAAATACATGGAGGCGATGGTGCTGCCCTCCATTGCCCAGCCGCTCGCCTTGAGCCCTCCCTGACTGATGGAAAGCGCGGGATTTGGGATAATGAGGGATGGGTCAATCTTCATGAAAACACCGAGGCCGGTGCACTTTTTGCAGGCGCCGAAGGGATTGTTGAAGGAGAACATGCGCGGGGTCAGCTCTTCGATACTGACGCCGTGCTCCGGACAGGCGTAATTCTGGGAAAAGGTGATGTCCTCCCCGTCGATGACATTGACAACCGTGAGCCCGCCCGAAAGGGTGGAGGCCGTCTCGATGGAATCTGCCAGGCGGGAACGGATGTCCTCGTGGATGACCAGGCGGTCGACCACGATTTCAATGGTATGCTTTTTGTTCTTTTCCAGCTTGATGGTCTCGGAAAGGTCGTAGAGGATGCCGTCGGCCCGCACACGGACATAGCCGCTCTTGCGCGCCGCCTCAAACTCCTTCACATGTTCTCCCTTGCGGGCGCGCACCACAGGCGCGAGCACCTGAATTTTGCTCCCCTCCGGCAGGGCCAAAACCTGGTCGACAATCTGGTCGACCGTCTGCTGGCGGATTTCCCGGCCGCACACCGGACAGTGCGGAACGCCGATGCGGGCGTACAGCAGGCGAAGGTAATCGTAAATTTCTGTGACCGTTCCCACCGTTGAACGAGGGTTCTTGGAGGTGGTTTTCTGATCGATCGAAATGGCGGGAGACAGGCCCTCAATGTAATCTACGTCCGGCTTTTCCATCTGCCCTAAGAACTGGCGGGCATAGGAGGAGAGCGACTCCACATACCGGCGCTGGCCCTCGGCGTAGATGGTGTCGAACGCGAGGGACGATTTTCCCGAACCGGAAAGGCCGGTCAGCACGACCAGCTTGTCCCGCGGGATTTCGATGTCGATGTTCTTCAGATTGTGTTCTCTGGCTCCCTTGACAAATATATTTTTGGATGACAAACTTAATTTCCTCCCATGCGAAGGCCCTTTCATCTGCGGCACGGCCGCCGGCTACTTGCCTTCGGAAAGCTTTTTGATCTTGTCGCGCAGGTAGGCCGCGTGCTCAAATTCCAAGAGCTTGGCGGCAGCTTTCATTTCCTTGGTCAATTTTTCGATCATCTGCTGACGCTCGGCCTTTGTCAGACGCTTGCCCTTTTTCTTCTTTTCGTCCTCCGAATGAGTGGAGATCTCCAGAATGTCTGAAACCTTCTTGACAATGGTCTTGGGCACGATGCCGTGCTCCTCGTTGTATTTCATCTGGATGGACCGGCGGCGGTTGGTCTCAACGATGGCCTGTTCCATCGAGGGGGTGACCTGATCGGCGTACATGATGACCTGACCCTCGGCGTTGCGCGCAGCGCGTCCGATGGTCTGGATCAGCGAACGCGAGGAACGCAGGAAGCCTTCCTTGTCTGCGTCCAGAATGGCAACGAGGGAAACCTCAGGGATATCCAGTCCCTCTCGCAGCAGGTTGATGCCGACGAGCACGTCGAACTCTCCCAGACGGAGATCACGCAGAATTTCCATGCGTTCGACCGTGTCGATATCGTAGTGCATGTAGCGCACACGGATACCGGCGCCCTCCAGGAAGGCGGTCAGATCCTCCGCCATCTTCTTGGTCAGCGTGGTGACCAGCACACGGTTGCCCTTGGCCACCCTCAGGTTGATCTCGCTGATGAGATCGTCGATCTGGCCGTCGGTCGGCTTAACGATGATCTCCGGGTCAAGCAGACCGGTGGGACGGATAACCTGCTCCACCACCTGAGTGCTCACTTGAAGCTCCAGGTCGCCCGGCGTGGCGCTGACATAGATTGCCTGGTGGATGCGTTCGTAGAACTCATCGAAATTCAGCGGACGGTTGTCAAAGGCCGAGGGCAGGCGAAAACCGTAATCGACCAGCGTCTCCTTGCGGGCGCGGTCTCCGGCGTACATGCCCCGCACCTGCGGCAGGGTGACGTGCGACTCATCTACAAACAGGAGAAAGTCCTCGGGAAAGTAATCGAACAGGGTAAACGGCGGACTCCCGGCAGGACGGCCGGCGAGCACGCGGGAATAGTTTTCAATGCCCTTGCAGAAGCCGATCTCCTGCAGCATTTCGATGTCGTACCGGGTGCGCTGCTCAATGCGCTGGGCCTCCAGCAGCTTGCCATTCGCCCGGAAATAGGCCAAGCGCTCTTCGAGCTCCCGTTCGATTTCGCGCACAGCCAACTGCATCTTTTCTTTGGGAACAATATAATGGGAAGCGGGATAGATGGCGGCATGCTTCAGCACAGCCATCAGCTCGCCCGTGACCGGATTGATTTCGCTGATCTTTTCGATCTCATCCCCAAAAAACTCCACACGAATAATGCGGTTGTCCGATTCGGCCGGGAAGATTTCAACCACGTCTCCGCGGACGCGGAATTTGTTGCGGATGAAGTTGATGTCGTTGCGCTCATATTGCAGCTCAACGAGCTTTTTCAGGAGATCATCCCGCTTTTTCTGCATGCCCGGACGCAGGGAAATGATCATGGTCCGGTAGTCGATCGGGTTGCCTAAACTATAAATACAGGAAACGCTGGCCACGATGATGACGTCCTGACGCTCCGAAAGCGCTGAGGTCGCCGAGTGACGCAGCTTGTCGATTTCATCGTTGATGGAGGAATCCTTCTCGATGTAGGTATCGGTCGATGCGATATACGCCTCCGGCTGGTAATAATCGTAGTAGGAGACAAAATATTCCACGGCGGAGTTGGGAAAAAATTCTCGGAATTCCGAACACAGCTGCGCCGCCAGAGTCTTATTGTGCGCCAGAACCAGCGTCGGTTTTTTCACCTGCGAGATAATATTCGCCATAGTGAATGTCTTGCCGGAGCCCGTTACCCCCAGCAAAGTCTGTTCCTTATCCCCTCTTTTGATTCCCTCCACCAGTCTGGCAATCGCCTCGGGCTGATCGCCGGTGGGCTTGTATGAGGATACCAGCCGGAACAAATCCTCATTGTTTTGTTCGCTCATAGGCATTTTCTCCAAATCAAATGGTCGTCAGGCGCAGAGCGCGGATTCTTGCTTGCAAACGGCGATACAGACAGTCAAAAGCGCCGTTTAGAACGAATGTTCTGTGATCCATTCTACACCAGTCTACGCCGTATGTCAACCGACTGATTATAGCATTTCCCGGCAGGAATTTCAAATCCGCTTCCAAGCTTTCCGCTGATAGATCCGGCGTATGCCGTCTTGCCTTCCCGGAACATAAATGCGGAAGGATTCCCTCGCATCATTACGAGTTTGACTGGCCATTTGGGATGTCTGTGTTCCCTACCTGTGAGAAGGAACAAATCCCGGAAATGGGCTTTTCCGGGATTTGTTCCCTCGTCCTATCCGAACGTCGATCCATTCAGAACGAAAGAGCGGACAGCTCCGCTGTGGGAGCGGAGCAGCTGCCGTTCCTGCACAAATAGAAAAGGCAGCCGGATGCGGGGATTGGATATTCCCGAGTAAAAGGCGCGAGTGCGGCCAATCTTTCCGCCGTTTGAGGCGTTTTGAGCAAAACCGAAAGATTGAGCGGCGCTTCCCGCCGCAGGCGTTCGAGCAGTTTGGGAGGGGCTGTCTCCTCCCGGGTGACGCAGACAAGCTGCGCGGAGGGATAGACCGCCTCCAGCACAGCCAGCAGGGCGCAGGAATAGCCCGCAGGATAACTTTCCATCTCCCCCGCCAGGAAGGCGAGCTGACGTTCTCCGGCCGCGCGCCAGGATTCCTGACCGGTCAAATGGAATAGTCTTTGCAGCACCAGCCCGGCGACCGAATTGCCCGACGGCAGCGCGCCGTCATAGCTCTCCTTCGGCCGGGTGATGAGCTGTTCGGCATCCTCCGCGTAGAGAAAAAAGCCGCCGTGCCCGCGGTCCTCAAAAAAACGGAGCATTTGTTCGGCCCGTCTGACCGCCTGCTCCAGGAACCGCAGCTCAAAGGTGTTCCGGTAGAGGCACAGCAGGGCGAGCGCGGAAAAAGCGTAATCCTCCAGCTGACCCGGATGGGCCGCCTCTCCTTCCCTCCAGCGGACCAGGAGCCTGCCGTCCGGCCCGGTCAGGGATGCGTCCAGAAACTGCTGCGCCAGCAGGGCGGCCGAAAGACAGCGTCTGTTTTGCAATACAAAAGAGGCTTGCGACAGCGCCGCAATCGCCAGCGCGTTCCACGCGGTGAGGATTTTGTCGTCCTTTGCCAGGGAAATGCGTTCCAGACGGTAAACATAGAGTTTACACCGCAGAGCGGCCATCTCCGGAGACTCCTCTTCGTACGTTCGGCTGGCGATCAGATTCGGGATGCTCTTGCCCTCAAAATTGCCCGGCGAGCCGATTCCGAACCGCTCGCAAAAGGCGCTCCCCTCCCGTTCGCCCAGAACGTCGGCGATCTCCTCCGGAGTGAAGGCGTAGTATTTTCCCTCTTCCCCGCCGCTGTCCGCGTCCTGCCCGGAATAGAAGCCTCCCAGAGGATCGGTCATCTCCCGCAGAAGATATTCCGCCGTACGCTGTGCGACCGTGCGGTAGAATGCCGAACCTGTGATTTGATAAGCCTCGGTGTAGGCGAAAAGCAGCAGAGCGTTGTCGTACAGCATCTTCTCAAAATGGGGGATCAGCCATTTTGCGTCCGTCGAGTAGCGGGAAAAGCCCCCGCCGATCTGGTCGAAGATTCCCCCTCGCGCCATGGCCTTCAGCGTACATTCAGCCATTTGCAGGGCCTCCGGCCGGTTTTCCAGGCGAGCGTAACGCAGCAAAAAGATCAGCTGATGCGGCATTGGGAATTTGGGTGCGCAGCCAAAGCCGCCCCAATGGCGGTCAAAGCTTTTTTGAAACTGCTCCATCGCCCGCCGCGGCAGGGCTCGGGAGGGATTTTCCATCCTGATTTGCGGCGCCTGGGACAGATGGGAGACAATGCGCTCTCCCGCTTCGATCAACGATTGACGTTTTTCCTTCCACAGTCGTGCGATTTCCGGCAATAGTTCATGGAGACCCGTCTGACCGTAACGGGAGCTTTTGGGCAGATAGGTGGCCGCGAAGAAGGGGATTTGTCCGGGCGTCATTACAACGCTCAGGGGCCATCCGCCCGAGCCCGTGAGCGCCTGACAGACCGCCATATAGACGGCGTCCACGTCGGGGCGTTCCTCCCGGTCGACCTTGACGCAGACAAAACCGCCGTTTAGCAGCGCTGCGACCTCTTCGTCCTCAAAGGATTCGTGCGCCATGACATGGCACCAGTGGCAGGTTGAATAACCGATGCTCAGGAAAACGGGCTTGTCCTCCCGCGCCGCTTTGTCAAACGCCTCTTTTCCCCACGGAAACCAATCCACAGGATTGGCTGCGTGCTGGAGAAGATAGGGGGATTTTTCAAATTGCAGTCGATTCATCCGATTCTGTTCGCTCTCCTCTCTCAGTGAAGTTCGTCAATTAGCGTGCGCGGGAATCGAAAAAATACACCCTGTATGCGATGAAATCTCCCCGTTTCGGCCGCGTGGCGGGACGGAAGGTTGAAAACAAAGGATTTTATGTGATATAATAATTGATATATCAAAGCTTTTACAGATTGCCGGACTGTACCGGTCCGGTCTGAGAATACGGAAATGCCGGGCACAAGTATTTGTGAAACACAGGCGCATCATCGCTACGAATAACATTCAATTTCACTTTGGGAGGTGTAAGTAGTGAAAATTCAGGAATCGGCGGAAAATTACCTGGAAACCATCCTCATCTTGAAGCAGCGAAACGGTCTCGTGCGCTCGATTGATATCGTCAATGAATTGGAGTTCTCCAAACCGAGCGTCAGCGTAGCCATGAAAAATCTGCGGGAAAACGGCTACATCGAAATGGACGGCGACGGCTTCATCCGTCTGCTGCCCAAGGGTCAGACCATTGCCGAGACCATGTATGAGCGACACACCCTGCTTTCCGATTGGTTGATCTTCCTGGGCGTGGACGCGAAAACCGCCGTGGAGGACGCCTGCCGCATCGAGCACGTCATCAGCGCCAAAAGCTTTGAGGCAATCAAACGCCATGCGCAGTCCAAGCAAAAAGACTGATCTCTTTCTTCTTTTTTCCGCTCTAAAAGGAGCGGGACGGCCGAAAACCGTCCCACTCCTTTTTTGCGCCGTTATTTCAGGAACCCGGAAATGATCCGTTGTTCCGCCTCTTCTTCGCTCAGGCCCAGCGTGCGCAGCTTTAAAATCTGTTCGCCCGCAATCTTGCCGATGGCCGCTTCGTGAATCAGCGCCGCGTCCACGTGGGAAGCATCCAGCGCTGGCAGGGCCGTAACGGTGCCGCTGTCCACAAGAATGGCGTCGCACTCCGAATGTCCGGTACAGCGGCTGCGCCCGCGCAGCAGGGAATGAAATTCCTGATGGGAATGCCCTTTGGCCACCGAACGGGATACGAGATCCACACCGGAATCCTCTCCCTCAAGGAGCACCTCAAAATAGCTGCGGGCCTGTTCGCCGCCGTTGGTCATGAGGCGTTCGCGCACCACAAGGCGGGCGCGGGCGGCAAGAACGGCCTTGGTTTTGCGCACGGCGCTATCCACTCCGCCGAGCTGGACGGTGTCCATTTCCAGACTGGCGTCCTCCGCCAATACGGCGTCGGTCACAGGGTCGATGCGGCGGATTCCTTTTCCATCGCCTGTTCCGATGTGTTTTTCCCTGTAAAGCACACGAGCGCCCTTTTCCAGAAAAAAGCGATGGATGCCGTTGTGCCGGGCCTCCGATTCGTCCTCGGTATGCACGCCGCAGCCGGCGACAATGACGACGTCCGCCCCCTCCCCCACATAAAAATCATTGTAGACGAGATCGTCGATGCCGCCGTGGGTCACACAAGCGGGAATATAGACCGTCTCTCCCCTGGTTCCCGGCAGAATGCGGATCACCAGTCCGGGCGCGTCGCTCTTGGATTCAATCTTGATGTGCTCGGTGGAACGGCGGCCGGCGCAGCCGCCGTCCTCCCGGAGGTTGTAAGCTCCCTCAAAGCTTCCCTTGAATCCAGAAATCATGCGCAGCAGGCGGTCGGATACTTTGTTCACAGCAAAGCCGCCTCCTTTCCAAGCGGGCAGCGGGCAGCGCGTTCATCGGCAAAGAGGGTCGGCAGAATCTCCTCCCGCGGACCTGCCGAACGGACGCGTCCACCCGCGATGACGATGATGTCGTCGGCAATAGAGAGGATGCGCTCCTGGTGGGAGATGACAAGCAGGGTGCCCGCCCGTTTGCGCCGCAGGTCCTCAAAGGCTTCGACCAGACGCGTAAAGCTCCACAGGTCGATCCCCGCCTCCGGTTCGTCGAAGATGGAAAGCCGCGCCCCGCGCGCAAGGACGCTCGCAATTTCGATGCGCTTGCTCTCCCCGCCCGACAGGCCGGCGTTCAGTTCCCGGTCCATGTATTCGTTGGCGCACAGACCGACCTTGCCGAGCAGGCCGCAGAGCGCCTCTTCCCCCAGTTTCTCTCCTGCCGCGAGTTCCAAAAGATCGCGGACCGTCAGTCCCTTGAAGCGGACCGGCTGCTGAAATGCATAGGCGATGCCCATGCGCGCGCGGGCGGTCACATCCAGCCGCGTGATATCTCTGCCCTCAAAGAGAATGCGGCCGGCGGAGGGCGTTTCAATCCCTGCAATCAGCTTGGCCAGGGTGGTTTTTCCTCCCCCGTTGGGACCCGTAACCACCACCATCCTGCCCGCCTCCACCTGTAGATCGATATCTTGAATAATCTCGCCGCCGTCGGGCAGTTCCCAGGCGACGTGTTCCAGTTTTAACATTCAGACTCCTTCTTTCAGTCATCCGCTATCTTGGGCTTTTGAGCGCGCGCGTAGCGTTGAGGATGGCGAGCACCGAAACGCCCACGTCGGCAAACACCGCTTCCCACATATTCGCAAGACCGAACGCGCCCAATACCAGCACAAGCGCCTTGACAGCCAGCGCGAAAACAATATTTTGACGGACGATACGCAGCGTCTTTTTGGAGATGCCGATTGCCGCGGCGATTTTGGAGGGCTTATCGTCCATCAGGACGATGTCCGCCGCTTCGATGGCGGCGTCTGATCCCATGGCGCCCATGGCGATGCCGATGTCCGCACGGGAGAGAACGGGCGCGTCGTTGATGCCGTCTCCCACAAAGGCCAGCTTCCCCCTGGGGGATTTTTGAGAGAGCAGACGCTCCACCTGACCGACCTTGCCGGCCGGGAGCAACCCGGCGTGCACCTCGTCGAGCCCCAGTTCGCGGGCTACGGCCTCGCCCACCGGCTTGGCGTCGCCCGTCAGCATAACCGTCCTGCGCACGCCCTGCGTCTTCAGCGCGGAGACCGCTTCGGCGGCGTCCGGCTTGATTTCATCCGAAATCACGATGTGACCGGCGTAGACGCCGTCGACCTCCACATGCACGGTCGTACCGATATGATGACAGGGGTGCCATTTGACGCCCAGCTCCTCCATCAGTTTGTCGTTGCCGACACAGACCCTTTTTCCGTCCACCATCGCGCGCACGCCGCGGCCGGAGAGTTCCTCCACACCGGCGATGCGGCCAGCATCAAGCTCCTTGCCGTAGGCTTCCCTGAGCGAACGGGAGATAGGATGGTCGGAATAGTTCTCCGCAAGGGCGGCGAGCTCCAGCAGTTCCCCTTCAGAGACGGCGTCCGGATGGACAGCGGTCACGTTGAAGACGCCCTTGGTGAGGGTGCCGGTCTTGTCAAAGACAACAATCTCGGTATCCGCCAGGACCTCCAGATAGTTGCCGCCCTTGACCAGAATGCCCGACTCGGACGCGCCGCCGATCCCGCCGAAAAAGCTGAGCGGCACCGAAATGACCAGCGCGCACGGGCAGGAAATGACCAGGAAGATCAGCGCGCGGTGGATCCAGTCACTCCAGACGCCCTGGAAAAGCAGAGGCGGCAGCACGGCAAGCAGCAGCGCGGCGATGACGACGCACGGGGTGTAATACCGGGCAAAACGGGTGATGAAATTTTCCGCGCGCGCCTTCTTGCTGCTGGAATTCTCCACAAGGTCTAGAATCTTCGCCACGGTGGATTCTCCAAATGCTTTGGTCACCTGCACGCGCAGCAGACCGCTCTGATTGATGCAGCCGCTAATGACGTCATCCCCAGGCTGCACGTCGCGCGGCAGGGATTCCCCCGTGAGGGCCGCCGTATCCACCGAAGAGCTGCCCTCGAGAATCACGCCGTCGAGCGGAATCTTCTCCCCCGCCTTGATGACAATGACATCGCCGACGGCCACCTCGTCCGGATCCACCGTGACGAGCTTACCGTCTTTTTCCATGTTGGCGTAATCGGGGCGAATATCCATGAGCGAAGAGATCGACCGACGGGATTTTCCCACCGCGTAGCTCTGGAAGAGCTCGCCGATCTGATAAAACAGCATGACCACAACCGCCTCCGGATATTCCCCTGTAAAGAAGGCGCCGACGGTGGCGAGCGTCATCAGGAAGTTTTCGTCAAAAACTTGGCCATGAAAAATATTGCGCACAGCCTTCCAGAGAACATCCCAGCCGATCACCCCGTAGGGCAGCAGGAAAAGTAACAAGCGGTAAACGCCCTCCAGCGGGACGAACAAGGCCGCCGCCAAAAGCGCGCCGCTGATCAGAATGCGAAAGAGCATCTTTTTTTGCTTTTTGGTCATAACAAGCGAACCCCTTTTCTCAAGATTCCGGGAGCCTCCCGGGGCGCTGTGGGTCAAATGAGAATTTCGCAGTCGGGCTCAATCTTTTTGCAGGTTTTGACCACAGCCTTGACAACGCGGTCAAAGGAGGCGTCATCCGCCGTCAGCGTCATTTTTTGCAGCAGAAAGCTCACCTGGGCATCCTGTACCCCATCAATCTTTTTGATGGCGTCCTCCATCTTCTGCGCGCAGTTGGCACAGTCGAGGTCGACCAATTGAAACGACTTTTTCATACAAAGACCACCTTTCTCCGAGATAGAATTTCCGCACCGTTCGGTTTACTCTTCCACATGCTCCATTCCCTGGTTGATGATGCGGCGCACATGGTCATCGGCGAGCGAATAAAAAATGTTTTTGCCCTCCCTGCGGGATTTGACCAGTTTATTGGTCTTGAGCACCCGCAGCTGATGGGAAACGGCCGTCTGCGTCAGCCCCAGAAGCTGAGCGATATCACATACGCACAACTCGGCCTCAAACAACGCATACAGAATTTTAATGCGTGTGGAATCGCCAAACACCTTGAAAAGCTCGGCTAAGTCATAGAGCGTTTCATCGGGCGGCATGTCGGAAAGCAGCTGTTTGACCACGCTTTCATGGACATACTGGTATTCACAGCGTTCCAGCTCCTGCTCTCTGTCCATCTTCTCACATCCTTACATCTGAACATCTATTCATATGATAGATCGTAAATCCGTATTTGTCAATACCATGCTCCAATTATTTTCATCCTCTCTCTTTTGACAAAATAGCAAGGCGCAAGAAAATCAGTTTTTGGCTTTTTTCTTGCCTCCTCCATACCGTAAGAGCTTTCCTTGCGGCATTCCGTTTATAAAGTTGGTTTTGTGTCAAACAGGTTTACGCAACACAAATTTTTCTTGCCATCTGAGAAATGATGTGGTATTATGAAGTAAACTTCACATGAAGTTTACTTCACTTTTCAGGAAGGTAAAATATGAAAACAAAACTCAAGGAGCTGCGCAACGCTTCCGGTCTGACGCAGACGCAGCTGGCCGATTTGGTTCACGTCTCCGCCAGGACCATTATTTCCATTGAAAAGGATCAGTACAACCCCTCCCTGATGCTCGCCTACCGGCTTGCCAGAATCTTTGATACAACGGTCGAGGAGCTGTGCTGTCTGGAAGAAAACGTGCGATTGGAGGATCAAAAATATGAAGCGTTTTAGGCAGTTGACCTATACCGAAAAGATCAGGTGGCGCATCCGCGTCCTTTGGCTGACGATTCTCTGTATGCTGGTTTACATGGTGGTGGTTGTGGAGCTCGGCGGCGGAGATTCCCGGGTCATGAGCCGCTTGGCCAACGTCATCAGCGATCTCATTTTCTTTGGCGGACTGGCCTATATTCTCAGCAGAATCATTCACAATAACAAGCTGTTAAAGAACCGCATGCTGCTCAAAGAGCAGATGCGGTCGGAACAGGATGAAAGAAATCAATATCTCCACAGCAAAAGCGGCGGCATTGTCCTGGACGTTCTTCTTCTGTGTTTGCTTTTGATTACGCTGACCGCTTCCCTGTTTCATATGGCCGCCTTCTATACAGCGGTCAGCGTCCTGGTCCTTGCAATTTTTCTCAAGCTCGGAGCCTATTGGTTGTTTAGCCGTATTTCATAACGTGCCCTGAACACAACAACGCCCGGCCATGCAGCCGGGCGTTGTTTCCATTGCGCAATGCTTACGCTTTGCTCTTGATGTAATTGTCAATCTCCGCGGCGGCTTCCTTGCCCGCGCCCATCGCGAGGATGACCGTCGCCGCGCCGGTGACGGCGTCTCCGCCGGCATAGACCCCTTCCCTCGTGGTCTTGAGACTCCCCTCCTCCACAATCAGGCAGCCCTTGCGGTTGGTGTCCAGGCCGGGCGTGGTGGAATGGACCAGCGGATTGGGCGAGTTGCCGATGGCGATGACCACACAGTCAACGTCCAGCGTGAAGTTGGAGTCCTTCTTCTCAACCGGACGGCGTCTGCCGGAGGCGTCCGGCTCGCCGAGCTCCATCTCGACGCATTCGATCTTCTGCACCTTGCCGTTTTCATCCCCATGAATGGCGACAGGGTTCTGCAGCAGACGGAACTCGATGCCCTCCTCCTTGGCGTGGTGGATTTCCTCCAGACGGGCAGGCATCTCCTCTTCCGAGCGGCGGTAGACGATGTATACCTTCTCCGCGCCCAGACGCTTGGCGCAGCGCGCGGCGTCCATGGCGACGTTGCCGCCGCCGACCACGGCCACCGCTCTGGGTTGGACGATGGGCGTGTCATAATCGTGCAGGTAGGCCTTCATCAGATTGATGCGGGTCAAAAACTCATTGGCCGAATACACGCCGATGAGGCTTTCCCCCGGAATCTTCATAAAGTTGGGCAGGCCCGCGCCGGTGCCCACAAAGACGGCCTCATAGCCCATTTCAAAGAGTTCGTCGACCGAAAGCACCTTGCCGATGACCATGTTGGTCTCGATCCTGACGCCCAGTTTTTTGAGGCCTTCGACCTCCTTCTGCACGATGTTCTTGGGCAGACGAAACTCGGGGATGCCGTACATCAGCACGCCGCCGGCGGTGTGGAAGGCTTCGTATATGGTGACCTCATAGCCCAGCTTGGCGAGGTCGCCCGCGCAGGTGAGGCCCGCGGGACCCGCGCCGAGGATGGCCACCTTGTGACCGTTGGACGGGACCGGTTCGGCCTTTTTTTCGCGATTGCGCATGAACCAGTCGGCCACATAGCGCTCCAGACGGCCGATGCCGACCGGTTCGCCCTTGATGCCGCGGACGCATTTCGATTCGCACTGGCTTTCCTGCGGGCAGACGCGTCCGCAGACGGCCGGCAGGGAATTGGTTCCAGTGATGACGTTGTACGCCTCTTCGAGGTTCCCCTCGGCCACGCACTTGATGAAATCCGGGATGCGCACGCCCACCGGGCAGCCGGACACGCAGGGCTTATTCTTGCAGTGGAGGCAGCGCAGCGCCTCCTCCTTGGCCATCTCATCGGTATAACCGAGGGCGACCTCTTCAAAGTTTTTATTTCTCACGTCCGGAGCCTGCTCCGGCATGGGTGTTTTTTTCGGCGTCATGTTAGGCATTTTCTACACCTCTCATCAGTCTGCAGTCTTCCTCACGGGAGGCTTCCTCTTCCTCGGGCTTGTAGGTGCGCAGTCTCTTGGCGGCCTCGTCGAAATCGACCAGGTGACCGTCGAAGTCGGGACCGTCCACGCAGGCGAACTTGGTTTCTCCGCCCACCGTCAGGCGGCAGCCGCCGCACATGCCGGTGCCGTCGATCATAATCGGGTTCATGCTGACCATGGTTTTGATCTCAAACTCCTTGGTCAGGTTGCAAACGGCCTTCATCATCGGCAGCGGTCCGATGGCGATGACGAAATCATAGCCCGCGCCGCCCTCAATTTTTGCGCGCAGCGCGTCGGTCACAAAGCCCTGATTGCCGTTGGAGCCGTCGTCGGTGGTGACGATCAATTCGTCCGACACAGCGGCCATCTCACCCTCCAGGATGATGAGCTCCTTATTGCGGAATCCGGCGATGACATCCACCTTCGTTCCCATCTCATGCAGCGCCTTTGCCTGCGGAAACGCGATGGCGCAGCCTGCGCCGCCGCCGATCACCGCGACCTTTTTGTAGCCCTCCAGCTCGGAGGCGCGGCCCAGAGGGCCGATGAAATCCAAAATGCAGTCGCCTTCGTTCAGGGTATCCAGGTGCTTGGTCGTCTTGCCGACCTTCTGGTAAATGATGGTCACCGTGCCGGCCTCGCGGTCGTAATCGGCCACCGTCAGCGGAATCCGTTCGCCGTGCTCGTCCACGCGCAGAATGATGAACTGCCCCGCCAGCGCCTTGCGGGCGATGTAGGGTGCCTCCACCACCATCTTCGTCATGGATGGGTTGAGCGCCTGTTTTTCCACAATACGAAACATACTGCACACTTCCTTTTTCTTCCTGATGCTAGTATTCTCACACGGTAGTATTATAGTACATCTGTCTCTTATACACATCTCCGAGCCCACGAGACCGTACTAGATCTCGT
>CABSLJ010000048.1 GCA_902478455.1 uncultured Oscillospiraceae bacterium | reverse complement strand
GCCCGCGCCCGTTCGAGGGCGGCAAAGGGCACAAACAGCTCAGCGCTGCCCTGCGGACTGTAGCCGGTCACGACGCCTGCCGAAAAATCCCCGCCCCAGGGGCGCACCTCGCAGGGGATTCCCTCGTCCGCAAGGGCGCCTCTGATCCGCTCACACTCGAGCATGGAGGCGCTCAACAGCAGAACCGGGTCGTCCTCCCTGACGTTGCGGCCGAGCAGGGCGCGGCACTCGGAACAGCGCTGCACCTCATCTTCATAAATACGCTGGCAATCGGGGCAATATTTCATCTTGACCACCTTTTTCCCTGAGATAATCCCATCATAGCACATTTCGCGGGTTCTGCCAACTGCGGGGAGGAGGCGCCCCTGCCGCACGCTCTGCCGGCAAAAAGCAAAAGGGGCGGAGCATGGCCCGCATTCCCCTGTATTCTTCGGGGAGGCGGGCGCACGCTGTGCGCCCCTGCTTTGTATGTAGCTGGAAGCTGCGGCGCTTCGCCGCGCTTACTGATACCGGTGGTCGATGATGCGCACCGTCTTCTTTTCGCTGCGGGGCAGCGCGCCGGCGGGCAGCGCCTCGACCTCGATGAGGATGCCGATCTTTAACTTAAACTGCCGCTGGACGAGGTCGTGCAAAGCGTCCGCATCGGTCCCGTTTTCCCGCTCAAAGCGCAGGACCATGTGGTCCTTACCGCCGATTTTATCGACCACCACCTGATACTCGCTGCTCGCGCCCTGAATGGAGGAAAGCAGGCCGTCGATCTGCGCGGGGTAGATGTTGACTCCCTTGACCTTGGTCATGTCGTCGGCGCGGCCGATGATGCGGTCATGCCGCGGATAGGGCAGGCCGCAGGAACATTCGCCGGGGATCAGACGGGTCAGGTCGCGGGTGCGGTAGCGCAGCAAGGGCGCGCCCTGCTTTTTGAGAGTGGTGATGACTAGCTCGCCGACCTCGCCGTCGGGAACGGGCAGGCCGGTCTCGTAATCGATCACCTCAAAGAAGACGAAATCGTCGAAATGGTGGAGCTCCTTTTTCCCCTTGCAGCTGACCGAGATGCCGGGGCCGTAGATTTCGGTCAGCCCGTAGATGTCGTAAAGGTCGATGTCGAGCTCGGTTGCAATACGGTCGCGCATCTTGTCCCCCCAGCGTTCCGAGCCGATGATTCCCCGCTTGAGGGCGATTTTGTCCTTTAATCCGCGCTTGCGGATTTCCTCGGCCAGCAGCAGCGCGTAGGAGGAGGTCGCGCCCAGCGTCGTCGTCTGGAGGTCGACCATCATCTGAATCTGCTTTTCGGTGTTGCCGGGACCCATGGGGACCGCCATCGCGCCGACGCGCTCCACGCCCGCCTGGAAGCCGATGCCCGCCGTCCAGAGGCCGTAGCCGGGGGTGATCTGCACGCGGTCGCGGTTGGTGACGCCGGCGATGGTCATGCAACGGGCCATCATGGTCGCCCAGTCGTCCACATCCTGGCGGGTGTAGGGGATGATGACCGGCAGGCCCGTGGTGCCGGACGACGAATGAATGCGCACGATTTCCTCATCCGGAACGGCCTGGAGGCCGAGCGGATAGGCGTTGCGCAGGTCCTCCTTGGAGGAGAAGGGGATTTTCACGATGTCCTCGGGGGTTTTGACGTCCTCCGGGCAAAAGCCGCAGTCGGCAAACTTTTTCCGGTAAAAGGGGCTGTGCTCGCTCACCGCCTGCAGACGGTCCTTGAGCTGGACAAACTGTGTTTCATTCATGCGCATGGCGTTATCCGTCCTTTCGGCTGAGGCGCAGCGCCTCCAGATTGAGCTTGTGGAATTTTTCGGGGAGATTTGCGCGGATGGTTCCGGCCATATCCTCCGCCGTAAAGGGCAGAAGACCCTCTCTCAACGCCACGCCCAGCAGCACGGTGTTGAGCGCCTTGTAGGAGCCGAGCCGCTCGCACAGCGCGCCGCCGTCGACCAAGACGACCGGATGGCCGCAGCGCTCCAGCGCCTCGATGATTTCGCCGGGGTTGTAACCGCTGCCCATGGCGCAGGTAATGGGGATGACGGCGCGGGTGTTGACCACAAGGGGCGCGCCCGGTTTGAGGTAATGCAGATTGCGCAGCGCCTCGGCCGGTTCAAAGGCCAGGATGAGGTCGGCTCCTCCGGCGGGGATCAGGGGGGAAATCTCCCCTTCCCCGATGCGGACGTGGCTGGTCACGCAGCCGCCGCGCTGGGCCATGCCGATGGTCTCCGACGTGCGGGCATCATAGCCCTTGGCGATGGCCGTCTGGGCCAGCAGCTTGGAGGCGAGGACGGTGCCCTGACCGCCCACGCCGGTGAGTAAAATGTTAAAGTTCATCATCTTTCCCCCTCCCTACACGCTCTTCTTCGCTTCAATGGCTCCCACCGGGCAAATCTGGGCGCACAGGCCGCAGCCGTAGCAGAGGGAGTCGTCTATTGCGACCTTCCCGTCCTTGACCGAAAGGGCGGGGCAGCCGATTTCACGGATGCACTTCCTGCACTGGATGCAGGAAGCGTTGATTTCATGGATGGTGTCCGGCTTAAAGAGGGCGATACAGGGGGCTTCAAAGATGACGGCCGAAACGCCCGGGTGGTCGGCGGCGCGCTTGACAACGTCGACGGCGTTTTTCAGATCAAGCGGGTTGGCCTTCTCCACAAAGCCGACGCCGCAGGCCTTCAGAATCCCGGCGATGTCGATTTTCTGAGAGATTTCCCCCATCATGGTTTTCCCGGTGCCGGGGTGGGGCTGATGGCCGGTCATGGCGGTGGTGCTGTTGTCAAGCACGATGATGGTGATGTCGGTCTGATTGTAGACGGCGTTGATCACGCCGGGAATGCCGGTATGGAAGAAGGTGGAGTCCCCCACAAAGGCGAAATTCTTGGTGTCCGGCTCCACGTTGTGGATGCCCTGGGCGATGGTGATGCAGGCCCCCATGCACAGGCAGGTGTCCACCATGTCGAGCGGTTGGGCGTTGCCGAGGGTATAGCAGCCGATGTCCCCCGAGAAAACGGCCTTTTTGCCCTTCATGGCCTGTTTGACGCTGTAGAAGGAGGCGCGGTGGGGGCAGCCGGCGCACAGCACCGGCGGGCGGCCGGGCAGCGCGGGCAACTCGGGCGCGTCAGGCGTGCTGCGCTCCAGTCCCAGGAAGGAGGCGATCCACTTTTCGCACAGCTCCACGCCGTACTCCCCGGCGATGTTCGTAAAGCCGTCCCTTCTGCCGTGAATGGGAAGGCCCTTCTCTCCGGCGATGTGGTAGAGGTTGTCCTCCACGACCGAATCGAGCTCCTCGAGCACGAGCACGGCGTCCACGCTCTCTAAAAATGTCCGCGCGAGGGCAAACGGGAAGGGATGGGGCGTCCCGATCTTTAGGAGCTTGACTTCCGCGCCGAGACGGGCGACGGCCTCGGCGGCGTAGGCGTGGGTCACGCCGGTGGCGACGACGCCCATGCGACCCGAGCCGCTGATTTTGTTAAAGGGCGAAGCGCAAAACTCCTCCTGCAAGGCGCGCTCCGTGCGGTCTAGCTTTAAATGATTCTGATAGGAAAGGCGCGGGAAGATGACCCAGCGGCTGTCCTTCTGAAAGCCCTCGGCAGGAGGCTCGATGCGCTCATCAGTTATATCAATCGTCGCGCAGGCGTGGCAGATGCGCGTCGTCGGCCGCAGGATGACCGGAATCCCCATCCGCTCGGAGAGCTCGAAGGCGGCGGGCACCATGTGGTAGGCCTCCTCCGGCGTGCTCGGGTCGAATACCGGCAGCTTGGCAAACTGGGCGAAGCGGCGGGTGTCCTGCTCGGTCTGGGAGGAGATTGGGCCGGGGTCGTCTGCCACCAGAAGGATCATGCCGCCTTTTACGCCGATATAGACCAGGCTCATGAGCGGGTCGCTGGCGACGTTGAGGCCGACCTGCTTCATCGTGACCATGACGCGCGCGCCGCTGTAGGCCGCGCCCGCGCCCACCTCCATGGCGACCTTCTCATTGACCGACCATTCGACGTGGATATCCCCCGGATTGTGCTTGGCGACCGTCTCGAGCACCTCGGTAGACGGCGTGCCGGGGTACCCGCACACCAGATTGACGCCCGACCGGATGGCCGAAAGGCCGATGGCCTCGTTTCCCATCAACAATTTTTTCATCTTGCTTGCATCCTTTCCCCTGAAAGCTCCGCCCGGCAGGCGGGCGGAAATCAACACAAAAAAGCCTGCCCCTGGAACGCCAAGGACAGGCTCGAACCTGCGGTACCACCTTGATTGACCGCCCAAAGGCGGCCCACCTCTGAAAGGGCTCTCTTAAAAAGCCCCTGTGCTCTAACGCGCACAACACGTTGCGAAATACTGGGCGCGCAAGCGCCGTTCCTTTGCACCCTCGGCGACCCATTTGCCCCGCCCGATTGCCGCCCGGCTCCCAGCCCCCCGGACTCTCTGCGCGCGCGCTGCGGGTTTTACTCTCGCCTCATAGGTTTGCTGTATTGGGATTAATGTTTAGTGTAGCACGCGCCGGGGCGGATGTCAAGGGCGGAGCCGCCTCGGCCGCCGACTTCCGGGAGAAACGTGGGGACAAACACCGTTCGCCCGCCTCATAATAAGATTAAGATCAGGCGAAAAATTAGGCTTTAGACTCATTTTGATCTTGGCTGAGGAACGCCATTGTCATCAAATAGGATAGGACCATGATCCTTCTCCCATGTTGCAATGTGCTTTAAGATAAGCTGTTCAATTTCCTTGTTAGCAGAGCGCCCATTGCCAGCTGCAATGAATTTTAGTTTATTCATTGTTTCTGGTGGAATACGCAATGCAAAATGTGGGTTTTTATGTGGCGCATTGGGCATAGCATTGACCTCCTTTATAATGACACCATAAAGCATCCAAAAATATTTCCAAAAACTATTGACAGCTAAACGACAACCACCTATAATAATGACATCAGGTGGACAACCACCTAAAAGGAGGTGAATATATGGAGCACCTGAAGCTCGGGTTGCGGGTTCCCTATGATTTAGACGCATGGCTAACTCAGAAAGCCAGAAAGCAGAGAATTGCAAAAAACGCCCTGATTGTACAAATCCTGTGGGACTGGGCAGAACACCAAGAGCAGGAGACGGATAAGTATTTACGCTGAGACAGAATTTATGCCCTGAAAACATAAAAACGAATAAGAAGAGTACAGCTTGCTCTTTATTAATACTCGCCTTATTCAAAAATTTTGTGAAAGTGGATTATGGCAGCCATAATCCACTGTTCACTATTTATATAGTCGTTAGATCACAGAACCGCTTTGACATATTTTAAATACGATTTTAAGCCGCCTTACTCATTCTCTTCTAGTAATTCGTGCTCGTCAAAATGCGCCTCTCCCTGTGCAACGTCCAGCGCAATTTTTTCTAAATAATGAATATTTTCTCTAGAATAAAATGGATCGATGTTGACTGCCCGTTCCACAGCGATTACCCCCTATACTTTTTGTCATATTATACGCAATCACAATGAAAAAATCAACATTTGTCATTATATCGTCATTACAATCAGGAGCCACCCCTACAACCTGCTTCCGGGATGAAAGTAGGGACAAACACCGTTCGCCCGCCTGGTGATAGACGCGCGGGCGCACGCTGTGCGCCCCTACAAATTCGATATTGTTATTCCTTACAATAAATCTTTATTTTGTAAAGCTGCGCTTTACATACATGGGCGAAACAACGTGATACCATGAATAAAGGAAAAAATTATTCACGGCATGGGTCTTGCCGTACAAAGCTATTTCTAATCCATCTCATTCCTCAATTCTTTTACAAGCGCCATAACATCATCGTCAGATGTAAGACCGGCCCGTTCCGCTTCGCCTGCCATTTCCCCCTGAAGCATCTGCATGGCATAGACAGCCGAATTAACAATACGGACCGTGCCGCCCTCCACAATAAAAGAAATACGGTCCCCACTTGCCACGCCAAGCACTTCACGGACATCTTTTGGGATTGTGACCTGCCCTTTTGCCATGACCTTTGCGTTGTCAACAAAAGCGTTTGTGAACATATCTTTCACCTCCTTAAGTATGGAAAGTAAGGATTTCCCTACTTATATTATATGCAACTGCCAAAGAAAAATCAAATGAAATCTATGGAATGGGTTTATCAGATACTGAAAATATATTTTTGGGGGTAAATCGTTCGCCCACCTTCCCATCTGCTGGAAAACCTACGGGCGCACAGTGTGCGCCCCTACCGTCGGCTCCCGGGATGGATGTAGGGGCGAACATCGTTCGCACGCCTTCCCGCCTGCCTGGTGATAGACACGCGGGCGCACGCTGTGCGCCCCTACAAATTAAAAAGACTTTAGTTGGATAACCCTTCTATCCGCATCACTTATGTATACGTTATCTAACGCAATAGTCTATACCCTTAACCATTGTATCTGTTATAATCGTAATGTAATGCTGAACTTTACATACATATATAAAAGATTATGATACCATCGTTTTCAAGAAGCTTTATGTGATTATCCACCACTCTGATAAACCCCAACTTTACACCGCTATGGGGATTATATCCCCTTAACAAACGGAAAGATGAGGGCCATAATAAATACAAATGTTTTTAAGGAGGTACCACAAATGAAAAAATACTTGATCCAATTGCTCCAACGGACAAAGCGACGGTCCAAATGCGCGCGGAATCTGCGCAGCAAAACGGGCGCACACTGTGCGCCCCTACAACTAGCTTCCGGGATAAAAGTAGGGGCGAACATCGTTCGCCCGCCTTCCCGTCTGCCGGTAGTCGCACGGGCGCACACTGTGCGCCCCTACAACCGGCTTCCGGGATGAAAGTAGGGGCGAACATCGTTCGCCCGCCGTCCCGCCGGTATGGCGGTTACATCTCCTGAACAAATAAAATAAAAACCTCCACAACGCCAAACAGAGACGCGCCACTCCATCACAGCAAACAATCGACTAAGAGAGGTACAAAAGATGAGCAGCTATGTGATTGAATTGTCCGAAGATTTGTCCCGCATTTATGAAGACATCGCCAAACTGAACCACAAGAAAACAGAGGAATGCCTGAGCATCATCCTGGAACGGGTCATCCGCACCATGCTCCGATCTGAATCCGGGGCAACCGAGCCGCCTTATTCCAACGAATAGGGCGGCTTTTCCGGCGAACGCATGAAATTCTACACTGCATGTGGATTTTATGACATGCCATTCGGTGTTCCCGGACGCTTAAATCATTTATAATGGTTCTCAGGTGGTCGGAAATGAAGGGTGAACATTACGATAAATATCGGGATTTGGGACTTGCTGTTTCTTATTACAGGCGGGCCAAGGGGATGACCCAGCAGCAGCTTGCCGATAAAATGAACGTAAACTATGAAACCATCAGTCGAATCGAAAACGCCAACACCGGCATCTCCACCGATACGCTCTTTGCGCTCGCCAACGCGTTGGGCGTTCCGGTAAAAGACCTTTTTTCCAAATAAGCCCTCCTATGGACTTTTTACAGTCCATCCCTCAAGCTAACAGAAACGCCCCCGGACAACGGCAGCCGCATACCGTTTCCGGGGGTGTTTCTGCTTTTTCTGTGTATGGGATTTCGGGCAGTTTTGCGCCGAACGGATTTTCACGAGAGCCGCGGATCAATCCTCCGCGCGCGACAGATAGGCTTTCACCACGCCGCGGGTGAAGTGGCTGGCCGCCTCTTCGACGAAGACGTCAAAGTCGACCGGGGAGGCGTCGTCCGCGCCGTCCGAGACGACGCGAATCAGCGCGAAGGGCACGCCGAATTCGTAGCACACCTGCGCCATTGCGGCGCCCTCCATCTCCACGCAGCGGATGTCCTCCACGTTTTCCGCGAGCCATTCCCTGCGTTCGCGGCGGCAGACAAATTCGTCCCCGGAGGCAATCACGCCGCGCACCACCCTGGGGGCGGTAATGCCGAAGGCCCTGAAATGGGCTTCGGGTACGTCGCGCGCAAAGTCCGCATGCAGGTAGTCTTCCACAGCGGCGAAGAGGGCATCGCTCATCGCGGCGTCCGAGGGAAAGTAGGCCACATCAAGCAGCGGGACGATAAAGGGTCCCGATTCCGAAGCGTCAAAGTCGTGCTGGACGCTTCTGTCCCCCACGACAAAATCTCCCACATGCAGGCCGGGCGCGATGCCGCCCGCCGTGCCGCACAGCAGGATGCGGTCAACGCCGAAGACGCCGAGCAGCAGTGTGGCGGTCATCGCCGCCGCCACCTTGCCGATGCGGGACATGACGAGCACCACCTCCCGGCCGTACAGCTCCCCCTCCAGGAAGTCCCGGCCGGCGACGGTGCGGGAAGATGACCGCCGCAGGTCCTTTTCAATGAGGGCGATTTCCTGCGGCATGGCGCAGACGATTCCGTATTTCATAGCGTTTCCTCTTTCCGTAAATTTTGTTCAGGGTATTTTATCCGTCCCGTTTTCGCGGGGGCGGCGCGGCTTTTAAAACAGAAAGCCCC
Organism: uncultured Oscillospiraceae bacterium; assembly: GCA_902478455.1. Classification (GTDB taxonomy): domain Bacteria; phylum Bacillota; class Clostridia; order Oscillospirales; family Acutalibacteraceae; genus CABSLJ01. Next base: position 6,512 of record CABSLJ010000048.1, on the reverse strand, counting down.
TGCCGCACGCCGCTTTACGCCCGGCGGTAGAGCAGAAGCTCAAACTGAATCTCGGTTTCCAGCGCGGAGAGCCGCTCCACGCGCGCCGCGTCCTCCCGCGAGGTCTTGTAATAATAAGGCGTCATCTGGAAGAGATGGAGGATATCGTCGGGATTATCAAGCGAAAGGGTGTATGCCACCGTCCGGCGGCGCAGCAGGGAAAAGCCCGGCAGTTGTGTATCTTTGACCTCGTTGGGATAGGGGCGCTCATAGACCGCCCGTTTGAGCGACCAAAGATGCCGTTCGCCGGGGATGACCATCAGATAGCAGCCGTCCGGCTTGAGCACGCGCCGGAACTCCTCTCCGCAATAGGGAGCGAAGAGGTGGAGCAGCAGATCGCAGCTGGCATCTGGAACCGGCAGACGAAAGACGCTCGCCGCGGCGAAGGAGACAGTTTTGGTGCGCTTGGCGGCGGCATCGGCGGCAAGCTTGGAGATATCCACTCCAAAGAGCGCGGCGGACTCCCCCGCTTCCCGGAGGGCACTCTCCACCAGGGCGGTGTAGTACCCCTCCCCGCAGCCGCAGTCGAGCAGGACGGGTTTCTCCCCTTTCCCCAAAGCGCGGCGTTCGGCGAGCGCCGTGACGGCCTCCTCACAGACGGCGTCGGCCAGCGGGCGGTAATAGCCGCGGTTCAGAAATCCGCTGCGGGCGCGCACCATGAGCTTGTTGTCCCCCGGAACCTTGGAATGCTTTTGATTGGGCAGCAGAAGGTTGACATAGCCGCTCTTTGCGCGGTCATAGCAATGGCCGTGTGCGCAGCGGTAGGTATGCTCCTCCCTTTGCAGAATCTCCCCACAGACAGGGCAGCAAAATAGCTCCATGTGTTTTCCTCCTAGCCGGATTCCTTTCTGTATTGTAACCCAAGCCGAGGCGCGATGCAAGCGTGTGTGCCCTTGCCAAAAGGCGCTTCATCCGCATAATATGGCAACAGGAGGTGAAGTTGAATCCATGGAATTCGCTGATTTCTTAAGCAAAAATGTATATATCGTCTCGGCTGCTCTGCTGTTGATCGGCATGGCGCTCAAGCAGACGCCTCGTCTTCCCAACTGGAGCATCCCCTATATTCTGAGCGTGATCGGTATTGTCGCCTGCAATCTGATCCTCGGTTGGAGCATCGACGCAACGCTCCAAGGCGTTATCGTGTCGGGAGTAAGCGTTTATGCCCACCAGCTCGGCAAGCAGGGGATGGAACTGGTCCGCTGCAGCAAAAAATCCCCGGACGGCGCCTCCGCTCAGAATCCCGCGCAGGACGGGGCCGCAAAGCAGGACGGGGCCGCTGGACCGGCGGACGCGCAGACCGTCCAGGCGCAGTCGCAGGCGGCGCAGCAGCAGGAGCAGCAAAAGGGGCAATAAGATTGGATTTTTTCCGAATATTTTCTTCCGCTCAGGAACGCTTCAAAAGCGGTGGATAAGGCTCCCGGAGATACCAACCGCCATCCTGGTCTCCCAAGCTCGATCAAGGCCGTCAAAACAGAGCATACTCCGCCACGCATAACCGGGCATTTCTCTCCGGCGGTTCTGCCTGGTCCCGGACGCGCCTTCGCATGTGTAGATTTCCGCAGCCTGCTTCCTTCTGAATGCGGACCGTACGCTTTCCCCCACCAAAAAGAGGCGCCGGAAGCTCCGGCGCCTCTTTAGCGTTTCCTGTTCGCCGCGGGTTTACTCCTGCGGATTGCCCAGCAGTTTGACGAGCACTGCCTTCTGGGCATGCAGGCGGTTTTCCGCCTCCTCGAAGATTTCGTTCGCATGCGCCTCAAACACCTCGGCGGTGATCTCCTCGCCGCGGTGGGCGGGCAGGCAGTGCTGGACCATAGCGTCCGGCTTGGCAAGCGCCATAAGCTCGGAATTGATCTGGAAGCCCTCAAAGGCGGCCCGGCGCTTTTCGGCCTCGCCCTCCTGGCCCATGGACGCCCATACGTCGGTGATCATCACGTCGGCATCGGCAGCGGCCTCCTTCGGGTCGCGGCAGAGGGCAAAGCAGGGATAATTTTTAGCAAAGGCCAGCACGCGTTCGTCCGGGTCGTAGCCCGCCGGGCAGGCGACCGAGACGGCCATCCCCATCTTGAGACAGCCGACAATCAGCGAATTCATCATGTTGTTGCCGTCCCCGATGAAGCACATCTTGAGGCCGTCGAGCTTGCCCTTGAACTCCCGGATGGTCATCAGGTCGGCCAGCACCTGGCAGGGGTGGCAGAAGTCGGTTAAGCCGTTGATGATCGGAATGCCGCCGTGCGCGGCGAGGGCCTCGACCTCCTCCTGAGCGAAGGTGCGGATCATAATGCCGTCGAGATAACGGGAGAGGACGCGGGCGGTGTCCTCCACCGGCTCGCCGCGGCCGATCTGCATGTCTCCGGCCGAAAGGAAGAGCGGGTAGCCGCCCAGCTGGTACATGCCCACCTCAAAGGAGACGCGAGTGCGGGTGGACGCCTTCTGGAAGATCATTCCCAGGGTCTTTCCGGCAAGATGCCTGTGCGGGATGCCGTGCTTGAGCTCATACTTGAGCTGGTCGGCCAGGTTGAGAATTCCGCCGATCTCCTCGGTGGAGAGATCGAGCAGCTTGAGCAAATGTTTCATCATTTGACCTCCTGAATGGTTTTTTCCAGAATCGCGAGTCCGCGGTCTATTTCCTCATAGGTGATGGTAAGGGGCGGCAGGAAGCGCAGGGCTTCCTTGGCGGTCAGCACCAGAAGGCCGTTCTGCACGCAGGCGGAGGCGACTTCCTTGGCGTTGTTCTTTTCCGGCAGCGCGCCCAGCATGAGGCCCATGCCCCGCACCGCGGAAATCCCCGGCATGGCGGCGAGCTTCTCCCGGACATACCGCCCCTTGGCCTTTACCTCCTCGCAGAAGGCGGCGTTCCCCACACGGGAGAGCACCTCGAGCGCGCCGGCGCAGGCGACCGGGTTGCCGCCGAAGGTGGTGCCGTGCTGGCCGGCGCCGAGCACGGCGCCCAGGCCCTCCCTGCAAAGACAAGCGCCGATGGGCAGGCCGCCGCCGAGACCCTTGGCCGAGGTGACGACGTCCGGCCTGACGCCGAACTGTTCAAAGCAATAGAAGCTGCCCGTGCGGGCGACGCCGGTCTGCACCTCGTCGACCATGAAGAGAATGTCCCGCTCGGCGCAGAAGGCGGCCGCCGCGCGGACGTATTCCGGCTCGAGCGGCAGCACGCCGCCCTCCCCCTGGATCAGCTCCATGAAAAGAGCGCAGGTGTTTTCGTCCGCCAATGCCCTGAGGCTTTCCATGGAGTTGGCCTCCGCGTAGGCAAAGCCCTCGGTAAAGGGATAGAAATATTCATGGTAGTGCTCCTGTCCGGTGGCCGCAAGGGTGGTGACCGTCCGGCCGTGGAAGGAATTTTGCAGGGTGATGATCTTCGTGCGCTGCCTGCCGTATTTTTCGGCGCTGTATTTACGGGCCAGCTTGATGGCGCATTCGTTGGCCTCGGCCCCCGAGTTGCAGAGGAAGACCTTGTCAAATCCGGTGATTTCACAGAGCCGGCGGGCCAGCTCGGTCTGCACGGGACTGTAGTAAAGGTTGGAGATGTGCTGGAGGGTTCCCGCCTGCCGGGCGACGGCCGCGGCCCAGGCCGGGTCGCTGTAGCCCAGCGAATTGACGCCGATGCCGCTGGTGAAATCGATGTAGGTCTTGCCCTCGGTGTCGAGCGCGGCGGCCCCCTTGCCGCTGACCAGAGCCACGGGGAAGCGGCCGTAGGTGGGCATCATCGATTCGTGTTCGGTCTTCCGGATTTCTTCAAAGGTCACGCAGACCACCGCCTTTTTGGATTGATGGACCGGAGACGGATGCTGCAAGCAGCAGGCCCCGGACGATGGATCAATAAAACATGGTGCCGATGCCTTCGTCGGTGAAGAGCTCGATCAGGATGGAATGGGGCGTTCTGCCGTCGATGATATGGGCGCGGTTGACGCCGCGGCGCACCGCCTCCACGCAGCAATCGATTTTGGGGATCATACCGCCCGAAATGATGCCCTCCCGCTTGAGGCTGGGCACCTCGCTGACGTTGACCACCGGGATGAGGGTGGATTCGTCTTCCTTGTCCCGCAGGAGGCCCTGGATATCGGTCATCAAAATGAGCTTGAGCGCGCCGAGCTCGGCGGCGATGCGGGCGGCGGCGATGTCGGCGTTGATGTTGTACACCTCGCCGTGATACCCCCCCGCCACCGTGGCCACAATCGGGATGTAGCCCTTCTCCACGGCGTCGGAAACGATGCCAGTGTTGACCTCGGTGATGTCTCCCACAAAGCCGAGGTCCTCGCCCGAGACCATCTTTTCGGCCATGAGCAGGCGGCCGTCGAGCCCGCACATGCCCATCGCCTTGCCGCCGTGGCGCTCAAAGAGCTGGGCGAGGTCCTTGTTGACCTTGCCGGAAAGCACCATCTGGACGATGTCCATCGTCTCCTGATCGGTATAGCGCAGACCGCCCACAAAGCGGCTTTCCTTGCCGATCTTCTTTAACATGGCGCTGATTTCAGGGCCGCCGCCGTGCACCAGCACGACGTTGATGCCCACGGTGCGCATGAGGACGATGTCGTTGATGACGGCGTCCTTGAGTTCGGGGCTAATCATGGCGTTGCCGCCGTATTTGACCACAATGGTCTTGCCCGCCAGTTTCTGGATGTAAGGCAGAGCCTGCACGAGCACCTGGGCTCTGTCGGTATTGTTGATGTTCACAGCCGGGTTCCTCCTGTTTGCCGAATGGAAATGTCCAAGTTAAGTCCGGTAATCGCCGTTGATCTTGACGTAATCGTAGGTCAGGTCGCAGCCGTAGGCCTCGGCGGCATAAGCGCCGTCGTGCAGGCCGACGTCGATGAGGATTTCCCCGCACAAAAGGATTTCCTTGGCGGCGTCCTCGTCAAAGTCGATGCCCGCCCCGTTTTCACAAACCGGTATGCTCCCCTTTTCCGAGGAAAAGGCGACCGAGACCTTGGAGACGTCCACGTCGCAGCCTGAATAGCCGATGGCGCACAGCACGCGGCCCCAGTTGGCGTCCGCGCCGAACATGGCGGCCTTGAAAAGGCTCGAGCAGATGACCGACTTGGCCACGCCTCTGGCGTCCTCGAGCGTCTTTGCACCGGAAACACGGCAGACGAGCAGCTTGGTCGCGCCCTCGCCGTCGCGCGCAAGCTCGCGGGAGATGGCCTTGCACAGGGCGGTCAGCGCCCTGCAGAAAGCGGCGTAGTCCTCATTTTTCTCGTTGATCACGGGGTTTTTCGCCTCGCCCGAGGCGAGGATGCAAACCATATCGTTGGTGGAGGTGTCTCCGTCCACGCTTACCATATTGAAGCTCTGCTCGACCGCCTCCAGAAGAGCTTCGTGCAGAAGCTCGGCGGAGACGGCGGCGTCGGTGGTCAGGAAGCCGAGCATGGTGGCCATGTTGGGGTGGATCATCCCCGAACCCTTGGCCATGCCGCCCAGGGTGACGGTGACGCCGCCCATGGGGATTTCCAGGGCGAATTCCTTTTTGTAGGTGTCGGTCGTCATGATGGCCTCGGCCGCGTCGGTGGCCCCGTCCCTGGAGAGGGCGGCGGCGAGGGACGGGACAGCCGCCTCAATCGGTTCGATGGGCAGCACCTGGCCGATGACGCCGGTGGAGGCGACGATAACCTCTCCGGGGTCGATCCCCAGAGCTGCGGCGGCCAGCTCGCACATGCGCTCGGCCTTTTGCTCGCCGTCGGCATTGCAGGTGTTGGCGTTGCCGCTGTTGCAGATGACCGCCTGCGCGGTGCCGTTTGCAAGGTGCTTTTTGGTCACGGCAAGGGGCGCACCCTTGACGAGATTCTTGGTGTAGACGGCGGCCGCCGCGCACGGCTTCCCGCTGTAAATCAGCGCGAGGTCGCGCTTGCTTTTATTCTTGCGGATGCCGCAGTGCACGCCGGCGGCCGTAAAGCCCTTGGCCGCGGTCACGCCGCCGGAAATCATCTGAAAAGACATGGCGAAATCTCTCCTATCAGCTTATCGCTACGAAATATCCTTAAAATGCGGGGGGAATGAACAGCAGTCCGGCGGTTTCCTCCAGCCCGAAGGCGAGGTTCATGTTCTGGATGGCCTGTCCCGCCGCGCCCTTGACCATGTTGTCGATGGCCGACACGACGATAAAGGTGCCGGTGCGGGAATCGACATGCAGGGAAATATCGCAGAAGTTGGAGCAGCGCACCGCTTTGATGTCGGCCGTTTTGCCCTCGGGCAGCAGACGGATGAAGGTCTCTCCCGCGTACATCTCCTCATAGGCCGCGCGGATTTGTTCCTTGGTCACGCCGGGTTTCAGGCGCGCGTAACAGGTGGAAAGGATTCCCCGGTTGACCGGCAGCAGATGGGGCACAAAGGTCAGCGTAATCTTCTCCCCCGCCAGACGGGAAAGGGTCTGCTCCATCTCGGGCGTATGGCGGTGGGAAGCCACCTTATAGGGGGAAAAGCCCTCGTTAAGCTCGGCGTAATGGGTGTTCTGGGTAAGTCCTCTCCCC
>CABSLJ010000047.1 GCA_902478455.1 uncultured Oscillospiraceae bacterium | reverse complement strand
TAAGCAGGTCTTATTCGCTTCCCTTAATCTGTAACACATCATTGACAAACCTACATCCGGATAAACTTTGGCATCCGGCCCCGCCGAAAGCGCCCGGCAGGCCCTCAAAGCGCATTTCCCCTTGGCAAACCGCCCGAACACGCGGCCGGGTTCCGCCGAAGAGCGTTTCCTCAAAAAAGCCTCGTCCGGCACTGCCGCACGGGAAAACAGAGGTTGACTCTCTTCCCCATTTGTACTACAATAACGACGATTTCGCCGCGCCATCGCGGAAATTCTTTCCGGCTGGAACGGCCTTTGCCAAAGGGGAAGCCATGAAACATCTTGTTCGATTCTTCAAAAAAGAGGCGGTGCTCTGCGTCGCCGCGCTGTGCGCCCTGCTCTCTATGCTCGCCGTCCCGCCCGACGCGCAATACGCCGGCTACATCGACGTGCGGGTGCTCTGTCTGCTGTTCTGCCTGATGGGCGTCGTGCTCGGTCTGGAGGGCTGCGGACTGTTCCGCCTGCTGGCCGAGCGGCTGCTCTCCGGCTGCAGACGCCTGCGCCTGCTCGTGCTCTTGCTGGTGCTTCTGCCCTTCTTCATCTCCATGCTGGTGACCAACGACGTCGCCCTGCTGACCTTTGTCCCCTTTGCCCTGCTGGTGCTCCATATGCTGGGAAAGCCGGAGCTTGTCGTTCAAGTGGTGGTGCTGCAGACCCTCGCCGCCAATCTGGGGAGCATGGCCACTCCCGTGGGCAATCCGCAGAATTTGTACCTGTACTCCTATTATAACCTCTCTCCCGGTCAGTTTTTCCGGGTGCTGCTGCCGCTGACGCTTGTAAGCCTCCTGGCGCTGGCGCTCGCCTCCCTTGCGGTCAAAAGAGATGACATTCAGGTGCATTTCTCCAATCCAATACAACTGCAATCCCCCAAAAAGCTGCTTTTGTACCTCGTCCTCTTCCTCTTCTGCCTGCTTTCGGTGTTCCGGGCGCTGCATTTCGGCCTTCTGACCGCGCTGGTGTTCGTCTGTCTCCTCTGTTTTGACCGCAGACTGCTGGGGAAAATTGATTACAGCCTGCTGCTTACCTTTGTCTGTTTTTTTGTCTTTGCCGGCAATCTCGGCCGCATTCCCCAGGTGCACGACTTTCTGACCGCCGCGCTCGCCCAAAGCGCCCTTCTGAGTTCGGCGCTCGCCAGCCAGGTCATCAGCAACGTCCCCGCCGCAGTGCTGCTTTCCGGGTTTACGCAGGACTGGAGCGGCCTGCTGGCGGGCGTGAACATCGGCGGACTCGGCACGCCCATCGCCTCCTTGGCAAGCCTCATCTCCCTGCGGTTCTACCTGCGCGAGCCGGGCGCGAAGGGCGGGCGGTACCTGCTCTTTTTCACCCTCGCCAACCTTCTGGGGCTCTGCATTCTGCTGCCTCTTGCCGCGTGGCTGGGGTAGCCGGCCGGCCTTTCCCTTTTTTCTGGACAGTCAAAGCCCTCCCCCGCGGAATCCGTTTCCGCAGCGGAGGGCCTGTTTCTGCGCTGTTTTACCAGGAAAAGAGATTTTTTAACCGCGTCCAGAAGTTCTCCTCCACCGGCTCGGGCTCGGGTTCGACGATCTTTTCCTTTGCCACCCCCTCGGTGGTGAAGACGAACTGCACCGCATGGACCCCCTCGTTCTTCGCGGACACAAAGGACACGGGTTCAAAATCGGAGGTGTCGTAGCCGCTTAACAGCTCGTCGATCGTCTCATCGATCTGTGCGGGGAGGTCCTTGGTATTGTCGTTGAGCTGGGAGAGTCCGTCCGCCAGCTGCTGCGTGCCCGAGGTCAGCGTCCCAGTCCCCGCGGCGAATTCGCCGATCCCGCCGTCGAGCGCGGCGTAATTTCCGGCCAGCTCGGAGACGCCCCCGGTGTAGCCCAACAGCCCCTGATGGAATTCGGCGTAACCGGCGGCGAGAGCTCCGATTCCGTCCGCCAGCTCGGAGAGCGCGTCGGCGTCAAAATCCGCCAGCGAGCCGGAGAGCTGCCGCGACACAGCCTGCAGAGAACCTGATATTTTATCGAGCGATTGGGAGAGCGTATCCAGCGTGCCGCCGACGGCGGCGAAGGCCGGCCGGACCGCCTCATAGGTTCCCTTGACGGTCTGAGCCGCCTGATACTGCTCCAAAAGCTTCATGAAGGCGGCGTCGCCGTAATTCTTGACGGCCAGCGCCTGCAAATCCGACTCCGGAATCGCCTCCGGGATGGAGGAAATGGCGCCGTCCAGCGCGCCGTAGGCCTGCTCAAAGCCCTCGCCAAGGGCGGAGAGCCCGCCGGAAATCTCGTCAATACCGGCGGCAAACTGGTCAAGCGCCCCGGGCAGGGCCGAAAGGGCGGACAGCCCCTCGGCGTCCAATCCCTCGTCCAGCGCGGAAGAAAGGGCGGAGAGGGCGTCTCGGATGTCTTCAGACGCGTCGGTCAGTTCGGAAGAACCGGCGTTCAGCGTTTCGATGCCCTTCCGGTATTCCGCCGAGCCGTCCTTGAGCGCGTCGGCGCCCGTCTGCAGCTCCTTTACCCCCTCCGCCAGCGCGGCGGAGCCGTCGGAAAGCTGTGTGACGGCTGAAGACAGCTCGCCGAACTCTCCCGTCATGCCCGAAAGGTCGGGCATGCTGATGTCCATGGAAAAGGGCACGGCCGAGATGGAGATGCCCTCCATCTCAAAGTCCCGCACGTCGGCCGAAAGGCTCAGGTCGCCGTCGGTCCCCGGCATCACGGTAAAGGTGACAAGCTTGTTCTTGCCGGCATTGGCAAGGGTCGCTCCCTCGGCTGTGAGGTTTTTGCACCGTTCGGCATCGAGCGTGACCGATATCTGCAACATGTAATTTTCATAAAAGGAGGCGTCCGCCCCGCTGTTTTGCGCCGTGCGGATGTGAAGCTCCAGCCTGCCGTCCTTTCCGGCCAGCTCCTTTGCGGAGAGCTCCGCACCGTCGAGCGCATAGGCGATTTCCACCTTCCAGGGCAGGGAAGCGTCCTGCAGATTACCCTGGTAATAGAATCGACCTTCCTCGCCCGCGGCGCTTACCACGCCGTCTTCACAGGAGATCGGTTCCAGATTGGTGAGGTTTTTGACCTCTGCATAGTCGCCGTAATCGGTAAGCCTTCCGGCGGAAAGCACCTCCAGAACGTTGACCACATATACGCCCGAGACCGAGCCGTCGGCCCCAAGTGTCGCATAGACGACCTCTTCCTTGCCGCCGGTCTTTCCCGCGCCGGAGAGGGTTTCCTCTTCCCGGACGTCCTCACCGTCGGCCAGGGCGGGCACCCCCAGAAAGCCGCACAGCAAAAGCGCCGAAAGCAGCACAGCGCACAGGCGTTTGATTCCCTTCTTCATTTGCGATCTCCCCCTTTGAAGAAATTGGCTTTGAGCGTTGTATAGGGAATGAGCTTATCGAACAAAAGCAGCACCGCCGGCAGGAAGAGCACCACCATCAGGACGGAAAGCACCGCGCCCCTGCCCAGCAGGATGCCCAGCTCGGAGATGATCTGGTCGCTGGAGACGATCCCCAGGCAGAAACCCGCCGCCGCCAGAATGGAGCCGGAGACGAAAATCGACTGCACCGTCTCCCCCAGGGAGGCCCGCATGGCCTCCCGCGCGCCCAGCGCCTGCCGGTTGTGCATGTAGTGATCGCTCAGCAGGATGGCGTAGTCCACCGTCGCGCCCAGCTGCACCGTGCTGATGACCAGATAGCCGATATAGCACAGCACGTCGCCCGAAAAATAGGGCACTGCAAGGTTGATCCAGATGGAGGTTTCGATGGTCAGCAGCAAAAGCAGCGGCAGCGAAACCGAGCGGAAGGTAACAAGCAGCACCACGAAGATGGCCAGAACGGCGATCAGATTGACCACGGTGGTGTCCTTCTCCACCACATCCTTCATGTCGTAGAGATTGACGCTCTGCCCGAGGGAGAGCACCTCCTCCCCGTAATACGCCTCGGCGGCCGACTGCACCCGCTCGACGAGGGCGAAGGCCTCCTCCCCCTCGTTGCCGGCGTCGGTGTAAAGGATGATGCGGGCGTAATGCTCCGAATAAAACTGTTCCGTGATCGCCTCGCTCAGGTATTCGGGCGGGATGGCCGCGCCCACCGTATTGGCGTAGGCCATCACCCCGGTGACGTGGTCAAAGGTCTCCAGCTCGGCGCACAGCAGCTCCTCCTTGGCCGGCTCTCCGCGGGGGACGAGCAGGACCATGGCGGTCGAGCTGCCGAACGTCTCGTCGATTTTCGCGGTATCGCGTCCGCCGCGGCTACTGGTGGAGATGTTGCTGCCCATGCCGTAGATGAAATCGTTGCTGCCCTGAGCCAGAAAGGTCGGTACAATCAGCAGCGCCACCAAAATCAGCGCCGGTACGCGCAGCTTCAGAATCCATTTTCCGGCACCCTTGAACTCGGGCAGCAGTTTTTTGTGCCTGGTTTTGTCGATCCATTTGTAGCAGCACAGCGTCAGCGCAGGCAGGAAAACCAGCACCGAAACAAAGCTCAGCGCAATTCCCTTGACCAGATTGACCCCTAAATCGGAGCCAAGTTCAAAGCGCATAAACATCAGCGCGAGGAAGCCGAACAGGGTGGTCGCCGCGCTGGCGGCGATGGAGGGGAAGGCGCGCTTCATGGCGCGGGCCATCGCCTCGCGCACGTCGTCGGTCTCCCTGCGGTACGCCTCAAAGCTGTGCAGCAGGAAGATGGCGTAGTCCAGAGAGACGGCCAGCTGCAGAATCGGACTGACCGCTTGGGTCACAAAGGAGATTTCCTCAAAAAAGACATTGGTCCCCATGTTGATGAGCACCGCAACGCCGATGGTCAGCAGAAACAGCAGCGGCTCGATCCAGCTGGAGGTGGAAACCAGCAGAATCACGAGAATCAGCGGCACGAGGATGAGCATGGCGCGCAGCGATTCGCTGACCGCCATCGACTGCTGGGTGGCGATGTCCACCGCCTCGCCCGAAACGGCTCCCGCTTCTCCGATCACCTCGTAGATGGCGTTGACCGCCGCCGATTCCCTGCCCTCTTCGATGGTCACCTGAAACAGGGCCGCCCCGTCTTTGTAGTAGCCCTCCACCGTGGAGCGGTCGGCCGTTTCCAACGGCTGCCTGACGTCGACGACGTCATCCAGCCACAGCACCTCGCCGACGCCGTCGACCGCGGCGAGCTTTTCTTTGTAGTCAAGCGCCTCTTCCACGCTCACGCCGGGCACCATCACCCGCCCGTTGGGCACGGCGCCGGCAAACTCCTCCTGCATGACTGCGAGCGCCTTTGTCGATTGGGCATCCGCCGGCAGATAGTCCACCATGTTGTAATTGACCGACACGGCGAACAGCAGCAGACAGCAAACCAAAGTGACGGCGGTGAAGACCGTCACCACCGTCTTTTTTCGGTGCAGAATCGCGCTGGAAATTCTATGCATTTCGGCCCCTCCCACGGCGCGCCGGTCGGCAGTGTTTCCGTCCCGGCCGAAAAATTAAGCAACACCTGTTGTTCTTTCGTCACGATTATAGTATAATAACGCTGTGAAATTAGATCAACCGACAGATTATTATCTTTCGCCAACTATCCGACATTAATGGAAGAAATGTTGGAGAAACGACAAATTCAAAGTTAAACTTTTTGTGAACACATGCCAAAGCGGAAGGAGAGTGCCCAATGAAAGAGGAAAAGACCGACCGCCGGGTCAGATACACCAAAATGGTGCTCAAGGAAAGCTTCATCAGCCTGCTCAAGCAAAAGCCGGTCAATAAGATCACCATCAAGGAAATCTGCGAAGGGGCCGACATCAACCGCGCCACCTTCTACGCCCACTACAGCGACCAGTTCGACTTTCTCCACCAAATTGAAAATGAGCTGATCGACGACATCAACCGCTATCTCGCCCACTATTCCTTCGGCGCGACCAACGACGAATCCCTCCATGTGATCGAGACGATTATGAAGTATATCAAGGAAAACGGCGAACTGTGCGCCATCCTGCTGGGGGACAGCGGCGACATCGCCTTTCAAAAGCAAATCATGATGATTGTCCGCAATCTGTCGGTCGCCGAATGGGCCAAAAACACGGTAGGCGAGGACGGCACCGAATACATCTATTCCTTCCTGACCAGCGGGTGCATCGGCGTCATTCAGAAATGGCTGGGGGACGGCATGAAAAAATCCCCGCGCGAAATGGCGGAAACCATCCTCAAGCTGACCTATCAGGGCTTAAGCGCCTTTGTGCCGGTGCCGACGGCCTGAGGCGGACACGCCGCATTTTACAGCAATACGAGCGCCTTCTCCCCTGTATCCGGCAGGGAATCTGAAAGAATTTGCAGGTGATTTCAAATGAAACTGCGGCTGGCCTCGGCCGACGACGCCCCTTCTCTCTTACAAATCTACGCGCAGTATATCGACACGCCCGTCACCTTTGAATGCGCACTGCCGAGCGTACAGGAATTTGCCGGACGCATCCGGTCGGTATCCGGGGATTACCCCTACCTGGTCTGTGAAGAAAACGGGCGCATCGCGGGCTACGCCTACGCGCACCGGCAAAAGGAACGGGAAGCGTATCAGTGGAACGCAGAACTATCAATTTATCTGGACGGTTCCTTCACCTCGCGTGGGCTGGGCGCCAAACTGTATCTTGCGCTTTTCGCGCTGCTGAAGCTGCAGGGAGTCCACACCGTCTACGGCGGCGTCACCCTGCCCAACGAAAAAAGCGAGCGTCTGCATGCGTCGCTGGGTTTCCGGCGGCTCGGCGTCTACCGCAATACGGGCTACAAATGCCGGGCGTGGCATGACGTCGCCTGGTTTGAAAAGGAGATCGCCCCCTATGACCCAGAACCGGCCCTTTTTCTCCCCTTTCGGGCGGTTCCGCGGGAAAGGTGGGAAAGCATTTTGACGACTTTTTCCGACGCCGCCGGTGAATGACGTCCGGAGACGTTTCGCACGCCCCGGCTGCGGGAACAACCTCTGAACAAAAAACAGCGTACGCGGCCGGAGTTCGGCGCGCACGCTGTTTTTTGTTCCCCATGCGGAACCACCCGACCTTTTCCGCCATAGAATGGAGCAATTGACTGAAAAAGGACGGATGGATTCCATGGAACATCGTTATAAGGTCTGCGCCTACGCCATCTGCAAGGACGAAGAGCAATTTGCCGACCGCTGGATGGATCACGCCTGCGAGGCCGACCTCGTCATCGTCACCGACACCGGGTCGAGCGACGGCACGGTCGAACGCCTGCGCGCCCGGGGTGCGCAGGTCTACCGGTTTCAGTGCGCCCCCTTCCGCTTTGACGCCAGCCGGAACTTCTGTCTCGACCGCATTCCCGAGGACGTGGACATCTGCGTTTCCTCCGACCTGGACGACGTCGTCGAGCCCGGATGGCGGGAGAAACTGGAGAACGCCTGGCAAAAGGACACCACGCGCGGACTCTACCTTTACAACTGGAGCTTCCGCGCGGACGGCACGCCCGCCGTGCAGTACACCCACCAGCGCATCCATGCAAGAAAGAATTTCCGCTGGAAATATCCCACCCACGAGGTGCTCGAATACACCGGCCCGGGCGAGGAAAAACAGGTATTTATCGACGGTCTCGTCTACAATCATCATCCCGACCCCACGAAGGACCGCGGCTTCAATCTCTCCCTGCTGGAGCTCGCCGCAGAGGAGAACCCCGGCGACGCCCGCAGCCTCCACTATCTCGGCAGGGAGTACATGTTCGCCGGCGAATGGGAAAAGAGCATCGACTCCCTCGTGCGTTATCTGGCGCCCGGCGTCTCCGCCTGGGACGAGGAACGTTCGGCCTCCATGCGGTTTATCGCCCGGTGCTATGGACATCTCGGCAACCGGTACGAACAAAAACGCTGGCTCTGCCGCGCCATGGCCGAAACGCCCTTTCTGCGCGAGCCCTTTGTGGAAGCCGCGCTGCTCGCTTATGAGGAAGCCGACTGGAACGCCGTGCTCTTCTTCTCTGCGGAAGCGCTCAAAATCACGGCGCGCACCTTCCGTTACGTCAACGAACCCTACGCCTGGGATCAAACGCCCTTTGACCTCGCCGCCCTGGCAAGCTACCGCCTCGGGCTGTACCGCCAGGCCGTCGCCTATTCCAAAGAGGCGCTCGCCCTCGCCCCGGACGACGACCGCCTGTTGAAAAATCACGCCTATTACGAAGAGGCCGCCGGTGCTGTGTGACCGGCGGCCTCTTTTCTGCTTTGGATCGGGAAGGGCGCGCGCTCGCGCGTTTTTCCGCTGCGCGGGCCGCCGGATGCCGTCGCCCGGTCACACCGGTGCAGCGTGGCCGGTCTTTACGCCCTTGCGTTCATCGTCCGCCGTTATTTGAGCTTCCGAAGGATTTCCTCTATGGCTGTGAAATCTTTCTCCGACAGGCCGGTGATCTTCCGGTCATTGGACGACCAGGCGAAGCAGACGCCGTCTTGGTTCCTCGCAAACAGCAGATAGGTGTGGATGGTGTCATGGCCGATGACTTCCAGACTGTAAGCGCCCAGCTCATAGGCGCTGACATGCTCCTGATGCTCCGACCATTGATATCCCTTCAACAGGTCCATGATCTCATAAAACGCCTCTTGGTCAAGTTCTCCGATCCGCCCGCTGCTGACCTGCTCGAACGGCTCAACATGGTGAAACAGGTCCAGCCGGTCGACATGCCGGCGCAGTTCCTCTTCGCTCATTCCGAGGATGCCGCGGCAGCAATCTGAGGAGGGCGAAAATGGTTCCGCGTCCCACGCCTCAGAGCGCACGGCCGATTCGCCGTTCCCGTCGGATGAGGGAATCGGCTGCCGCGAGGAGGCCATGGGCCCCGATTCCGATTGCAGCAGCTCCGTTTGCAGCTGACTCGCGTTTATGCCTGATTCCTCCGGAAGGCTCAGGGACGTCTCCTCTTGCGGCAAGCCGCTGGAGGCCGCGTTCCAAGCAGTTTCCTCCTGAGAAGCCGGACTTAAGCCCGTTTGATGGTCCTCCTGCGGCAGCGACGCAGACTCTCCCCCCGTTCCGGGGTTTGTCCCGCCGCCGGAAAAGGCGACTGCCGCGTAAGCCGAGCCGACGAGTAGCGCCACTGCGACACATTCCAACACAATCAAATGGATTCTTCCCAGCCGGCCAAAGGCCGCTTTCAGCTTTGAACGATTCTCTTTCATAGCATTCCGCCTCCCTTTCCATTGCAGTTGCCGGTCATCAGACGATTGCGAACCTATGGCAGAGCCTTCCAGGACGCTGTGCTCATATTCAGAATAACATATTTCGCGACAAACCTCATCTGTTTTGTGCAATTTTTACACGATATTTTTATCTTTCGTCCCCGTTACTTGCATTTTCTTCTCCCCCATGCTAGACTGAGTCAAATTCTTTTCCGGAGGACGGTGTCGGTCATGGAGGAGCAGGTAAAAATCGTACAGCAGTATTACGACGAAGACGTTGAAGCCGAATGGGAGCGCCTGGCAAAGCACCCCTTTGAATTTGAGCTGACCACGCGGATGATGAACCGTTATATCCGCCCCGGCGACCGCGTGCTGGACATCGGCGGCGGTCCCGGCCGGTATTCCCTTTATTTTGCGCGCCGCGGCTGCGACGTCACCCTGTTGGATCTCTCGGGGGAAAACGTCGCCTTTGCCAAGGTAAGAGCCGTACAGGAAGGTCTTCCTCTAAACGCCTATCAATGCGACGCGAGAGAGGCCTCCCGCGCCGTGGAAGACCTGTTTGACCACGTCTTCCTGATGGGGCCGATGTACCACCTTCTGGAGGAGGCCGACCGCGTACGGACCATGGAGCAGGCGCTCTCCCTGCTCAAGGCGGGCGGCATGCTGTACGTCTCGTTTATCCTGCTTTTCTCCGGTGTGATCTACGCGATGAAATACCTGCCCGAAATGCTGCTGGATCAGGCGGAGCATCCCTTTCTTGCGGATGTGGTCCGTGATTCCTCCTACCGCGGACCCGCCTTCACGCAGGCCCATTTCATCAGCCAGCGGGAAATTCTGCCCTTTCTGTCCCGTTTCCCACTGGAAAAGCTCCACCTCTTCGGGCAGGAGGGGATTCTCTCCCCCTGTGAGGAAACCCTGCTTGCCCAGCCGGAGGAGGTGCAAAGCGCCTGGCTCTCCCTTGCCGAGCGGCTGTGCGAACGCGAGGAGCTGCTGAGCTATTCCGAGCACGCCATGTACATCGGCCGCAAACACGGCAGATAGCTTTTCTCAACCGCCCCGGCCGCAGGCGCGCCCGGGCGGTTTTCGCTTTCTCCGGAAAAAAATTCCCCTGACGTGCGTTTGCGCCGCCTTCCGCCTTTGCTCCCGGCCAAAATTTTGCTATAATCAGGAAAGAAAGTTTATCCCTTCCGGCGCAATAAATCGCTCTGTCTGCGCATTAACCTCATGAGTGAACAAAAGGAGATCAACATGTTTTTTCCGCTCTTCTTTGGCCTTGTCTGCTGGTCGGCCGGGAAGCTCCCGGTTCCCGCGCTGGATGACGCCCTGCTTGCGCGGGTCGCGTCTGACGACGCCGACGCCTTCGAGCAGCTCTATCAGCTGACGAACAAAAGGGTGTACGCATACGCGCTGTCCCTCCTAAAAAACCCGCAGGATGCGGAGGACGTGCTGCAGGACACCTTTTTGAAGCTGCGCGCCGCGGCCCACCTTTACAAACCGCAGGGCAAGCCGCTGGCCTGGATTCTCACCATTGCGCGCAACCTGAGTCTTATGAAGCTGCGCGTCAAGAGCCGTTTTGCAGACCCGGAATCGGTTGGCATGGAGGACAGTCTTTCCTTTTCCTATGTAACCGACCGGGACGACCGCATCGTTCTGGAGAGCGCCCTGCGCGTCCTGGACGACACGGAGCGCCAGATCATCCTGTTCCACGCCGTCTCCGGCCTCCGGCATCACGAAATTGCCCAAAGCCTTGGCATGCCCCTCTCCACCGTGCTTTCCAAGTACCACCGGGGGCTTAAAAAACTCAAAAAACATCTGGCTGAAAAGGAGGGATTGTGATGAAGAAAAGCGAGATCAACCGGCGTCTGAACCGCGCCCTGAACCAGATGACGCCCGACCTGGCCGAAAGCATCGCTTCCGCTCCCGTCACTCCCATGGACCGGCATGATTCCTTCACCCGTCAGGAACCCGTCCGCAAAAAAGGGCGTTCCGCCGTCCGCTGGGCCAGCGCGGCCGCCTGCGCCTGTCTCTTCCTGGCTGTGGGGTTGTTTGCCTGCTGGTACCAGCTCTGGTCGGCAGACAGCTTCATCGACCTCGACATCAATCCCAGCATCGAGATCACCACCAACCGGCAGAACCGCGTGCTTTCGGCGCGCGCCCTCAATGCCGACGCCGAGGCCGTTCTGAGCGGAATGGACCTCAAAAACGTTCATATCGACACCGCCGTCAACGCCATCCTTGGCTCCATGCTCAAAAACGGCTACCTCACGGCGGACAGAAACACCATCCTGCTCTCGGTGCAAAACGGCGACCCGCAGAAGGCCGCTCAGCTCCAGGAGCAGCTCACGCTGCAGATCGGGAGCACGCTGGAACAGTCGAACGTCAGCCCCAGACTGGTCAGGCAGACCCTTCCCCATGACTTTGACGACGACGATTTTGAGGACCTCGCCGAAGAGCTCGGTATTTCCACCGGCAAACTCGCTCTCATCTACCGCATGCAGCAGGCCGACCCCACCCTTTCGCTCGACGCGCTTTCCGCCTGTTCGGTCGAAGAACTCATGCGCCTCGCCCAGAGCGCAGGCATCGACCTGCACGACTTTCTCGATTATGACGACCTGGACTTTGACGACGACGAGGAAGATGAGGAGCCGGAGGATGACGAGGACGATGATGACGAAGAGGAAGACGGCACGCCCTCTTCCGGAGTATCTTCTTCCAAAAACGACCGGGATGACGACGAGGATGAGGAGGATAAGGACGATAAAGACGATAAGGATGAGGACGAAGAGGACGAGGACGAAGACGATGAGGATGAGGACGATTAAGGCGGTAGACCGATCTGCTTGCCGTCAAGCGGCATCGGTCCTGAAAAGCAATGAATCGCAGGGGACGCGCATTTGTGCGTCCCCTGTTTGCGTCTTCTGCGCGGCAAAAGAGTTTTCTCCTCTGCAACCGAGGGAAAACAACGCGGTAAAAAAATAAATTTTTTTCGTCTGCAATAAACCCTGCGTTCTGCGCATTACCTCTATGAAAGGTTCAAGTGCCGGCTGAAACCGAAACCAAAATTAAAATCACATTGGGAGATGAACAAAAAATGACGACCGCTTTGAAAAACAAAAAGCTGCTCATCGGTGTTCTCTGCGCCGTCCTGTTTCTGGCCCTCGTCGCCGGAGCCGCCATCTATCTGTTTTCCCCCTACCATTATCTTTCGATCGACGTCAATCCCAGCATAGAGGTGCAGGCCAACCGACTGGGCAAGGTGACCGGCGTCTCCGCCGTCAATGATGACGCCGAGCCCATCCTTCAGGACCTCAATCTCACGGGAATGGACGCCACCGCCGCCACGCAGGTGATCATTGCCCGCCTGGCCGACGAGGGGTATCTGAACGAAACCGATCACAATCAGATTCTTTTGACCGTCCGCGATTCGAGAAACTCCCGTTCCTTCCTGGCGGACATCAAAAACAGCGTCAGCGCCGCCCTCTCGGCGCGCAACCTCACGGCCTCGCTCGCCGGTCAGAGTCTGGATTTTGACGACGAGCGCTCCGCTGCCGCCCACAGCTATCACATGTCGGTCGGCAAATACACCATTGCTGAAAAAATTCACAACGCCTATGACGACATCCCTCTTGCCGCCCTTTCAGACGCCAAAATTTCCGAACTTCTGGCTTATGCGGAAGCACACAACATTGATTTTGACGATCTGCTCGATTTTTATGAGGAATCCTTTGACGACAACGAGTATTGCGAGCACTGTGGCAAGCCCGAATCGGAATGCAGAGACGCCTGCGAACGCGCCTGGGAGCTCTACTGTGACGACTGCGGCCGCTTGAACGCCGAATGCCGGGATACCTGCGACGCCGACGGCGACTACTGCGAGCACTGCGGCAAAACCGAGCGGGAATGCCGGGACGCCTGTGACCGCGCCTGGGAACTCTACTGCGACGACTGCGGCCGACCGGTCGCCGAATGCGACGGCTATTGCGATGACGACCGCCGTCCCGCTTCCTCCGCTCCGGTGAAAGCGGAGAGCAGCCCGTCCTCCGTCCCTAGCGCCGGCTCCTCCTCTTCCGCTGCTTCCTCCAGACCTGTCCGCGGGGACGACGACTACTGCGAACACTGCGGCAAACCCGAATGGGAATGCAGAGACGCCTGTGACCGCGCCTGGGAGCTCTACTGTGACGACTGCGGCCGCTTGAACGCCGAATGCCGGGATACCTGCGACGCCGACGGCGACTACTGCGAGCACTGCGGCAAAACCGAGCGCGAGTGCCGGGACGCCTGCGAGCGCGCCTGGGAGCTCTACTGCGACGACTGCGGCCGTCTCAAAACCGAGTGCCGGGACACCTGCGACGACTGATTTCTTCCGTCTTCCGCCGCCCCCGCCATCCATTTGGCCATCTTTGCAGCAACAGTCTGCCTCAGCCCTTTCGGGTGCTGCGGCAGGCTGTTGTTTTTTTGGAAACAGCCTCACACAGAAGAGAAGCTGCGCATGACTTGCTCGTTTTTCTGTAAAATTCCGGGAAATTTGTAGTACAACCCCTCCCGTCTTCGTATCATCAGCAGAGAACGTTCCGGAAGAACGCCGCCGGAAATCGGGAAGGCGTTCGCTCACTCCCCTCGCCTCTGCCTGTTCGATTGCATCACAATAGCCGCATCATTCCCCTGCGCCGATGCCGCTGTTCAACCGGAGGAGATGACTCTATGAAAGCTGGAAAATTTGACGTATGGTTCATTGCGTGGATCCGAAGAAACATTCTGCGCATTCTTCTTGCGGCGGCCGTCGCCGCCTCTCTCGCCATCCGCATCTTCAACCTCGGCTATATCAGCCGGGATTTCACCGATTTTCTTCTCCCCTGGTTCAACGAGATCAAAGCGCAGGGCGGACTTGTCAGCCTCGGGCAGACCATCGGGAACTACAACGTGCTCTACATGTTCCTTCTGAGCCTGCTTTCCTACCTTCCCATCGATCCTCTGTATTCCATCAAGGCGCTCTCCATTGTGTTCGACTACGTCGGGGCGCTTGCCGCCGCCCTGCTTGTCCGCAAGCTGCTTTCCATGAAGCGTGATCCGCGCGCGGAAACCTGGGGCGCGCTCGCCTTCATCGCCGTGCTCTTTCTCCCCACCGTTCTGTTGAACGCCTCCCTCTGGGCTCAGTGTGATTTTATGTATGCCTCGCTGCTGCTGCTTTGTCTTTATGAACTTCTGGAGGAACGGTATACCCGCGCTTTTCTCTTTGTTTCCCTCGCTTTCTGCCTGAAAATTCAGGCCGTCTTCCTGCTGCCGCTGCTGGTCATCTACTATTTTACAGAGCGCAAATTTTCTGCGGCGAACTTTTTGATGATCCCCGCCGCCTTTCTGCTGACAAGTCTTCCCGCTCTCCTGTTGGGACGGCCCTTCCTCTCCCTCTTCAAACCGGAAAGCCAGATCGGCATCGGCATGCAGACGGGCGCGGCCGGCTACGAAAATATGACCAGCATATTTTACCCCAACCTCTACTATCTGTTGGGCAACAATGCCGACTGGCTGTTTCCCGGCATCCTTGCAACCCTGCTCGCCCTCGGACTGCTGCTCGGCGTTATCCTGCAATACAATCTGCGGGTCCGCGGGGAAAACATTCTCTCCCTTGCCCTTCTGATTGTCCTGCTGTGCGTCTTTCTCATGCCCTGCATGCACGAGCGGTACGCCTTTTTCGCCGATGTGCTCAGCGTGGTCTGCTTCTGCGTCAACCGCCGGCACATCCACCTCCCCATCGGGATCAATCTGGTCTCCCTGCTGAGCTATTGTCCCATCCTTTTCGGGGCGACCATCCTCCCCTACCCCGTGCTGGCCCTTTGTCACCTGACGCTGCTCGTCCTGGTCGCAAGGAATACCTTCCTCGACCTCCGGGCGGACACGCAACGGGCGCGGTTGGAGGAACGCAT
>CABSLJ010000046.1 GCA_902478455.1 uncultured Oscillospiraceae bacterium | reverse complement strand
CGAGGACTTTGGTCGGGGCCGAGCCGTCCAGATACAGATCAGACGCCTTCACCGCGGCCGTTACAACGCCGTTAAGGCCGATCACAACGCGGTCTCCCTTGGCCTCGATGACCGTGTAAACGGTGCTGTAGACAAAGGAGGCGAGATTCCCGCCATCGTAGGTCTTGGCTCCGCTTTTGACGCGCACCTTGTCGCCGACCTTGATGTCCCCCGAATCGGGCTTTTGCTCCTCTTTGACATACTCGATGAACGGGCACTCCCACCAGTTGGTCCAGCCGCGCCCCTGGAGCTTGGTCTTGACCACACCCTCGGCTGTCCCGCGCGCCTCAATGACCTCTCCGCCGCCGATGTACACGCCAACGTGTCCGGGCATATAGAGCAGCATACCGGGCGTTTCCGGGAGTGTGCTGATCGGGCCTTTGACCCTGGCCTTACCATAGGACATGCCGGTGTCCTGGTTGATGTCGTACACCTTGATGTTCTCGCCGTAATTGTCAGCCCACAGGTAGTATTTGACGAGCCCGGAGCAGTCGACGACGCGCTTGCCAAGCCACTTTTCTCCGATTTTGCGCATCTGACCGCCCGCCTGGTTGCTCGCCGGGTAGCGCCCCGCCTGCTGATCCAAAAAAGCCTTGGTGCAGATTTGTCCCGTTGCCCCGTAGACATAGCCGCAGCCGTCCTCCAGGGCGGCTTTTACAAAGCTCACCAGTCCGATGTTTGTTTTACTCATGATGATTCCTCCTTAATTTTTCCAGCGCCCGATGGCGATGATGTTTATGGTCATAGTGATTGCTGTGGTTACTCGCTCGTTTCTGTATAAATTAATCGTGCCGATGGCAGCGATTCCAGGAGTTTTAATAGTATCTACAAAGGCGCTGGCCCCGTCCGAAATTGTAGCGCATAACGCTGGCAGACTCGCAAATGAGGCGGCATAGTTTCCAAGGCTTTGCCGGGTGCCATAGTACATTGTCCCTTCTTGGCCGGTAAATGTAGATGTGAACGCAAACTGCTTTGTGCAAATCATCGTCCCGTCGCTGAATTTGATGTATGTGCCATTAGAGTTGCTTCCTATGTCAATCAGCTTCGTATTGTTCTGGTAGATGTCGCCGTCGACCTGTGCATCCCCACGAAAATGTGCATCCCAACCGACATCCAATAAGTCGTCATACTCGGCCACCTTGCCGAAAGCAATCCCCTTACCGCCGGACTTGAAGTCCATAATGAACTGGATGGAGTTGACCACTACGTCGCGGGAAATGGTGGTGAAGGCGTCGGAAACCTGTACCTGCACCGTGAAAGTAGATTCTCCCGATGCAGCAAAGGTCCTGCGCACTCCCGAAGAGATCGTCGCAAGACTAGACCAGCTTCCACCGTCCGGCATGTAACGATATTTGCCCGAGATTGTGTTCCTCCCGCCCACGGTGGACCCGGCAAAGACCGCTGTAAGGGAGATATACTCCCCGTCGTCCTGCGTCGTACCGCTGGAATTGCTGCGCAAGGCCGTCATCGATGCAATCTCGGGCGGAGAATAGTCTTGCACTGTAATGCTTACCGTTTTCGTGGCGCTTCGCCCTCGGCTGTCGGTGATCTTGGCGGTAAAGGTGACGGTTCCGGCGGTGCTTAGGAATCCGGTGGTCAAACTGGACGAGGTACCGGAATATCCGCCGCCGGAGATGGAGTAGCTCTTAATGGTGCTGCCGTAGATTCCGGCCGCGCCCACAATCTGCAGGGTTGCCTTGCTCTTGGTCTTGACATATACGCCCCAGCTGGAGGGGACATCCCCGTTGACCCGTGTGACCGATAGAGATGAAAAGCTTGGGACTACGGAGGAACCCGCCGTCACGGTAAAGCTTTTGCTGGACGACCCTATAGCCTTTCCGCCGCTGTAGGTGGTCACGGTGACCGTGCCTGTGCCACTGGTGTTGTTTGGGATGGCATCCAGCCAGGACACCGGAATGGTGTAGGATGTACTTGTGGCAACATTATTTACGGTGTGGGTGTGGCCGCCAAATTTCCACTGCACCGTATGCGTGAAACTGGAAGACGCACGGGAGATATTGACCGTCATGCCGGTGCTGCCGGCCGTAACGTTTGAGGTGGAAAGTGTGAAGCTGCTGGCTCTTGGGATGGTTGGGAGTGTGACGTTTCCAGTAACCGATATATTGGTCAACTTAGATGTCATACCCAGCGAATCGAAGAACCCTTTCAAGCTGACGGTTTTCGTGCCGTCGGCGTTGTGCGTTACCGTCCTGCTGACTGTACTGCCAATCTTGACCCAGCTCGAACCGATATTGAAATAGCCGTCATAGGTCATGACCTTGGTGCCGTCCAACTGGATATAGGCGTCGCAGTCATAAGCCCATGTCGGGCCGTAGCTGTCGCGGTGAACATAGAGGGTCATGGTAATGGTGCTGGTGTTGTTTGGGACGCTCTGCGTGTAGGAATACACGATTTTGATACGCGAGCCGTTTTGATACCCGCTGACAAGTTCCGGCATCAGCTCGACCTCCATTTCAGGCCTAGGTTACCATTGGCCCGGACGGCCCAATCAAAGTACCCGCTGGATGGGTTTCCTATGGTCAGGCGGTCGAGGACTTCGGCATTGGTGATGTATAACTTATTGTCAGATATGTAGGCGACTTCTGCGCCATTCTGGGTAAAAGATATTTTTTCGTTGGTAATGATACACTGTAGGCTGCTGTTCCGGTCCCCAAGGACGATGTTGCCTCCGACAAACTGGATGTACTTTCGCAGCTCCTCAAAGGCCGTCTGATTCTCTCCGTTGGTTTCCTCCACCCAGGAGCGGATTTCCTCGAAGGTCATTTCCCAGCCTTCCTCCGTCTGGGTAAAGCGGGTGTTGAGAATCTCTGTCAAGCCGTCGCTGGTGACGTAGGTGCTTCCCACCTCGGACATGATGCTCTGCGCCGTCTGATCGATGCGGGAATACACATCTTCGGTGATGCTCGTCACTGTATCGTTGGTGACATAGTCGCTTTCGATGGTCTCTGTGCGGCTGACGAGATCGCCAATGGTCTGGTTGTTTTTATTGGATTCTTCCGTAAAGGTGGAATAGGTGCGCCCGAAGCTAAGCTTGTTTTGCGCCGGGTCGTCTAAGCGCAGCGACAGCTTCGCGACAAGGTATTTCTCCCCGTCTATTCCGTGAGGAGGGGAATCCACAAAGACATATTGCCCGAGGCGGAAGTCGTCGATAGATCTATCCATCTGCGAGAGATCGGCGGCGCTCATTTCAATGGAGGCTACGGTTTTTACCTTCTCGTTGAGATAATCCAGGGCCTTCTGTTTGAGATTCCCAGCCTGGGTTACATCATCCCAGGTCTGCGTGCCGATGATCCAGCCGTACTTGTTAACGGCCTCCTGATCGTAGACATAGTCCACACCATCGTTGACCTCTTCAATGGTCAACCTTTCCTCTGTCTGGTTGCCGTCCTCGGTTTCCAGTCGCGCCCCCAGAGGGATCAGGGCGGTGATGATCCCGTCTCCGTCAAGGGTTTTGGCGTAATCCAGTAAGTTCTCCCCAAAGGTAATGCGCTGGTCGCTGGTATACGGGAAATCGGCCAGATAGTCCAGGTAGTTCCCGTCCGCTTCGTGGCGCACCCAGAGATACCCGCCTAGGGTGTCCAGCAGGCGGGTCTGGATGATGTCGAAGGTGGTCTCATAGGTGACGTTGCTGCGGTTGATGTAATCGTTGGGGTCGGTGACCGTAACCGTGCCGACCTTAAACTGTTTCTCCGCACCCACCTGTCCATTGTGCTGCTGGATGAGGTAGGAAAACAGCTCAGATATGCCGCCAGCCATCTCAAAAGGCCTGACACGACTATCCAGTAAAAAAGCCAGTTCCCCCTCGCATGTGTACTCCAGTTGACGATAGAATTTCTCGGCACTGGAAAGGGGCCGCCCTCTGAAGAGGACAGCCCCGTCTTTTTTCACTTCGATGATGGACTTGAGCTTCTGGATATTACCGTAAGCCGGATGGTTAGGGTAGATCGTAAATGTGAGAGTGCCGGTCTTGTTGAGTTCCAGCGAAAGGGAAGGGGAGACCAGCTGATACTCCTCCAGGCGGGGATCGTGAATGATTTCCCCGTCGCAAAATACCTGGTACATTACAGCGTCCCCTCCTGGTACTCAAATTTGATGTGTCCTGTACCGGTCAGCGTCATGACGTTGTTTCCTTCCGTCAGGATCAGGGCGGGGGCTCTGCGCGTCCCTGCGGGAAAGACGATGGTCGTCTCTGCGAATTCCACCGTGATCTCGGCGTCGGTCGTCACGGTCGGCACGACCGGCTTGCGGTCGTTTTGCAGGGCGATCTCCAGACTGCCGGTTACGTCGTATTCCGCCACCGTCGGACTCAGCTTGTATTTGTAGGGGTCGCAAACGGCGGTGACGTTGACGGCTGCGTGCGCTAAATCATTGTATTCCTTGGCGACTTGAAGTCTCCCTACAATATAGCGTGTGCTATCGTCGGGCAGTACGATGTTCATCTTCCGCCCGCTGAGCTGATTTATCATACTGTTGATCGTTTCCTCGCGTTCCAAGCGTGTGCCCTCGGAACTTTCCAGCCTCACGGTCAGGGTGCGGTCGTTATACCTAGGCTCTCCGCCGGTCAGGGCGGCGGTCAGGTCAAGCGATCCGTCCCGCCCTGGAACCGTTATCCTGTCGGACTGATATTCCGCGGGCGACAGGCTCCACGCATTCAGCGTCCACCCTCCGGAGGATGCGGTATCATATGCGCCGAATATAACTTTTCTTTTTGTCATCACACTGCTCCTCTTGCGGCCAGCGCCGCACGCCGTCCAAGTTTGCTGTCATATGCCCCGGCCGTAGCGCCGACGAGCGCATCGCCGTCGAGATATATGCGTTTTCCGCTTTTTACGGCCTCCAGAATTTGGGCTAACAAGGCCGCGCTCTCACTCTCCGCAGAACTCTTGGCTTGTGACTTGCGCGCGCTTTGCTTTACCTCAATATCCCGAAGATAAGACTGCCCACCGAGATTTGCCTGGTCGTATACATCCAGGAGTTGCTTCATTTGATCCTTTGCAGTTTTTAAAATCGGCTTGGTTCCCTTTTCAAGACCAATTTCCACGCCTTCGTCCAAGTCTTCGCCGAAGTCAATCATTTTTCGGCTAGGGCTGTGGCTATCCGCTTCCTTTCTGAATGCCGACATAACGGTGCGCACAATATCCCGTGCTTTATCCAGCAATCCGCCTCGGCCGGATTCCATGCCCGATCCGAGACCGTTGGTTATATCTTTACCCACCGCAGCGGCGTCGTCATAAGCGTCTCCCATAGCATCCAGGGCCTCTTTATAGTTTTTTTCGGCTTCTTCGACCATTTCTTCGGTGTATCCTTCTATGCCGCTTTTCCAGTTTCGCTTTATGAGTTCCGCCTTAATACCCGCATCGATGGCCTCTTGCTCCCAGGTGTTGCGCACGTCATCGGATGCAAAACCTACCGAATCGGCATATTTTTCCACATAGTACGTGCGATCGGACAATATTCTGTTCGCCTCTTCGGTGTTGCCCTCCAAAGTTAACATTTGGGCGGTCTCATATTGCCCAATATCCTCATAATATCCAGCCAATACCTCCTTACTGTTGTTATAGGCGGTTTCCGTTTCTCCTAATATTCGTTTTAGTTCTTCTTTTTCCCCTTCTTTTGCTTCTATGTTCTTTTGGAGTTCCCATCTCTCCCAGGGCCACATTATCAATTTTTGCTGGCTCGCCAGTTCTTCCGCTTCTTGCTCAGCCTGTATCAGTGCGATCTGGGTCTCCTGGTGAGCGCGTAAATTTTTATAGTAATCATTTTCGGCCTGCGTTTTGTTTTGAAGCGCCTCGGCGTATGCGCCGGAGGACGCCTCAAGCAGCAATTCGTTTTTCTTGCTGGCGATGACGTTGTCAATCTCAGATTGTAAGTCTTGATAACTGGCAATCTGGTTTTGGACCATGGTGTATTCTGTGCCCAAAGCCTGATTAAGTTCGCCCAGAATAAATTCCACCCGCGTCCGATTTGCTTCGTCGACTTTGCCGTCCGCGTCCACCAAAGCCAACAACTGGTCCTTGAGTCTCGAGACATAGCCATATTGGGACTCAATGCCTTCGACAGCTTCGTCCATCGCCGTCCGCTGATTTCGGTACGCCTCTGCAACGTCGTTTGCTCTATCAATTGATTCCTGTTCTGCGTCATTCAACCCATGCATTTCCTGAGCCAACTTTGCCCCAGACTCTCTGGCTTTATCCAGCTCGCCTTGAAGATACGACCCGAGCGCCGTCGACACCCCGATTATTGCTTCCGCCAAGAGAAGATATGGATTAGCTGACGCGGCCGCATTCATCCCTTCCTGTGCGGTTTTAGCCCCTTTTAAAGTGCCGACCAATCCTTTAAACGCGCCCACGAGGGTCGTGCCGATACTTTTTGCAAAATTGGCTATTTTGTTCACTGCCAGTGCCGCAACAAACCCGGCGGCTACCGATTTGATCTCATTGAAATGGTCTATACACCATTTTAATGCGTCGATTAGTTTAGGCAAAACATCCTTGGCCAGCTTGGAAAAACCATCTTTAATCGTGTCCTGAAAATTTTCAATGTCCGCATCAGACACCATGTCGACAAGGCTTTCCCCGAGTTCTGCAATACCTTCCCGAAAAGTATTGACGATGGGTGTAGCTTTTTTCCCTACCTTTGCCCACAATTCGTTCAAACGTTCGGTAGTCTTGTTGGACTCTATGGCTTCTTTATTTACTTCCTTATAATCGTCGGCTATGTCACTATAGCTGTCCGACAACGTCTGCATTATCAGCTCTTGCCGTTCTTGCTCCGTACTGCACTCCGCGAGAGCGATATTAAATTTGTCTTCGGCGCTGACAGCCTCGCTCAGTTCTTTGTTATACTCCTCTATTGCATCATATTGCGCTTTTCTGGCCTCGTACTCTTCCCGTTGGGCGTCGGTTAATTTTTTTAATTCTGAGGAAGACAGCTCAGTAAAATCGATATTTTGTTTTAGTTTGAGTCCAAACGTTTCTCCTTCTTTTGCCGCCCAATTGAGCGCGTCGGCGAGCGGGCCTGTAACCTGCCCAACCTTTGCGGTCTCATTTGCGGCTTCCGCCAGCCCCTCGACCGGTAAACTGTCTCCAAACTTTGCAAAAACGCCGGTGCAAATCTGCGTCCATTTCTGTAGTTCTTCTTCATTATCCGCGAGGATAGACAAAAAATTGGCCGCTTCTACCGCCTGATCCGTTTCGCCGAGAACGCTTTGCAGCTCTTTATATGTCTGAGTGGCTGTTTCTGAGGTATGTCCATTCGCTTCAAAAGCCGTATTTAATTTTCCCATTGCGGTGCGGTATTCCTGCGTGGCTTCCACACAGTCCATTAAGGCGTCCGCGACCTGTTTAACTCCGGCGGACACCGCCGCAAATGTTACGGCTTTTTTCAAAGCGTTGCCAAAATCCGAATACGATTTTGACGCATCGTCAGCGGCGTCCGCAAAATTTCTTGTGTCATCTGCGGCGGCGGCGCTCTCTTTGTCGATACCGTCTATCGCCTTTTGGGTATCGTCAGCGGCGGATGCATAGCTTTTTAATTTGTTCTCGGTAGCTATGATTTCACGTTGCAGCTCCCGATATTGTGCCTCGGAAACTTCGCCTTTTTCAAATTGCGCTTGCACCTGCCTCTCGGCTTCGCGCAAGGTGTCCAACCTGTCTTCCGTATTGCCGATTGCCTCAGCGAGCACTTTCTGCTTTTGAGTCAACAGGTCTACGTCGCTCGGATCAAGTTTTAACAGCCGATTAATACTTCCAAGCTCGCTGGACAAGTCGCGGCTTTTTTTATTGACGTCTTCGAGGGCTTTTCCAAGTTCAGTAGTATCTCCACCGATTTCAATCGTCAGGCCCTTTATTGTGTTCTTTGCCATTTACTTGCCCTCCTTTTGTCAACTTTTTTCTCAATGCAGATCGGTCCGGTTTAGTCTGTTCCATGCGCCAGGCGTTGTCCAAATATTCCTGCCCGGCCTCAGTCTGGCGGCACCGCTGGATAAACGCATCCCGCCGGTATTGCAAAAATGTAAGATAGTTGAGCTGACCAATCTCATTAAAATTCAAAAGAGTGTACCCGGACACTATGTGCATCCAATATGTACTATTGCTATATTGTTCGTGCGCCCTATTGTCCGCTGGGGAAGGATAATAGGGCACCCTCAGTTTTTTTCAGT
Organism: uncultured Oscillospiraceae bacterium; assembly: GCA_902478455.1. GTDB lineage: Bacteria > Bacillota > Clostridia > Oscillospirales > Acutalibacteraceae > CABSLJ01. The sequence continues at coordinate 6,827 of CABSLJ010000046.1, read as the reverse complement.
CGCCAGATTTCCTATAAATTGGACCCACTCTGTAAGGATACCGATAATTTGTGTTACGGTTATTCGTTTGTTTTTTAATTCGTCCGGTGTGAATCTCACAAAATTGTGATTGCAGGACAAGATTTCTGCAAACAGGTCAAAGGCGTAGTCATATCGTTCCTTCGACATTTCCGGGCTAATATCCATAAATCCCCCCGCCTTATTCATAATTTCCTCTGTCGTTGCGACGGTCGGAACGGCGCAGGGGATACGCAGGTCGTCAATTTCTACCCATAAAGTGGGTGCGCTATATGTTTTTAAATTCACTGTTTTATCCATGCGTTGCCTCCCAAAAGAAGCAGCGGGGTAATTTCAACCCCGCTGCAGCTCCAGTCCCTTAACCTTGCGAGGGAATCTCCTCGATCAGTTCGATTAGCGTACCGTCATCATCGTGCGGCATTGCCTTAAACTCAGGCTCCACCACCGTCCCCTCGTCGGCCGCGAAGGTCAGAGTTGCGCCGGCGGTGTTACGGCCCTTGATCAAAATCCACAGGTCGCCGTCTGTGGGGTCCTCATGTGCAAAACAGATTGCATAGTATCCCCCCTGCGCGTTACCGGCTCCGCCGATCTTCGTGGTACGCTTTCCTTCGGCCTCAGTGGACGCACAGCGGTCGATCAAGCTCTTTAGAGTTGTGCCGTTCCATGTTAGCAAGCCGCACCTGAGGATAGCTTCCTCGGATGTGGTGATGATTTTTGACACATAGCCAAGATCATCCTTTTCCTCGTAGGTTTCCTCTGTGTATTCGAGGGCCGCACCGCCCTTGATGTATCCCAGCAGATTGTCGTCTGTACAGATCGTGTCAACTGTGGGCATGGTGTCGGAAAAGGCTTCCAGGTAGATTTTACCGGAGCCCAGGGTGATGGTGCTCTTGTCTCTCTTTGCCACGTTCATGGCCTCCTTTTCTCAATGAAGGTGAATTCATAGATCGTTTGGTAGAGCTGCTCCTCCTGAATCCAGTATCGCGCCTGCTTCGTCCAGGGCAGCCCCTTTTCATCGATTGCCGCCTCAACGGCGGCTTCAGTCGCCTCATCCGGCGCGGGTTCGTACAGTTCGACCGTGATATCATGGGTAAATACGCGGTTGAGTCCATCCGGGCCGTCGGCGGTCACATCATCCAGATACACGGCGTAAGTGCCGGAGGGAGGTTTGGGGAATCTCGTCTCACGGTATTTCACGCCCGCGGCGGTTAAAATGTCATCCACCACCATTGCGGATCGCCTCCTCCATCTTCTCCTCATAGTCCGGAAGGACCGCTTCCAGGGCGTTGGACAGAAACGGGTTGCCCTTTGTCCTCCCGCCGTTCTTTTTCGCGTGACCGTTGACCACCAGATGCGTCAACCGGTGATCCGGGGCCTTGACAAACCAGAGATACCGGGAGCCACGTGTGGAAGGCAGCTTCTGGGATGAAATTTTTCTCCGGAACTTTCCCCGACGCCCCTTCGGAGCCGTGGCTCGGGTACGGCTGACCAGATCATCCATGGACTGCTTGGTGGTGCGCTCGACGGCGTCCTCCACCTCTTGCCCGTATATGGTCAGAGTGGACTCGATTGCCGCGCGCAGATCGCCCGGTTTAATCTTATCAGCCATAACTCATCCCCACCAATTTAACTGTACGATGTTGTTCCATGTAGTCGTCGTAGTTGCGCACATCAAAAGTGTGTCCCCGGTAAATCAGTCTGTGAATTTGCGGGCTGTATGCCACGGCTTCCAAGTCCGTGCAGTATCGGAATTCAAAGGTCAGCGTCGGGTGATACTGATCCGCGCCGGCGTTAAAGCTCTCGCCGCCTCCGGTCCGGTTGACCCTGATGGCGTGCAGGTGCAGCACGTCGCTCCACTCTTCCGTTTCTTCGTTCAGGCGCTGAACGGTCACAGGGTAATAACTCATCCGGGCACCGCTCCTTTTGCCGCACGCAGTTCCATGCGGAGCTGCAGCTCCATATCCGCCACCAGACGGCGGGTGGCACCACTGACCTTTGCGCTTACGCCCCGGTCGCTGTACAGATCATCCAGATAGATCAGGGTCAGCTCGTCAATTCGGCTGTCTCCGGGCAGATACGTTTCCACGTCCTCGCCCACGGCTCCGTGCAGCGTTTTGACCGCCGTGCCCAGCGCCCGCGTCACGTTCTTATTGATCAGGGCGTCATCGGTGGCATCAATCCCCAAATAATCCCGGGCGTCTTCGATTGTTACGGCCATGCGGCCACCCCTTTCTCTCAATTAATCCAGAGAGAGCCTTTATGCGCCGGACATGATTCCCGCGGCAATCAGCGCATCCAGCAGCGCTTTAAATTCCGCTGCGGTCGGAGCCTCTCCGGCGGCCTCCGCCACTTTTGCGGCCATTTTGACCGCGCCGGGCGTGCTTGTGGTGGCTGCTGGAATCCCGGACACGGCGGCCCCCGATTTGATTTCCAGGCTGCCTCCGCTTTCGATGACCAGGTTTTTTCCGTCGATACAATGTACTTTTGCAGATACTCCTGCCATTTCTGTCACTCCTTATGCCGGTTTCAGATGCTATGCGGTGGCGGTCAGGCTGCCGTAGATGTAAGCGCTGGTATCGGTGGACATGACGTCAAAGCCTTCGATGACGCGCAGCAGATTCTGGTTTTTCTTGAACTCGGCGTGTTCGGAAACGGCGAACTCCAGACGGCTGTAATCCATGAAATTGGCTCCGGCCTTCAGAGAACCGTACAGAACAGGGAAATGGGTGCCGTCAATATTCGCCAGCTGCGCGTCGGGGAACACATGGATGGTCAACCCCTGGAAGATTTTCTGGGTGGGATTGGCGGGGTTGGCTTCCAGGATTGGGCGTCCATTACCATCGACCTCTTCATCCAGACAGGCAAAGCCGGATTGATTGGTCACGATCACGCCGTCAAGCAGACAGGAGGGGTCCAGGTCTTTGTTGATAGACTTCTTAAAGGCCGACCATCCGGCCAGAGCCTTGGGCGTGCCGCTGTTATACCCGGATTTCAAGGTGCTGAATATCTGGGCGTTTTCGGTCAGGACGGCGTTCTTTACAAACCAGCGGTCCAGGTAGGACATCAGTCCGGCCTTTTCCGCTCCGACCAGAATGCGGGAGACGGGGATAAGCTTCCCATAGTGGCCGATTGTGAAGGATTTCTGGGCGAAGCTGACAGCGGTTTCCTCGGCGATGGCGTCGCCGTCGTCAAAGGCGGTCAGTCCGGCGGGAGTGCCGCTTTCATAGTTGATCTTGCCTGTCAGGCTGTCGGTCGGGACAACGGAAATCAGGTCCTTTGCGGAAATATAGCTCTTCCGGAGCTCGTGGATTTCCGCCCTGACATCGTCCGGTACCAGATAATTCTCTCCGCTGGCAGCGTCGGTGCCGGAGACTAGCGCGGTCTTTTCACGGTCATCCAGACGCTGACGGTTGAGCATTTTTGCCATCACTCGGAAGCCATCCGTCTTGGTGTCCTTGGCTACCTCTTCAGCAGGCACCTCCGCTTTACCTCTTTCGGAAATGCGCGCCTCTAGGTCATATTCTTTCTGCAGCTCATCGATCTTGTCCAGCGTCGCCTCGGCCTTTTCAAGATCGCGGCCTTCGCCTTCCGCCATGTATCCCTTGACAATATCGGTCAGTTCCAGGATTCGAGCCTGCAGCTCTCTCATCTTCTTGTTCATATCATTGTCCTCCTTAGTTGTTTTTGAGATTTTGTTCGGCCAGCCTCGCGCGGAGCCTGAGTTCCCGCTCGCGTCTATTGTCCGCGGCCTTGTGGTCTTCCTGCTCCGCCGGCGCATAAACCGGCTCCCCGGCGTAATTCTTGCTCACGCCCGCCTGGCGCTGCGCCGGTACGGCAACCAGGCTGAACTCGTAGGCGTCGGAAACGCCGTCCAGTTTGAACGTGCAGACCGTCTTTCCGCCTTCCTTGTCGTACAGCCGGCCCGGCCAATGTCTGCAATAACCCTTCGCGTTGTCCGTCCCGCAGATGCTGCAGATGGACGACGCCGCACGAAAGCCGACGCTGCCTTCCTTCTTGATCCCGGCGTTGATCTCCGTGATCAGGTCTTTGTTGCCGTCGGTGCGTACCATGTAACACTGCGCCACCAACTGCAGATAAGGCTCTCCGTTTTTCATCAGCTTCCCGCCGTCTACCACCTCGGTGGAGTATATCCGCGCTACCTGGTTGTCGGATTTTGCCATATGGTCCTTGATGATCGGGCGGCCAAGGAAAAGCTTTTGCATTTCTTTCAGCGCCTTCGGCGAGAAGTGCTCGAATTGACGGTCGAGCTCGGTGTCGCACAGCACGGCCTTGAAGGTGAAAACCTCTTCGGCCGTCAGCGGCGTCAGGGTGTACTTATTGATCGCCTTCAATTCCGCCTCCGTGACTTCCTGCTGTTCCAGCTGCGCTGCCTTATAGATCAGCCCGGGCGACACGCTTTTGTCGGTTTGATATTCCATGCTCTCTATCCCTCCTTTCCCGCCGTACTTCCCGCAGACGTTCCCGCCTGTGAGGTATATTGCTGCCCGGCCAGTTGTACCGGGATTGCAGCCCCGTTGCCCAGCAGGTTGTCCCCGCCTTCTTTGTGCGGCAAATCCAGCCGCTCCCGCGCCTCGTTCGGCGTCAGAAGAAAATTGCTGACTGCCGTGGATAGGGTTGTGATCTGTGTCTGCTGATCAGTTCTCAGCAAGGCAGAGGTGTTAAACTTCGCAAGGATTCCACGAGTTTCCTCCTCGTCAGACAGCAGCTTCCAGGAGGTCTCTTCCTCGTACTGTTTCAGGTTAAACAGCAGCGTATCGACCAGAAAGGACAACTGCTGCGCCTCCACGCTCGCGTAGCTGCTCTTGGTGTAGTCTCCCACCTGCGCGGGCTTAACCCCGAAGGCGGCCGCAATCTGCAGGGCGCTGTACTGTTTGACCTCCAGGAATTGACTGTCCGCCAATTTCAAATTCAGCGGCGTAAGAGTCATCCCCAACGGCATGGGGATGATGTTTTCCACGCCCCTGTCCTTCATCTCGCCCTTGGCATACGCCTCGATGCCTTTGGTCAGCAGTTCCACACTGGCGTCCTTTAAATTCCCGGTATACTGCAGCACGGCTTTTGCTGTCATCCCGTTGTCGTACATCCGATTTACCATCTTCTGAGCTTTGATGTTTCCTTGGATGGTGCCAGCCAGCTGCTCCCGTACAGATACACCCACCAACCCGTCCACGGTCTGGTGCGTCTTAAAGTGCAGCACTTCCTCGGAACCGTAAGTGATAGGTCCGGTCGAGGTGGACAGTACATAGTAGACGTCCGGCACGGACGCCAGCCTGCAGGCGTTGTCGTAATATACCCGGACGTGTTCGGGGTGCAGCGGCCACAGCTGCGGGCACGCCGGGTCTCTCGTATCGATCCATGCGTAGGCGTTTCCGAAGTGGTTGCGGCAGTACTCCATATAGGTCCAAAACACGCTTGCGCTCATAAATCGGTTCGGGCGCTCTCCCAACATGCGATAATACCTGTGCTCAATCAGCGGGACGACCCCCCGATCCGGCGTGGACTGCATCAGCCGCAGCGGCAGCTTGCCCACGCTTTCGGACAATACCTTAATACAGGCAAAATAGGTGGCCTCCGACAACGCTCCTCCGGAGACGTCATGCACGCCCAGCCAGTCAAGCAGCTGGTTCAGCGTCATCTGCTGGTCCGTCACAGTGCTTTTTCGGTTCCGCATCCGGTCAAAAATCCCCATTGCTTACTCCTCCTTGTTCCACCCCATCAGGGCCAGATAGTTATCCAGCGCGCCGTCGACGTCCATGCCGCCCTCCGCTCCGTTGGACAACAACATCAGCGCGTGAGCGTCTATGACTGCATCGACCGGATCGATCCGCTTGAAGCGAGCGCCCGGCTTCTTGTCGACCTTGATCTCTTCAAAGCTGTTTCGCACCACGGCCGCGTTGACCATGGACCAGGTCAGCAGCTCATTTCCGGCGTCGTACTCCAATTGACCGGATTTGGTCAGCAGCTGAATCGCCACCGTAGCATCGTTCAGGCTCCGGGCGCTCTGCGTGATCGTCACAACCGGGCACCCCAGAGCCTCCAGGTCCTGCATGACTCCTGCCGCGTTGTGCGGGTCGATGCCGATTCCCAGGTAGTTAAGCCCAAAGCGCTCGCGCAGTTCAATCAGATGGGAAACAATGAACTTATAATCGTTCATGTAGTCCGTGCTGCCGCCGGTGACGGTGATCCCGCCTTGGGATTCCCAGAGGTCATACGGCGCGAGGTCCGTTTCCATGTGTTCCTCCAGACGGCCGCGCGGCATGAAGCTATGGCTGTACAGGTAGTACCTTCCGACCAGCGGGAACTCCAGCGCCAGCGTGGTCAGGTCTCCGCCGCTGGACAAATCCAGCCCGACCCAGCAATCACGGAAACCGGCCTCCACAATATCGGCCAGGCGGCGGTCGGAACCGCAACCCTTCCACGCCTCGGGATCGATGAACTGGTCGTCGGTGTTCTTTACCCACATGTTCAGGCACTTTGTGAGAAAGTCCCGCAACTCGGAACCACCCATGTCTCTCGCCGTCTGTGCATCCTGTCTCAGCGTCTCCATGCGTTCCGAATCCAGGCAAAGAAAGGGATTGGCCTTGATCCAGTTGGCTTCATCCCAGATGTCGTCCCCCGGGTCCAGGCAGTAGATGTCAACAAAAAAGTCCTCCGCGGAAGTAAGCCCGCGCAGGACCTTGACGGCGTAATCGTCCATCTCTTTGCAAAAGCTGTTCAGTTGATCGCCTCGAGTGGTGATCATGCTGACCAGCGTTTCCGGCAAAGACCTGGTGCCGTTGTATATGGCT
>CABSLJ010000045.1 GCA_902478455.1 uncultured Oscillospiraceae bacterium | reverse complement strand
CGAGATCTAGTACGGTCTCGTGGGCTCGGAGATGTGTATAAGAGACAGCCGTTTTCCAGAAGGGTTCCATCGTCATCTGGAAATGCGCCAACTGCGGTCATATTCACGTCGGTGAGAAAGCGCCGGAAATCTGCCCGGTGTGCAGCCATCCGCAGTCTTATTTTGAAATCGCCGCCAAGAATTATTGATTGTACCCTGTTTTTACCTTCTTATTTTTCGAAACGCCCGCCGATCCAGAAAGGACCGGCGGGCGTTCCGTATGTTCCGTCCGGGCGCGCTCCGTCCCTGTATAAAAACCTCTTTCGGGGCGCACATTAATCCCGGGTGATGCAACATGAGAAAGGCAAAAGAATGGACTGCGTTGTTTGGCGTGGGATTTGTGGGATATCCGATTCTAGAATTGCTGTGGAGGAAATACACCCATTGGAGCATGGCGCTGACAGGAGGGCTGTGCTTTGTGGTGCTGTACCAGCTCTTTGGCCGGTTTGCGCACTGGAAGCTGTGGAAGAAATGTTTGCTGGGTTCACTGGCTGTGACCTGCATCGAATTTCTGGTCGGCTGTGTGGTCAATCTTAAATTGCGGCTCAACGTCTGGGATTATTCCGCCCGGCCGGTCAACCTTTGGGGACAGGTTTGTCTGCTGTACAGCATGCTGTGGGGATTGTTGTGTATTCCGCTGTGCGGACTGTGCACCAAAATCAGAGAGGTGGTATTCCCCCACATGAGAAAGCGCAAAAAAGGCAGCCGTTCAGGTCTGAACTGAAAATACGGCAAGGTCTTTCTGGTGGAAATCTGCAGCTGTACTTCTCTTTCCAGGCCGTAGACAATATGCTCCAGGCAGAGTTTCAGCGGAAGCTCTGCCTGTTGCCGTTGAAGGTGTTTTAGTAGATCTAAGCGCTGGCTGAGTTTACACTGTCTCTTTCACAGGATGGCCCCTCACGTACCTTGAAAAACACGTCATAGATTCGTTCTTGCGTTTTAAAAGCGCGTTTTCAGCTTTTTCAATAAATTTGCTGGGATGATTTTTGTGGACCATTTTTCATAATTTGTTCATTCTTTCATTGCTTCTGAAAGCATTTTCCGCTAATATATAATGGGTGGATTTGACGCAATATAGGCAATGCGGAGCCTCTATTCGTTTTTTCCATCTGCGCGGTTAGAATACAGCAATAAGGAGAAGAAGCAAATTATGAACGTTTCCGTGGGCTATCTAATTGTATTGGGGTTAATCGTTCTCGCTTTGGCCTATGTCATCTTCAATTTCTTCCGCATTAAGAAGATGAACGAAGGAACCAAAGAAATGGTCGAAATGGCGGGAATTATCCGCAGCGGCGCTTCCATGTTTCTGAAAACAGAGTTTAAAACAGTCGCAATTGTTGTTGCGGTCATCGCTCTGGCTTTTTCGTTGTTTGTTGAAGCCACCAGCGCACTTTTATTTTGGGCGCCTGCATGAGCAGCATCGTCTGCATTCTGGGCATGCGCAGCGCTACATATGCCAATGTGCGCACCGCCAATAAGGCCAGAGAATCCCTTTCCGTAGGTGAAACGGTGAAGGTTGCCCTCTGCGGCGGCAGCATCAGCGGCTTGAGCGTACAGGCTTTCGGTATGCTGGGCTTGGTTCTTGTGCTCCTTTTTTGGGGGAATCCCACTGCGGCGGAAGATGGCCGCGGGCTTTTGGCCGATCTTTCCTGCAACGCCTCCATCATGCGGATTTCCACCTATTCTCTCGGCTGTTCCATTGTGGCCATGTTCAACCGTGTAGCCGGCGGCAACTACACCAAAGCGGCGGATATTTCCTCCGATATTCTGGCTAAGCTGCGCCACGATCTGCCGGAGGATGACAGCCGTGTTCCCAATGTGATCGCGGACTTCATCGGCGACAATGTGAATGATATTGCAGGAAACTGCTCTGACCTTCTGGAGAGCTTTGTGGCGACGATGTCCGCTTCTATGATGATCGCTGTGTTTGTTCTGAAGGACAGCGCGATTTTCACGAATGCGCTGATCTTTCCCGTTGCTCTTGCCGGTATTGGATTGTTTGGCTGCCTGGTTGGCCTGGGCTTTGCCGCTGTCCGCAAGATGGGCGATAATCCCTCCCGCGAACTGAATCTGGCTACTTGGATTTCTGCAGGCGTTACGCTGGGACTGAGCCTGGCTCTCTCTTATTTCATGTTCAGCGGCGCTGTAGAATTGCCGGCCGAATTCAAACTTGGCTGGGTTTCTCCGTGGATTTCCACCCTGCTGGGCATTATCAGCGGCGTGGCTATCGGTATGATTACGGAATATTATACGAGCACCGATCATAAACCCACTCGTAAGCTGGCTGAAATGGCCACCGAGGGAGAAGCTTTTGTCATCACCAAGGGCGATGCAATCGGCTCCCGTTCGGTTCTCTTCCCGGTTCTGCTGATTGGAGTTTGCCTTTTCATTTCCGGTTGGGTATGCGGTACCTATGGCATTGCTATTTCCGCGTTGGGAATGCTTTCCTTTGTTGGCGCTACGGTTTCCATCGATGCCTTTGGCCCCATTGCGGATAACGCCGGCGGTCTGGCGGAATCCTGCCATCTGGATGCAAAAGTCCGGGTCATTACCGATAAACTGGACGCCGTGGGCAACACCACCGCTGCCGTAGGCAAGGGCTTCGCCATCGGCTCCGCGGCGTTTGCCACGGTTTCGCTGATTGTCTCCTACGTTCAGAATTTCCCGGCGGGACAGCAGGTCCTGGATTTCGCCTCCTTCGTGGTGGTGGCCGGCGGCATCATCGGCGGCGCTCTGGTGGAATATTTCTGCGCCATGCTTACCGACAATACCATCGATGCCGCTAAGATTATGGCAGACGAGGGGGATAAGCTGCTTTCCATTCCCGGTGTTCTGGAAGGCACCGTTAAGCCTGATTACAACCGGATGATTCAAACAGCAACCAAAGAAGCGCTTCGTAAGATGATCGTTCCCTCTGTGTTGGCGCTTCTGGTGCCTGTGGTAGGAGGATTCCTCTTCGGTATCGAATTTGTGGGCGGCATCTTGATTGGCGCCACCATTGTGGCCATTCCCCGCGCTATCTTTATGGGGAACTCCGGCGGCGCGTTCGATAATGCAAAGAAGTATATCGAGAGTGGGATGCTGAAAGGACACGGTAAGAAGTCCCCTGCTCACAAAGCCGCCGTCACCGGCGATACCGTGGGCGACACCCGCAAGGATGTTGTGGGCGTTGCGCTGGATATCTTTATCAAAACGATGTCTACCGTGGCGAACACCCTGGTTTCCGTGTTCTCCCGTTTCACCCTGTTAAAATAAGGAGCCATCTTTTCGGCGGAAAATCATAATCCATGAGCGAAAAAAACACGGCAGGACGCCCCAAAGCGTCCTGCCGTGTTTTTTGATGCTTGTTTTACGCCGGTATGCGCATCTGCTCCGACGAAAAGAAAACTACGTTGCAGAAAGAGGGAACAATTCTGTCGCCGTGCGTCATTTTCTCCGCTTCCGGAAGAGAATGATTTCCGCGTCTGCGCCGCCGTCGCCGTATTCGCAGACCAAAAGATGATCTTCATCAGCCGCCAGTCCATAACAACGACCGCTGTCCTGTTTGCAGATTTGGTTGCCCAGATAAATTTTTTCGTCGTCCAGCAGCTTTGCGGCTTGTCCGCTCGGCAGCGTGTATTCCAGATTGATATAGGAACCCTTGAGCGCATTGAGGTCTGTGACCTTTGCCATGTCCTCAATGCCGAGCGCATTGAATTCGGCAATCAGCGCTTCTTTGAGCTCGCAATCGCCGCCGGAACAGTCGCCGCAATGCCCGTGCCCCCTGTTTTGGCAGCAGGACGCAATGACACACCCGCCGCGGAACGGATGGCCGCCGGTTGCGGCGCATCCTTTGCAGGCGTCCTTTAATGTGCATTGGGTGCAGTCCAGTCCGCAAATCGAATTCATTCTGAAAACCTCCCGCGTTTTGTACATGTGGTTTTAGCGTCAGTCCAGTCCGACACAGGAGAATGACGTCCAGGAAAGCGGCTCTTCGGCGCTTTTCTCAGAAAGGAGCAGAACAATCCTTGCGCAGAGGCCTCTCTTGTCCCGATCAGTCAAGAGTCCCCCTCACAGCGCAAAAACGCTGCGAGGGGGACTTGTAGCGGAACGGCCGTTTCTTATTTGCCGAAGTAACGGGCCAGCAGACCGGCGAACGCCTTGCCATGTCTCGCCTCATCGCGGGCCATTTCATGTACGGTGTCATGGATGGCGTCGAGATTGGCGGCCTTCGCACGCTTGGCCAGGTCAAACTTACCGGCGGTGGCGCCGTTTTCGGCCTCTACACGCATTTCGAGGTTCTTCTTGGTGCTGTCGGTGACGACCTCGCCCAGCAGTTCGGCAAACTTGGCGGCATGCTCGGCTTCTTCATAGGCGGCCTTCTCCCAGTACAGACCGATTTCCGGATAACCCTCTCTGTGAGCCACGCGGGCCATGGCCAGATACATGCCAACCTCGGTGCACTCGCCCTGGAAATTCATTCTCAGGTCGGCCATGATGTCCTCGCTGGCGCCCTGCGCAACGCCGACCACATGCTCGGCGGCCCAGGAAACCTCGCCCTTCTGCTCCACAAACTTTTCCTTCGGGGCCTTGCACTGGGGGCAGAAATCGGGGGCCTCGTCGCCCTCGTGGACATAACCGCAAACAGAACAGACAAACTTTTTCATCGCTTTGACCTCCAAAATTTAATTTATGTTTCTGGAAGCGCACGGCCATGCCCGGAAAAAACGGCCGTTCCGCTTCCGGCTCCGCGCTGCGGGGCCGTTTATTGAGAAGGGGAATCCCCTTTCAGACAATTGGCGCATTTGCCGTGCAGAACAAGCTCCTCATAGTCGACCCGCAGGCCATACCGCTCGCAGAGAGCTTGTTCGGAAGACAGACGCGGGGGAGGGATATCAACATCCTGAACGCAGCCGCAGCTCGAACAGATGAAATGTACGTGCGGGCGGACGTTTCCATCCAACCGTTCCTGACCGCCGACCACGCCCACGCTGACAATCTGGCCGCTTTCCTTGAACTGGGTGATGTTGCGGTAGACCGTGCCAAGGCTCAGGTCGGGGAATTTCGGCTTGAGGGTCTGGTAGATCCAATCAGCGGTGGGGTGGATATCGGTCGAACAGATCGCTTCGAGAATGGCTTCCCGTTTGCGGCTGTAGTTTTGTTTCTTTACCATATCTACCACCAATTTGATAATGATTATTGTTTTCGTTTTAATTATAGCAGAACGGATTTCTTTTGTAAAGGGGGATTATCAGATTTTTTACAGCGGTTTTCGGTACTAATTTCGGCCGTCCGGCCTTATATATGGAAAAGAACGGCCGAAGCGCTGTTCCGGCTATGCGGTCCCGCACCGGGACCTGAAACACCGGACAACCGGGCAAAGAGAAAGGCCGGGGCGTTCCGGCCGGATTCTTGTGGTGCGGATGCATCCTGTGGAGTGAGGGTGAGGGTCATGTACGTCAGTGTGCGGATTCACAGATTTGCGGCTTTGGCAATAGCCGCGGTCCTTCTGCTGGGGCTTGTGACGGCGGTATGGGGGAGCGCGGCGGCGCCGGCCGGCGCCGTGCCGGACGACCCGGTCGCCGTGCCCATCATCATGTATCACGGACTGCTCAAGGACAGCAAGCTCCAGGGGAAATATATATTGTCCCCCACCGTGTTCGAGGAGGATCTCAAATACCTGAAGGAGCACGGATACAATACCATCGTCGTGCAGGATTTGCTCGATTATGTTTACAGAGGCGTTCCACTGCCGGAAAAACCGATCATGATCACCTTTGACGACGGTTATCTCAACAATTATGTTTACGCCTTTCCGCTGCTTCAGAAATACAACATGAAGATGGTTCTGTCTCCTGTGGGTCGTTACTGCGACCAGTACACCGAATCTCCCGACACCAACGCCAGCTATGCGCAGGTCACCTGGGCGCATCTCAAGGAGATGATGGATTCCGGTCTGGTGGAGGTGCAGAATCACTCCTACAATCTGCACAGCAATTCCCAGTCGCGCAACGGGGCCAAGAAAAACAAGGGGGAGAGTCTGGAGGAATACCAGACGACGCTTCGAAACGACCTCGGTGAAATGCAGCGGAAGATGAAGGAATACACCGGTTTTGAACCGACCGCCTTCACCTATCCCTTCGGGGCGATCAGCGAGGCGTCACTGGAGGTCGTCAAAGAACTGGGCTTTCAGGCTTCCTTCTCCTGTGAGGAGAAGGTCAATTACGTCACGCGCGATCCGGAATGCCTCTATCTTCTGGGGCGCTATCTGCGCGCGGGGGGCGTCGGGACCGAGTCCTTCTTTGAACGGGTCCTCAAAAAGGCGGAATCGTAAGCAGTCCCATCTATCATGCAAGAGGAGGAAAAGACATGCCGAGAATTTACCTGAGTCCGTCCCTGCAGGAGTTCAACCAGTATGTGGACGGCGGCAACGAGGAGTATTACATGAACCTGGTGGCCGACGCCATGGTTCCCTACCTTCGCTCCACGGGCATCCAGTACGTCCGCAACAATCCCAGCATGACGCTGCGCCAGGCGATCAACCAGTCCAACGCGGGAAGATTCGACCTGCATCTCGCTCTGCACTCCAACGCGGCTCCTCCGGCCAACGCGGGCAATGTGCGGGGAACCGACGTCTACTACTACGCAGGCAGTGCGCAGGGCAAGCGGGCGGCTGAAATCATCGCTGAAAATTTCAAAAAGATTTATCCCGATCCGAGCAGGGTGAAAACGGTGGCAAATACCTCGCTTGCCGAGCTGAGGCTTACGAAAGCCCCGGCCGTCCTGATCGAGATCGCTTATCACGACAATCCCCAGGACGCCCAGTGGATCCGGGACAACATCGAACCGATCGCCGCCAATCTGGTGCAGTCGCTGGCCGATTATTTCGGCATTCCCTTTGTGCCGCCGATGACGCCGCGGCAAGGCGTTGTCACAACACAGGGCGGCCGGCTCAACATCCGCAGCAAGCCGAACACGGGCGCGCCCGTGCTGACGCAGGCGCCCAACGGCTCAACGCTGACGGTCGTCGGCGAATGGAACGGCTGGTACGTCGTGGAATACGACGGCACGGTCGGTTATGCCAGCGGCCGGTACATCACCCTGCGGTAACGCGCCTTTTGGGATAAGTTCCGCTCCCTGCCCCGATTGACAGCAGAGGAACCGGCCGTCTATAATGAACAGGGATGCTGATGTTTCGGGAGTGTGAAGAGGATGCAGCCGGTACCTGTGATTCTGTACCATTCGGTGCTTGAGCCCGGCGAAGCGGTCGGAAGATACGTCGTCAGTCCTGCGGCGCTGGAGGGGGACCTCCGCTGTCTTGCGGAACGGGGTTGCCGCGCCGTGGTGGTGCGGGACCTGCTTGCTTATGTTTACAGCGGTGTTCCGCTGCCCGAGAAGCCGGTGGTGCTCACCTTTGACGACGGCTTTCGCAACAATCTCCGTTATGCTCTCCCGCTGATGCGCAGGTACGGCATGCGGATGGTGCTTTCTCCCGTCGGCCGGGATTGCGACCGAGCGGCCGCGTCCCGCCGGGATGCGCCCTTTGCCTGCGCCGACTGGTCTGAGCTCGGGGAAGCGGTGCAAAGCGGATTCGTAGAGCTGCAAAACCACTCCTATGCTCTGCACCGCCGGACCGAAGAGCGCTGCGGGGCGCGGCGGGCGCCGGGAGAAAGCCTTGCGCAGTACCGGGAGATGCTTATGCAGGACCTCGGGCGGATGCAGCGCCGCCTCAGAATGCATACCGGGGAGGAAGCGGCCGCCTTTGTCTATCCCTTCGGGGCGGTGAGCGAAGAGTCGACGGCCATTTTGCAAGAGATGGGTTTTCGGGCCGCTCTGACCTGTGAGGAGAAGGTCAACCTGATTGTCCCCGGAAAACCGGAGCGGCTTTATTCGCTCGGGCGTTTTCTGCGGACGGGAGAGGAGCGCACGGAGGACTTTTTCCGGCGCGTTTTCCCGCAGGAGGAATAAATCGGTTCCCATGAACAACAGCGGCAGGCCGTACGGAAAACACGAGGCTCGCTTTTTGGACCGGACCGGCTTATCGGCTTTCCCGGGAGCATTGTGCTTCGCAGAAGAACGGCGCAAGGCTGCGCTCTGTTTGAGCATTGAAATACCAACTGTGAAAAGAAAGGGAACGTGAAACAATGAATATCGTAACAAAGGAACAGGCATTGCGTGTTTTTCAGACCTGTGGCGTGCAGCGGGGGGACGTGCTTCTCGTCCATTCCGCCCTGCGTCCCTTCGGTCAGGTGGATGGAGGGGCCGCGACCATCGCTGCTGCGCTGCGCGAGGCGGTGGGAGAGGAGGGGACGCTCGTCGCCCCGGCCTTTACCTTCCGGCATGAGGTCGAGGAGCGCCCCGTGATCGACCCGGCGGGGGACCGCTCGGAGATGGGGGCCATCAGCGAGTGCATCCGTAATCTCCCGGGTGCGCGGCGCAGCATCGCCTACCGGCACAGTCTTTCGGCCGTCGGCCCGAAGGCGGGGACGATTGTGGACGTCAATCCCGTCCTCTCGGTTTTTGACATGGGGAGTTCCTTCGGCAGGCTTTTGGCGCTTGACGCCAAGATCGCCCTGCTGGGGCTGACCTATGTGTCCTGCACAAGCTATCACTTCGGCGAATATTTGGTGCAGATTCCCTGCCGGGAGACGGTCAAACGGCAGGTGCTTTTGAAAAAGCCCGGCGGCGCGTTGGAGCCGATGACCCTTCTCGACTATCAGCCCAGTCCGACCGATGACGGCCGCGAATACGAATTTCCCCATGATTTTGACAAGCTCGGCAATCTGCTCGAAGAGGCGGGAAAGGTGCGCGTGGGAAATATCGGCAATGCAATGGTGCGAGTTTTCCGTATGCGTGACCTGATTTATACCATTCTGGAGCAATATCCGCTTCATCCGGATCTCTTCTATGAAGATGAGGGGAAAGGTCCCACCAAGCTCAAAGACGGCGTGTCGGTCTCCACCGGAGACCTGCTAGACGGCGCAGGACGCTTGGTGGAGACCTTCTGGTCGTGCGTTGATCCCGAGCAGATGCATCGGTGAAGATACGGATTGGACGTCACAAAAACGCAGGGGCGCACATTGTGCGCCCCTGCGTTTTTGTGTGTTTTGTTTTCCAACGTTTTTTTGTCCGGTTATTCGGTCCGCAGTGCGACGACAGGATCCTTTTTGGCCGCGAGGCGGGAGGGAATCAGGCCGGCGATGAAGGTGAGAAGCATGCTGATGGCCACAAGAATCACGCCGCCCATGACCGGCAGGGATGCGTTGAGGGTTTCCAGCTGGGTCAGATTGCGCAGGAGAAGATTGATGGGGATATTCAGCAACAGCGTGGCCCCGATGCCGATCAGTCCCGCCGTCAGGCCGACAAGCAGGGTCTCGGCGTTGAAGACGTGGGAGATATCCTTCTTGGAAGCGCCGATAGCGCGCAGAATGCCGATTTCCCGCGTGCGCTCGAGCACCGAGATATAGGTGATAATACCGATCATGATGGAGGAAACCACGAGGGAGATGCCCACAAAGGCGATCAACAGGTAGGAGATGCCGCTGATGATGTCGGTGATGGAGGACATCAGGAGGGCTACATAGTCGGTGTAGGTGATCTTATCTTCCTCGGCGGCGGAATCGTTGTAGGAGGAAATCACGTTGGCAATTTCGTCTTTGTCGGCGAAGGTGGAGGCGTAGAGCTTGACGCCGCTGGGGCTTTCGGGGTCCACATAGCCCAGTGTTTCGTAGTTTTCCTCGAGGGTGGCCTCGGAGAAGGCGGGCGGCATGAACTGGTCGTACATCAGGGCGTACTGGGCGTCGGTCCATTCGGTGGCGGTCAGAAGGGCGGCGAG
The DNA here is from genome assembly GCA_902478455.1 of uncultured Oscillospiraceae bacterium. GTDB lineage: Bacteria > Bacillota > Clostridia > Oscillospirales > Acutalibacteraceae > CABSLJ01. The sequence continues at coordinate 5,210 of CABSLJ010000045.1, read as the reverse complement.
CTGTTCGGCGGGGAGGGCGCTTAGCTGCTCCTCCACCTGGGCGGCGTACTGCTCGCTGACCGCCTGGCGGATGGCTTCTTCCACGCGGGAAAAGAGGGTCTCGTCGTCCATATCGGCAATGTAGGACATGACCGTTTCGGGATCGACATCCATGCTTTCGGCGTACTCCTCGGCGACCATCGCTTCAATCTGCTCCCTTGTCATGCCGTCCATCTGCTGGGAAACGATGCCGTCGAGATAGGCGTCGTCCGGGATGGACATGATATAGGCGTAGATTTCCGCCTTGTCGGCCGTGGAGAGGTCGGCGATGTAGTCCTGGAAGGAGGCGGCCTTTTCAGCGTCGGTGGGCAGCTCGGTTTCATCGGTTAGGAAGGGCAGGCCGGTGAAGACGTCGGTGGTTTCATCGGCAAGCTGGGACTGCAGAATGTCGCTTTCATTCGTCTGCTCGATGATGTATTCGGACAGCGCGCCGGTGTAGCCGATGGGGGCGGTGAGCATGGCGGCGGTGGCGTCCTCGTTGGGACGGATTACGCCGACGATCTTGAGCTCAACGCCGATGGAATCCTCGTTGTACAGGAATTCAAGGCCCGTCTCGGTGGCGCTCATGTCCACATAGGAATTGGTGGATTCCTTGTATTGATAGCGCTCCACAGGGAGGATGATCTTGAATTTTTTCTCGCAGACCTCCTCGTAGCTCCAGGATTCGTCGCCGACCTCCTCAATCTGCTCGCCGTTCATGGCGGCCTGGATGATCTCGGGAAGCTGTTCGGAATCCTTGAAGCCGAGGGAGTAGAGCACGAGGTCGGAAATTTCGTTGCGCTTGTTGACGATCAAAACCACTTCGTCGTAATTCTTGGGCCAGGAGCCGTAGATCAGGTCGTATTGTTCCTCCAGGAGGGGATTGACCGCATCGCCCTCGCCGGGGAGCATCTCTTCCCACAGCTCCATGGTGGAAAACATGGAGTATTTGGAGTTGAGCACCGAGTCGGAGCCGCCGGCGCCCATCGCTTCGGACATGATTTTGGCGAAATCGGTCTCGATGATCTTGCCCTTTTCGTCCTGGGTGTAGATGGGCAGTTGCAGATCATAGGTGTACTGGATGGCGGAGGCGTGCTGGGCAATCCGCTCGTCGCTGTCCAGAAATTCCTTGAAGGGCTTCATATTGTTGGTCGTGGTCGCGGCGGAATTGAGGTTGTTGAAGAGATCGTACATGATGGTGTTGGAATAGACGGCGTCGAGCGGGTGGTCTCCGTCGTCCGAACCGGCATCCATAAAGGAGGAAATCAGGGTGGAGGTGTCGGTCGTTTCGGACTCGATGCTGATCGGATAGGCGGAGAGAGTGTCTTCCTGCACCTTGGCAATGTAGCTGTTAATGCCGTTGGAGAGGGAAAGAATCAGCGCGATGCCGATGATGCCGATGGAGCCGGCGAAGGCGGTCATGAAGGTGCGGCCCTTTTTGGTCATCAGGTTGTTTAAGGAGAGGGAAAAGGCGGTAAGCAGCGACATCGAGACCCGCTTTTTCCGGAAGGGGGCGGTCTTTTCCGTGCCGGGCGAGAAAGGAGCGGAGTCGCTGATCAGCTGGCCGTCCTTAATGCGGACGATGCGCGAAGCATAGGTTTCAGCGAGCTCGGGGTTGTGTGTGACCATGATGACCAGCCGGTCCTTGGCCACCTCCTTGAGAATTTCCATGACCTGAACGCTCGTCTCGGAATCGAGCGCGCCGGTGGGTTCATCGGCCAGGAGGATATCCGGATTGTTGACCAGGGCGCGGGCGATGGCCACGCGCTGCATCTGCCCGCCGGACATCTGATTGGGCTTTTTGTGGAGCTGGTCGCCCAGTCCGACCTTTTCCAGCGCCTCCTTGGCCCGCTGCCGCCGCTCCGACTTGGAGATGCCGGCGATGGTCAGCGCCAGCTCGACGTTGGAAAGCACCGTCTGGTGGGGAATGAGGTTGTAGCTTTGGAAAACAAAGCCGACCGAATGATTGCGGTAGGCGTCCCAGTCGCGGTCCTTGTACTGCTTGGTGGACACGCCGTTGATCAGCAGGTCGCCGGAGGTGTACTGGTCGAGTCCGCCGATGATGTTTAACAGCGTGGTCTTGCCGCAGCCCGAATGTCCCAGAACGGCGACAAATTCGCTGTCCCGGAAGGAAAGGGTCAGACCGCGCAGCGCGTCTACGCGGTTGCCGTTGGTCTCATAGCTTTTGGTGATATTCTTGAGTTCAAGCATAAGGTGCTTCCTTTCCGCTGCCTCTGCCGGAGGCGGATTTGATTCTAACGGGTCGTTTCCCCGCGGAAACGGCGGAGCTGTCTCATAGAACTGGCGGTTCTGGCGCGGAACCCTTCCACAGACCGATGTGAAAACGGATCAGCCGCTTGCGGAAGGTCTCGTCTCCCAGACAGCCGGTCCCCATCCCGGTCAGCTTGACAAGGAAGTGGTCCATCAACAGGGCGGAGAGGGTGGCGGCAGCGCTTTCATAATCGATCTCCCGAATTTCGCCGCGCGCGGCCCGCTCTTTCAGCAAGGCGGGAAACCAGCGCCGCTGCTCTTTCAGGATGGCGGCGAACTGTTCCCATTCCAACAGATCGATCACCGAACGCTCCTTGAAGATGATGGCGATCAAAACATCGTGCTTTTCCATGATCTCCGCGCCGCTGCTGTAAATCTGCTCGATGATCTCCTCCAGCGGGAGATCGGAAAAGCCCTGCTGGCGGCTTGCGAGTTCCCCGGCAACCTCCAGGAATTCCTCACGCACCATGGTTTGAAGAATTTCTTTTTTCCCGCCCGGGAAGTAGTGGTAGAGAATGCCGTCGGCCATGCCGATTGCCCGGTTGATGGAGCGGACCGACGTGGCGCTGTACCCTTTTTCGTAGAAGAGCTGTTTGGCGGAATCCAAAAGCCTGCGTCGCGTCCCGGCCGCCTGCTCCTGCCGCTGCTTCCCCTTTTCGCCCTCGGCCATGGAAGCGCCTCCGTTTCGTTCATCGTTTGGTGAATGGAAATATTATGCCAGCAGCGGCGGCCTTTTACAAGGGGCAGGAAGACGGATTTACAAATATTTCACAAAGTTGGGCGGGATGCCAAAATTCCGGTTTCCGAAGGCGCGGCTTGTTGTCTGACCGTTACGAAACAGACGTCTGCCACCAGAGTAGATGCAAAAGTAAACAAACGGAATCTTCACCCAAATTTGCGTATATGAAACACCCCAATCGACATAGTTGCGCCGCTGCTCGTTTCAGAATAGACTCTCTGAGCATGAAAAAGCCCAGCCATCGGCTGGGTTTTTTCATGCTTTTTTGTCCTCATGTTTCTCCACAGAGCAGTTTCTCTCCGGTATCCGAAAATCAGCGGGCAGATGGTTGAACCCGCACAGTGGATTCAACGGGTCCACCGCTCAAACCGTATTCTGCCAACGTTTTCGCCTACCGAGGTATATTGGGATTCCCAGAGGAAGACGGAGCCATTTGCGCCAAAGCAATCTGCACCTTTTCAATGGCCTTTTTTACCGATTGCTTGGGCACTGCGCAGGTGAACCCGGTCAAATCCCGTTCCTTGCCGCCCACGGAGCCCAGACCGACCTGCACCCAGCCGGAAACGCGCAAGACGTTTGCATAATATTCCAGTTTGATGTAATGCATGGCGGTCATTGCTCCGGTTCCTTTTTTCCATACGACTTCGTTGTTGTAGTCGATTTCGTGGTAGCCGTCAGCGGTCAGGATACCGCGCACCAGGGAATCCACGGCGCGGGGGTCCTGCGCGAAGGGGATGTCAAACAATGTTCGGGCCATTTTGTTTACCTCCTTCAAGTGATGTTACGGTATGCGCTCTGTTTGGGAACACGGCAAATTTCTCCTTTATTATGGCACTGCATCCAGACGAAGTCAAGGCGGAGGGCCGTGGAATGAAGAATGCGCGACGTGGCTGTCTGATTGGGTCAAATACTGTAGCTGCACGGCCTTTTGCTTTGGAGAGGAGACCTTCCACGCCTGATGGTCAGATATCCTATTGTCGCTGAACAGAGGTCGACAATTAGAATGTAAAGTATATGCCGCCCGGATTGCGGCCGGCTGCACATGGAAACCAATCCGCCCAAAATCGCAATAGAAAAGCAGAGCTTCTCATGTGCTGTAAAACGGGGCGACTTCTCTCTAAATGATCTTAATACCGTTTTAATGTTGCTTGCGAAACGTTTAGGCCATGTTCACAGGAAAGCTGATACAATGACAAAGAAATGACAAGGAATCCAGTGACAAAGGAGGAAGTATGCAATGCTCGATTTGATCATGCTTGCAGTTTTAGCCGTAAGCTTTGGTTTGGTCGGTTTGTTGGTCCATTGGTGTCACAAACAAGTCGACCGGCCGGAATGAGGAGGAAGGTATTTATGATAATACTCGGCGCTATTGTTTTACTGGTAGGTGTATATCTGGTCTATGCATTGGTACACCCGGAGAAATTCTGACGTTCACAGGAGGGCATCGACATGCTGCAGCTTATCTTAACCATTATACTTTATTTGATAATGGTTATCCCGGTGGGCATCTATGTTTATCATATTGCAGCCGGAAAACATACCTTTGCCGATCCTGTATTTGACCGTGTAGACGGCGTCATTTACAAGATCAGCGGCATCAAACCGCAAAACGGCATGAACTGGAAAAAATACGTGTTGGCTCTTTTGGGGACCAATGCGGCGATGATCCTGCTCGGCTATCTCGTTTTGCGGATTCAGAGCATCGCTTTGTTCAATCCCAACGGAATCGGGGCCATGGAGCCTTCCCTTTCCTTTAATACGATCATCAGCTTCATGACCAACACCAACCTCCAGCACTACTCGGGTGAATCGGGACTTTCTTATCTGTCCCAGATGTTGGTCATCACCTTTATGATGTTTGTTTCGGCCGCCAGCGGCTATGCTGCGTGCGTTGCCTTCATCCGCGGCCTGTCCGGCAAATCCAAAGATAATGTGGGCAACTTTTTTGCCGATCTCGTCCGGATTACCACCCGTGTGCTGATCCCCTTCTCCATTGTCGGCGGCCTGCTGCTGGTTTGGCAGGGCGTTCCTCAGAATCTCAGCGGCAACGTCGTAGTGGACACCATTGAAGGGGCCAAGCAGGTCATCGCCATGGGACCGATTGCCGCTTTGGAAATCATCAAGCACTTGGGCACCAACGGCGGCGGCTTCCTGGGAGCCAACTCGTCCACGCCGCTGGAAA
>CABSLJ010000044.1 GCA_902478455.1 uncultured Oscillospiraceae bacterium | reverse complement strand
TTCGATTTCCTCCCCGCGCAGGAAGGCGGCGAGCTCCGGGGAATCGAGCGCCAGGCGCACAACGCGGCGCAGTTCTCCGGGCCTCACCGCGAGGAACAGGGCGTGCGCCGGCTCCAGCCGGTTCTTTTTCTCCTCCCCAATCTGCACGCCGGCGCGCAGGACGCCGAGACCCGAAAGCGCCGGAAGGCCCTCCGGCAGCAAAAGGAGCTGCCCGCCCGCCCTGCCGGGCGCGCCGAAGGGGGGAGCCGAGAACAGCTCCTCCAAGAGCGCCGCGGCGTCTCTCCCCGCCGCGGCGGACGCGCGGCCGTAATCGAACCAGCCGCCGGAATAGGCGCTCTCTGCGCGCTTGCGCAGCCGGGCGACAAAATGTCCTTCCCCGCCGTCCATGGGAAAAATGCGCCGGGCGAGCGTAAGTTCGGGCCGGTTTCCCCCGCATTCCGGGAATGCAGGGCGGCCGAAGGCCGCGGGAATCTCCTCCAGAACGAATTCCGGGCGCTCATCCAGGAAGGCGGAGAGTACGCCCTCGTTCTCCTCGGGGGAGAAGGTGCAGGTGGAGTAAACCAGCACGCCCCCGCCGCGCAGCGCATCCGCCGCGCTTCTAAGGATGGCCTTCTGCCGGGCGGCGCAGGCTTCCACATGCGCGGGGCTCCACTCCTCCGCCGCGCGGGCGTCCTTGCGAAACATTCCCTCGCCGGAGCAGGGAGCGTCCACCAGCACGCGGTCAAAAAAACCGGAAAGCGCCCGGCACAGGACGTCGGGACGGCAGGAGGAGACGGCGGCGTTTCTGATCCCCATGCGCTCCAGGTTGGAAAGCAGCACGCGCGCCCTGCCGGGAACGACCTCGTTTGACCAGAGCAGTCCTCGCCCTGCAAGGCAGGCGGCGATTTGTGTCGACTTTCCCCCCGGCGCGGCGCAGAGGTCGAGCACGCGTTCGCCCGGCTCGGGGGCGAGCGCCGTCACGGCCGACATGGCCGACGGCTCCTGCAGATAGTACGCCCCGGCGTGGTGCAGCGGATGCAGTCCCAGCCCCTCGGCCTCCGGCGGGAGCACAAAACCGGCGGCGCTGAAGGGCGAAGGCGCAAGCGGCCACGGCAGAAGCTTCTCCAGCTGTTCGGCGGAGACCTTGAGCGTATTGACCCGCAGGCCCCTGACCGCAGGCGCGTCCATACAATTCATAAAATTTTGGAAATCATTTTTTAAAATGCCCTCCATCCGCTTGAGAAAGGCATTTGGCAATGGTTGCACGGCGCAACATCCTCCCGCATAAAACCGGCTTCGCGGCAAATAATAATTTACGCAAAGGGGGTGAAAAAACATGGACAAGCAGAATAACAAGCAGAGCAACAAGACCAACAAGCAGAACAATTCCACCAACAAGCAGAATTCGAACTTCAGCAACAAGCAGAACTCGAATTTCTGCAACAACGCCAACCAAAATTCGAACTTCAGCAATAAGCAGAATTCGAACTTCAGCAACAACGCCAACCAGAACAACTGCGACTAACATCTGTATATAAAAAGGGACGGACTGTAGGAGCTCTCTTACAGGCCGTCCTTTTTGCTGCGGCGGGGGTATGCAGCGAACGTCCTGCTGCGGCGGGCGTTTTACTTTCCGCCGCCAGCCGCTTTGCGGACGGATTTCTTCCCCCGTTTTTCCTCCGGCAGCCGGAAGCCTTCTCCGGTGATCTCCCCTGCGTCGCCCACGATGATGAAGGCCTGGGGATCGATGGAACGGACGATGTCGTAGGTCTTATAGACCTCGTGGCGGCGCACGGCGCACAGAAGCACCTCGCCCTCCCTGCCGCTGTAAGCCCCCCGCGATTCGAGCATGGTGACGCCGCGCCCCATATCCTGCAGAATTTCCGGCGCGATCTCGCGGCTTTTCTGAGAGATGATGAACATCATTTTGCCGTTGCCCTCGTCCATGCCGTAGAGGATGCTGTCGATCAGCTTGGTGTTGATAAAAATGACGATGAGGGCGTAAAGCGGGCTTTCATAATTGCGGTAAACGGCGGCCGACGCGAGCACAACGGCGACATCGATGATCAGAATCAGCCTGCCCATGGAAATGTGGCGGAAATGGCGGGAAATCAGGCGGGCGACGAGGTCGCTGCCGCCGGTGGTGCCGCCGCGCATGAAGATGAGCGCAAGCCCCGCTCCGGCAAAGATACCGCCGAAGATGGCGGCGAGCATTGTGTCCCCCCGGTATTCCGGCAGAAAGGGAGCAAGCAGATCGAGGACCGCCGACGTGGACACGGTGGCCGCGATGGTGCGGGCGACAAACCGGTACCCCAGCTCCAGCCATCCCCAGATGAAGAGAGGGATGTTCAACAGCAGCATGACAACGCCAATCGGCGCGCCGGAAAGGTAGTTGACCAGCGTGGCGATGCCCGTGGCCCCGCCGGGCGCGATGTTGTTCGGCGCGGTAAAGATGTTGATGGCTATGGCGTACAGAACGCTTCCCGCCAAAAAGAGAAGCGCGTCGACCGTATAGCTCCAAATTTTCTGACCTTTGTTTTTTTGCAGCATGGAAAACACCTCATTTCGGTCCATCCCCTGCCCCGCCGGTATCCGCGGAGAGAGGGATTCTCAGAACAAGGAGGCGATGCTGCGGTTTTCTTGTGGCCGGGCGGCCGGCCCGAGCGTCAGACCGGTTCGGTCTCGCCGATGACGTCGAACAGAGCGCGCAGGCGGCCGATCTCCCCCTTCAGGTAGAGGTAGCCAAAGAGCGCCTCCAGCCCGGTGGCGGCGTGGTAGTCGGCCGGGCTCGCGTTCTTGGGCGTGTGGGAGGTGTGGGCGTTGCGCCCGCGTTTGAAGACGTCCCGCTCCTCTTCGGAAAGCAGGGGCGCCACCAGTGCGGCGGCCTGCGCCTGCGCCCCGCAGCGGACGCGTTCGACGGCCAGCCTATGCAGCGCGCCGACCGGCCGGTTGTGGGCCGTGACCAGCCGCTCACGCACAAAGAGGTCAAAGACCCCGTCCCCAATAAAGGCGAGGGTCAGAGGACTGAGCGTCTTCACATCGCATTCCTTGTCATACAGTCTCTCCAAAAGTCCGCCTCCTAGTCCACAAAATCAAATTCGAGGTCGTAAATGCTGACCGTGTCCCCCTCTTCCACGCCGGCGGCGCGCAGGGCGTCGATCACGCCGGTCTGGATCAGCACGCGCTGGAAGTATTGCAGGGATTCGTAATCGTCAAAATTGACCGACTGCATGATCTGGAACAGCCAGTCGGCCTCGACCAGGTAGAGATCGCCGAGCTTCCGGACGGAGACGTCGCGCCGTTCGAGGGATTCGGCGTCGGGCTGCGGCATGGGCTCTGGTTCGTAGTGCACGACCGGCGGCAGGGTGGAAAGCAGCGCGGCGATTTTGTTCAAAAGGGGACCGACGTCGTAGCGGATGGCGGCCATGATGGGGAAAAAGGCGTAGCCCCTGCCCTCCACATAGGCGCGGACGCGCTCAATCTGCGCGTCGTCGGTCAGATCGCACTTGTTGCCGGCCACCAGCATGGGGCGTTCGGCGAGCTCGGGGTTAAAGCGCCGGAGCTCGGCGTTGATGGTTTCAAAGTCCTTAATGGGGTCGCGCCCCTCGCTGCCCGCGACGTCGAGCACGTGGACCAGCAGGCGGCAGCGTTCCACGTGACGGAGGAACTGGTGGCCGAGGCCGGCGCCCTCCCCCGCGCCTTCGATGAGGCCGGGGATATCCGCCATGACGAAGGAGACCCCTTCGTGCAGCCGGACGACGCCGAGCACCGGGGTGATGGTGGTAAAATGATAATCGGCGATGACCGGCTTGGCCTCGCTGACCACCGAGATAAGGGTGGACTTGCCCACGTTGGGGTAGCCGACCAGGCCGACGTCGGCCAGCAGCTTGAGCTCCAGCTGCAGGTCGAAGCGTTCGCCCGGAAGGCCCGGCTTGGCAAAGCGCGGGGTCTGCCTTGTGGCGGTGGCAAAGTGGATGTTGCCCCAGCCGCCCTTGCCGCCGCGGGCGACGAGCTGGGGCGCGTCGTCCGAGACGTCGGCGAGGATGCGGCCGGTTTCCGCCTCTCGCACCAGGGTGCCGCGGGGCACATGGATGACCAGGTCCGCGGCGCTCCTGCCCGAACAGCGGGCGCCCCGGCCGTTTTGGCCGTTCTCTGCGGCGTATTTGCGCTTGTAGCGGAAGTCGGCCAGGGTGGAAAGATTGTCGTCGGCGACGAAGAGGACGTTGCCTCCCCGGCCGCCGTCCCCGCCGTCCGGTCCTCCGGAGGCGACGTATTTCTCCCTGCGGAAGGAGACGGCGCCGTCCCCGCCCTTGCCCGCCTGAACGGTGATTTTTGCGATATCAACAAACATAGGCTCACCACACTTTCCGGGGACCAGGCCCCCATTTCACAGAACAATCTTTTGAATATCTTTTCCTCTTTCCCGTTCCCGAGAAGAAACGCGCGCGGGAAAGCAGGCAGACCGGCAGCCTCGTTTCTTAGTCTGCCCCGCGCCGGACCGGATACGCCCGGCGACGCGCCGCGCAGAAAAGCATAAAAAATCCCGGGACGCGCAGCCCCGGGACTTTCCTCTTCTTGAGCAAGCGGCGGATTACTGCTCCACCGCGTAGACGCTGACGCGCTTGCGGTCGCGTCCCACACGCTCGAAGGCGACCTTGCCGTCGATCAGGGCGAACAAGGAGTCGTCCGAACCGCGGCCGACGTTCTCGCCGGGATGGATGTGCGTGCCGCGCTGTTTGACCAGGATGTTGCCCGCGAGGACAAACTGGCCGTCCGCTCTCTTGACACCGAGGCGCTTGGATTCGGAATCACGGCCGTTCTTGGTCGAGCCCATTCCCTTTTTATGAGCGAAAAGCTGCAAGTTTATTTTAAGCATTGCGTTACACCTCCGTATAGTTGACGTGGATATTCCTGGGGTACTGCTCCTCCAGGGCAAGCATGTGAAGCTTGAAGCCGGAAAGAATATCTCTCCCCGCCTTCTGGTCCCTTTCCTGCAGGCGGACGAGCATCTCGCCCTCCTCATCCACCATGACCGCCGCGTTCAGGCGGAGAATCTCGGTGATGGTATTGGCCGTCATATAGGCGGCCGAGGAAACCGAGGCGCACACGAGGTCGTCCCCCGAAAGGGCGGACTCGGCGTGCCCGCGGATGTGGAAGCCCAGAAGGGAGCCCTGCTTGGAGACGAAGAATTCAACCGCTATCATGACCTTACAGGCTGATGGATTCGATCTGCACCTTGGTGTAGGGCTGTCTGTGGCCCATCTTGCGCTTTTCACCCTTCTTGGCCTTGTAGGTGAAAACCGTGATCTTCTTGCCCTTGCCCGACTTGAGCACCTTGCCGGACACCTTGGCGTTCTCCACATAGGGAGCGCCCACCTTGAGGCCCTCCTCGCCGCAAACGGCGACGACCGGGAACTCCACAGCGGCTTCGTCTTCGGCCGCGAGCTTTTCAATGTACAAAACGTCGCCGTTTTCTACCTTGTACTGCTTGCCGCCGGTTTCAATGACTGCATACATGAATGTGTGGCACCTGCCTTTTTCTAGTCTCGCTATTCTGCGGGCGGGGTTTCCCCACTTTGAGACAAGCCCGGAATAAGCGGCCTAACAATGATAGCACAACACCCGGCCCATGTCAAGAAAATCCAGTGATTTCGGGGCTTCAGACCAGCTTTTTCTGCAATTTTGCGGCCATGACGGTGTTTTTCATCAGCATGGAGATGGTCATCGGTCCCACACCGCCCGGCACGGGGGTGATGAAGGAGGCCTTGGGTTCGACCGAGGCGAAATCGACGTCCCCGCAGAGCTTGCCGTTTTCGTCGCGGTTCATGCCCACATCGATGACGACGGCTCCCTCCTTGACCATGTCAGCCGTAACGAACTTCGCCCGGCCGACGGCGGCGACCAGGATGTCCGCCCCGCGGCAGATTTCCGGCAGGTTCTTGGTGCGGCTGTGGCAGATGGTCACGGTGCCGTGCTGGTGCAGCAGCAGCATAGCCATCGGCTTGCCGACGATGTTGCTCCTGCCGATGACGACGCAGTTTCTTCCCTTGATTTCCACATTCGCCGATTGGAGCAGCTCCATGACGCCGGCGGGCGTGCAGGGAAGGAAGTGATAGTCGCCGATCATGATCTTGCCCACGTTGGAGGCATGGAAGGCGTCCACATCCTTTTTCGGATCAATGGTCTCAATGACCTCTTTTTCATCGAGGTGGGAGGGCAGCGGCAGCTGCACGAGAATGCCGTTGATCTCCTCCTTCTCATTGAGGGTATGTATTAAGGAGAGCAGCTCCGCCTGGGTGGTCTCCTTGGGAAGGGCGTATTCCTCCGAATAGATACCCACCTCGGCGCAGGCCTTCTTCTTGTTGTTGACATAGACGCGGGAGGCCGGGTCGTCTCCCACAATGACCACTGCGAGGCCGGGCGCAACTCCCTTTTCCTTCAGCGCAGCCACCTCTTCCTTGACCTGAGCGCGCACCTGCGCGGAGACGGCTTTGCCGTCGATCAACTGAGCCATATTAAAATCCCATCCTTTTTGCTTTGTCTTTTTTATTGCAGGGTTATGCTTCCGGTCCGGATTCGTCCGTTTCGGCGGGAGCGGCTTCCCGCGCCTCTCCGGAAGCCGCAGGAAGGTCTTCTTCCCCGGCGGAAGGTTCTTCCGCATTCTCCTCAGAGCCGCTTTCTTCGTCGGCCTCCGCTGCGTTCTTCTCCGGCTCCTCCTCTGGGTCGCAGAGGATGGCCGCTTCCTTCTTTTCCCGTGCGGCCTGCTTTTCGGCCTCCGCCTTTACGGCCGCGTCATATTCGGCGACGACCACCGCCGCCGGGCGGCCGTATCCGCAGCCTTCCAGCTTGCGGCGCTTGCGAAAGACAATCAGAAGGACAATGCCCACAAGGGCGGTGGCGGCGGCGAGCACCTGAGACACGCGCAGATTGAGACCGGGGATGTAGAGGCTGTCGGTCCGAAGGCCCTCCACCACAAAACGCTCCACGCCATACCAGACGAGGTACAGTAGGAAAATCTGACCATCATACTGGCGCCATTTGCGGCTGAAGAAGTGCAGCAGCACAAAGCCCAGCAGGCACCACAGCGATTCATAGAGGAAACAGGGGTGCACCGGGCCTTCAAAGCCCGCGCGGATGGTGTTCTGGCTCAGCATGCCCCAGGGGAGGCTTGTCTCCACGCCGAAGGCCTCCTGATTGATAAAGTTGCCCCAGCGGCCGATGCCCTGGCCGATGAGAAACCCGAGCACGCCGAGGTCGAGCATGGCGAGGATGTTGATCTTACGGATTTTGGCCATCAGAATGCCGCCGAGCAGTCCGCCGATGACGCCGCCGTAGATGGCGAGTCCTCCCTCCCATATGTAGAGGATTTTGACCGGGTCCTGAAAATACGGGTTGGGACCGTTTACGGTCGGATAAAACAGGACGTAGTACAGCCGCGCGCCGACGATGCCCGTAACCACGCCGAGCAGGACGGCGTCGAAGAGCTTATCGGAATTCAGGAAAAACTTCTTGGCGCTGGTGAGCGCGTAAATGACGGCGAGCAGGAAGCCGGAAGCGATGATGACGCCGTACCAATGGACCGAAAGCCCGCCAATTTCAAAGACGACGGGATTGACGTCCACGCTGAACCCCAGCCCTGGGAATTGAACATTCATAAAAACACCTTCCTCTGATTTTCTGCAGGCCGCAGCGTCGGGAACGCCTTCCAAAGCTCCGGCGGAAAACGTCCCTTTCCGGCCTTTTGTTTCTGTAACAAAACGATCCCGCGCCGGTCCCGCGTCGCAAAGAGGATAAGGGACCGGTCGCAGGGCCGCTTGATTATTCCTCCACGGGGGACACCACCGAAAGGGCGCTGTATTCCTCCAGCAGCTGCCGCTCCAGGCGCTTTTCGACCGACTGCGGGGTCGCTTCGGCAACACAGTCGATGTAGCGGAAGAGTTCTCTTCCCGCAAAACCGAGGGCGGCCAGAAGATTGCTCAAATTGTCCGGACTGTTGAGGGCCGAGAGGGTCTTGCCGTACACGGCGCGGCGGGCGGTCTCAAACGCGGCCGGATCGATCCCCTCGCGGTGCAGGCGCGCAGCCTCCCCGCGGATCAGCTCGGCCGCTTTGTCCGGGTCGCGCGATTCGCCGGAAAAGATCACAGAGGCGTAGCCCGGCCCCTCAAAATATTCGTAGGAGAAGGAGGAGGCGTTGATCAGCCCCGCATCCATCAGGCTGCGGTAGAGGGGCGAGGCCTTGGAGGCCATGAGCTCGAGGAGGATGTCCGTCTCGGCGAGGGCCTGCTCGTCGGCGCGGCCCTCCCCGGCCTCCTCCTTGAAGCCGAGCTGGAAGAGGGGCACGGCGACCGAGAGCCGCTGCTCCACCCGCTTTTCGCGGATGCTTTTGGGCTCGTCGGGGAAGATGCTCTCCACCTGCATGGGCTCGCCCGGCTTCAAGAGCTGGTCGCACAGAGAGATCACCTCGTCGACGGAGACCTTGCCGGCCACGCTCAGCACCATGTTGTGCAGATTGTAAAAGTCGTAGTAGCAGCGGTAGAGCAGATCGGCCGTGATTTCCGAAATGGATTCCACCGTGCCGGCGATGTCCACCCGCAGGGGATGGTTGTGATAGAGCGCGCCCAAGAGGTTAAACATCACGCGCCAGTTGGGGTCGTCGTCGTACATGCGGATTTCCTGACCGATGATGCCCTGCTCCTTCTGCACGGTTTTCTCGGTAAAATAAGGGGACTGGACGAAATCAAGCAGGATTTCGAGCGATTCCTTAAAATTCTCGGTGCAGGAAAAAAGATAGCAGGTCATATCAAAGGAGGTGAAGGCGTTGGCCGAAGCGCCCGTTTTGGCGTAGCGCTCAAAGGCGTCCCCGTCCTCGCTTTCAAAGAGCTTGTGCTCGAGGAAATGGGCGATGCCGGCCGGCGTCTCCACCGGCTGCTCCTCCCCCTTCTTGCGGAAGGCGGTGTTGATGGAGCCGAAATGGGTGCCGAAAATGGCGTAGGTGGAATGGTAGCCCTCTTTGGGGTAGACAAAGATGCGAAGCCCCGTGGGATGGGTCAGCTCGAAGTAGCTGTCCCCCGTGCGCCCGCTTTTGATCTCGTTTACCTTCATGCCTGCTCCCCCTTTCCGGTCAGAGTGTATATCAGGTCGAGAGAAACCGCATTCGCCGCCGCCCGGACCGCCTCTTTGGAGACGGCTGCGGCCTCCTCGGCCGCTTCCTCCGGGGAGAGGACTCTGCGGTCGAAGAGCTGGGAGAGATACCAGCTTTCGAGTCCGCCGGGGGCGTCGGAAACCGAGCGGAAGCTGTTGGCCATGTAAAGCTTGGCGGCCTCGAGCTCTTCGTCGGTGATGTTCCCCTTCTGGATTTCCCCAAGCTGGGCCAGAATTTCCTTCTTGGCCTTTTCGATGTTTTTGTATTCCACGCCGCTTTCAACCAGCAGCAGTCCCTTGTTGCGCTCAAAGCGGGAGGAACAGTAGTAGCAGAGGCTGAGCTTTTCGCGCACATTGAGGAAGAGCTTGGAACTGGGCGTTCCACCGAACAGAGCGGACATCAGCCTTGTGGCCATGACATCCTCGTCGGCCGAGCTTTTGCCCGCGCGGAAACCGAGCACCAGCTTGCACTGGGCGACCTCCATCCGGTCGTTCTTCTCGCGCGTCTCTTTGGCCGCACGGAGGACCTCTGTGCGGCAGTCGGCCGTCTTGCCCCGCCTGACCGAGGAAAAGGCCTGTGCAAACCGGTCGCGCGCGGCCTGCGGATTGGAGGCGCCGAGGAAGGTGATCTCGATGCGGGCGGTGGAAAGCGCCCGCTCCCAGGCGGCGTGAATCTCCTCCTCCGTGAGCCGTTCGACCGCCTCGCGGCTGCCGAAGCGGGCAATGCCGAAGGCCTCGCCCTCGCACATGAGTTCCTCGCAGCGGGAGAGGGCGTAGAGGCGCTTGTCGTTGTATTCAGAATCGATCAGCTCAATGAGCTGGCGGCGCTCCTGCTCGATGTCCTCTTCGCGGAAGCGGCCGTTCTCAAAGGCGGGTTCAAAGAGGAGATTGCACAGCAGCTTGGAAAGCTCGGCGGACACCGACTCGCCGTTTAAGGTAAAGCGGTCGTCCAGACCGACGGCGGAAAGGATCAGCGCCTGCGTCTCGCCGATTTTGCGGACGTCGGCGTAAAGATAGGCCCCGTAAAGATCGGCCAGACGCCGGTTGAGCATGGTAAAATCGGGATAGGCCGCGCACGAACGGCGCAGCAGAAAGGGAAGAATCATGTTGGCCGCCGCCGTCTCCTTTTGCAGGGGCAAAAGCAACACGGCGGAAATTCTTCCGGTTTTGAAGCGGTCGTCGTGGATGGTCTGGAAGGTCACGCCGTCGCAGACCGGGATGCGCTCCACTTTGGCCATTGGTTCATCAACTCCACTCACCAAAATCATTGTCTTTTTTAAGGGGGAATCTTGAGAGGAAAACACCCTGTTCGTTTTCTTGGAAAAGCGTGCTTCTCCATTCTGGGCAATGTTCCCAGCGCACTGGGAACATTATAGCACACCGATAGCCAAGTTAAAAGCAGTTTTCCGCATTCTCCGGGTTTTATGCCCCGCCGGGAAAAGCATCCGGGGACTTTTCGCACCATCGGAAATGTGCTATAATAGCTTTCATCACCGCCTGCGGCGTTTCCGGCGGCGCGCCGGGCATCCCGCACAGCAAAAAGGAGGCGCTTTTTTGAACGATTTGACGCACAACCGCATGAGTCTGCCCTTTTCGTTTGACGGCTCCAGGGAACACGGCGTTCTGGTGATCCACGGCTTCACCGGCACGCCGGGCGAGGTGCTTCCGCTGGGCACGGCGATTGCCGGGGCCGGGCTGCGGGTGGAGGGCGTCTGTCTGCCCGGGCACGGAACAACGCCGCGCGATATGTCAACCGCCCGTTGGCGGGATTGGCTTTCCTGCGTGCTGAACGCCTTTGACGCACTGGCCGAGGAGTGCAAAAAGGTTAGCGTCGTCGGCCTCTCCATGGGCGGAACGCTTGCCCTGCTGCTCGCCGAACGCCGCCCTGTGTACAGGGCCGTACCGATCGCCGCGGCGCTCAGGGTGTGGAACAAGTGGGCCTCTCTCGCCCCCTTCTTCCGGTGGATAAAGCCCTATTATACCGAACCCCGGAAAAATCCGCCGCCGGAGGTCGCCGCCTCCTACGAGGGCTTTCTGCACCCGTACAAAGCGGGCTACGACTGCATTCCGCTGCGCAGCATGGGCGACCTCAACCGTCTGCGCGCCATGGCCAGGCGGGACCTGGAGAAGATCACCTGCCCGATGCTGGTGGTCGAGGCGGGGATGGATCAGACCGTCCATCCCAAGAGCGCCGCATGGATCATGGACCGCGCGGTCAACGCCGAACGTGAAAAGCTGCTCCTGCCCGCAAGTCCGCACGTCTGCACCCTCGGCAAGGAGCGCGCCCTTCTTTTCAAGCGGGTCATCGGGTTTCTGACCGGTCGTCCGGCCGCACAGACGCACGACGGCAAAACGTTCTCCTCCCTGTAGGCCCCGGCGCCGGACGGGGAAACGCCGGACGCCGCGCCTGCACACGTCCGCTGCAGACGAGTTCATACATCCGCCGATCGATAAACCCATAAAAACAGGGGAGGAACCTTTTTTGAAGCATCTAAAAAACATCTTGTATTCCGCCTATTTCCTTTTTCTCATCGGAGGGAACATCGCCTTCAACTTCATGGGCATCAACATCAGCGCCTATCTGTTGGTCCCGGCGGTTATTTTTGTGGCGCTGCTGCTGTATCAGTACGACTGCTTCATCGACGAAATCCGCTATAAGCTCGGAAAGCCGGTTTCCGACAAGCCCAAGGCCCGCAAGCCGAACCTCATGCCCGGCTTCCGCTTTGTGCTGCTGATGTTCCCGCTCATCGTCTGCTGGATGCTCAACCTGATGGTCTACTTTCTGGGTCAGTAAGGAGGAGCGCAGTGGACACCCTGTTTTTAAAGCGGGTTTCCCTCAAAAAGGGGGCGCATCTCGACCGGTCGGGCTATCTGTATCGCATTCCGACGCTGCGCGGCTTTCGCAGCCTGGTCTTTTCCTCCCCCGTCACCTTCTTTACGGGGGAAAACGGCGCGGGAAAGTCCACCCTGCTCGAGGCGGTCGCCGTCGCGCTCGGCTTTAATCCCGAAGGCGGCTCGAGAAACTTCCTGTTCCATTCGCGGGATACCCACTCCGCGCTTTGGAGCATGCTCGAACTGGTGCGCGGTCCCTACCGTCCGCGGGACGGCTATTTCGTCCGGGCCGAAAGTTTCTACAACCTCGCCACCAACATCGACGACCTGGACGGAACGCCCGCCTGTTCCCCTCTGCTCATCCGTTCCTACGGCGGGAAATCGCTGCACGGTCAGTCCCACGGGGAGAGCTTCCTCGCGCTTTTTCTCAACCGCTTCGGCGGGCGGGGGCTCTACCTGCTCGACGAACCGGAGGCCGCCCTCTCCCCTTCCAAGCAGCTGGCGCTGCTTTGCCGGATGAACGAGCTGGTCAGGGACGGCTCGCAGTTCATCATCGCCACCCATTCGCCCCTGTTGATGGCCTTTCCCGGCGCGGATATCCTGCTGTTCGGGGAGGACATCCGCCCGGTCGCCTACCGGGAAACCGAGCACTATCTGCTAACCCGGCGCTTTCTCAACGACCCGGAGGGCATGCTGCGCGCCCTCTTTCAGGACGAAGCCCCCTCCGGGCCGGGCGGCACAGACCAAGACCAAAGATTTTAGGAGTGATTTTATTTTGGGCACAGACTGGTTTCTCTATGTTGTGCTGGTACTTCTCATCTGTCTTTCCGCCTTCTTTTCGGCCACCGAGACGGCCTTTTCCACCGTCAATAAAATCCGGCTGAGACATTACGCCGACAACGGCAACAAAAAGGCCAAGACCGCCTTACAGATCGCCGAGGACTACGACAAGGCGCTCTCCACCATTTTAATCGGCAACAACATCGTCAACCTCTCGTCCTCCTCCATTGCCACCGTGCTCGCCGTGGCGATGTTCGGCTCGTCCGGGGCGGCCATCTCCACCATTGTGATCACCATCGTGGTGCTCATCTTCGGCGAGGTGCTCCCCAAAAGCTACGCCAAGGAGCACAGCGAATCGCTCGCGCTGGGCGTGGCTAAAATTCTGAAGATTCTTATGATCGTTGCCTCTCCCCTCGTCTTTGTTTTTGTGCAGCTGAAAAAGCTCATGTCCAGAATCAGCCGCGCGGAATCCTCCCCCTCCATGACCGAAGAGGAGCTCAAGTACATCATTGAAAACAGCGAGGAGGAGGGCGTGCTCGAGGAGCAGGAGAGCGAGCTGGTACAGTCGGCCCTGGAATTCGATGAAAAAGAGGTGCAGGACGTGCTCACCCCCCGGGTGGACATGGTGGCCATCGACATCGAGGACGACTTTGCAACCAACCGGCAGATCGTGCTGGAAAGCCGCTTCTCCCGCATCCCTGTCTACCGCGAAAGCTCGGACAACATCATCGGCATCCTGCACACGCGCGATTTTCTGGAGGCGATGCTCTCCGGCTCGGAGCCGTCCATCGACGCGCTCATGCAGCCAGCCTACTATATCCCGAAAACGCAGAGGGCCTCCGCCCTGCTCAATGAGTTCAAGCGCAGCAAGCTGCACATCGCCGTGGTGGTCGACGCCTACGGCGGCACGCTGGGCATTGTGACGCTTGAGGACCTGATTGAGCTGCTCGTCGGCGACATCTGGGACGAAGACGAGGAGGAGCGGCCCAAATTCAAGGCGCTTTCCGATTCCCTCTTCGAGGTCAGCGGGGATATGAACATCGAGGATTTCTTTGATGAAATCGACTTTGACGACCGCAATTTTGACTGCAACAGCACTACCATGGGCGGCTGGGCGCTCGAGACCTTCCGCCGGATTCCCACCCCCGGGGAAAGCTTCCAATACAAAAATCTGCTTGTCACCGTGCGCGAGCTGGACGACCAGCGGGTGACCAAGCTGCATGTCGAGCTGCTTCCCGTGGAGGAAACGGAAGAAGAGGATTGAACCTCTGTAGACCCGCTTTGTTGGTGCAGGACGGCAAAACCGCCGGCGCCGCGGACCGCTTATAGGACGACAAAAAACACAGGCCGGACGGGTTCCGGCCTGTGTTTTTCTGCGGATATTCGGTTGCGAGAGCACACCGGGACCGTATGGAACTGCATCGGATCACCCGTCAGCGGGCGGGAGCGGCTCACCTACGTCCCGCTTTTTCAGCCTCCCCAGCAGGCGCGACAACCATCTCCGCACGCCCAGAAGCCACAGTCCCACAATGGCAAACACCCCGGCGCCCACCAGATTCATGATCAGAGCGTCCGTGCGCACGTCCAGCACGTCGGTCGAAATCTCCGGATGTTCCGGGTCGTATTTGACGTCGAACCGGTCGTCCACCTCATAATGCGACCGCGTACCGGTAATCTCTCCGGTATAGCTTTCGTCATTGACATGGTACAGGTAGACGACATCGTAAACAATATGGCTTCTGCCCTTACGCCCGCCGCCCTCCCAGCGCTCGCTCACACCGGTCACCTCGGCCATGGAAAGCCTCCAGTCCTGCGCGTCGAGCTGCTGCCGATGGGCGGCAATCCCGCACCAGGCGACATAGGCCGCAAACAACAGGAAGAGCGCGCCCGCAATTTTAACGATTCCTTTTCTGATCCCAAGCCCCTCGCTTTCCCCAAAATCATTTCGGGCCGCCGGTAAAAATCACCGGCGGCCCTTTCCTATCCGCTGTTGTCCTTTAAAGCGCCGCAAGGGCCTGGTCGATGTCGGCGATGATATCGTCGATGTGCTCAATGCCGACCGACATACGGATCAAATCGGCGCTGACGCCCGCCTCCACAAGCTGCTCATCGGTCATCTGGCGGTGGGTGGTGCTCGCCGGGTGCAGGACGCTGGTGCGCGCGTCGGCCAC
Source organism: uncultured Oscillospiraceae bacterium (assembly GCA_902478455.1). Taxonomy (GTDB): domain Bacteria; phylum Bacillota; class Clostridia; order Oscillospirales; family Acutalibacteraceae; genus CABSLJ01. Next base: position 906 of record CABSLJ010000044.1, on the reverse strand, counting down.
ATGGACGACGATGGCGGCGAGCTTCAGCGACTCCATAAACTTGGCGGCGGCCTCCCTGCCGCCCTTGACGCCGAAGGAGATCACCCCGCAGCTGCCGTTCGGCATATATTTCTGCGCAAGGGCGTGGTAGGGGCTGCTTTCGAGGCCGGGGTAATTGATCCAGGAGATTTTTTCATGCCCCTCCAGATGGCGGGCGACGGCCAGGGCATTCCGGCAATGGCGCTCCACGCGCAGGAAAAGGGTCTCCAGTCCCAGATTCAGCAGGAAGGCGTTCTGGGGGCTCTGCTGCGGGCCAAGGTCGCGCATCAGATGGGTGCGCGCCTTGACGATGTAAGCGGCGCGGCCGAAGCGCTCGGTATAGCGGACGCCGTGGTAGGATTCGTCCGGCTCGGTCAGACCGGGAAATTTGCCGTTATTCCAGTTGAAATTGCCGCTGTCTACCACCACGCCGCCCAGAGCGACGGCATGGCCGTCCATGTACTTGGAGGTGGAATGAACGACGATATCCGCCCCGAATTCGATGGGCCGGCAATTGACCGGCGTGGGGAAGGTATTGTCCACAATCAGCGGGATGCCGTGCGCGTGGGCCGCGCGGGCGTAAGCCTCGATATCGGTCACGACGAGGGCAGGGTTCGAGAGGGCTTCCGTGAAGACGCAGCGGGTGTTTTCTTTGATGGCGGCGCTGATCTCCTCTTCCGTGGCGTCCGGCGCCATGAAGGTGAAATCGATGCCCAGCTCACGCAGCGTCTTGTGGAAGAGATTGAAGGTGCCGCCGTAAATAGCGCTGGCGCACACAACGTGATCGCCGGCGCGGCAGATGTTGGTCACGGCCAGCAGAGAGGCGGCCTGACCGGAGGAGGTCAGCACCGCGCCGACGCCGCCTTCCAGTGCGGCAATCTTTTTTTC
>CABSLJ010000043.1 GCA_902478455.1 uncultured Oscillospiraceae bacterium | reverse complement strand
GGGAGACAGAGTGACGCTTTACAGCGTAATTTGGGTGGTACCACGGATTTCTCCGTCCCATGGTGGGGGGAGAAGTCCTTCTTTTTTGTCCAACAGCAACCGAAAAAACAGGGAGTGACTTTTTGTGAAATGGACCGGTTTAAACGAGCTCAGGGAGAAGTATCTGTCCTTTTTTGAATCCAAGGGACATCTGCGCCTGCCGAGCTTTCCGCTGATCCCGCAGGGGGACAATAGCCTTCTGCTCATCAACTCGGGCATGGCGCCCATGAAGAAGTATTTCACCGGGGAGATCACCCCACCCAGAAAGCGGGTGACCACCTGCCAGAAATGCATCCGCACGCCCGACATCGAGCGCGTGGGCATCACGGCGCGGCACGGCACCTTCTTTGAGATGCTGGGCAACTTCTCCTTCGGCGATTATTTCAAGCACGAGGCCACTGCTTGGGCGTGGGAATTCTGCACCAAGGTGCTGGAGCTGCCCGTCGACAGACTGTGGGTTTCCATCTATGAAAACGACGACGAAGCCTTTGAAATCTGGACCAAGGAGATCGGCGTCGATCCCTCCCATATTGTGCGCCTGGGCAAGGAAGATAACTTCTGGGAGCACGGCACCGGCCCCTGCGGCCCCTGCTCGGAGATTTACTACGACCGCGGCGAGGCTTACGGCTGCGGTTCGCCCGACTGCACCGTCGGCTGTGAGTGCGACCGTTTCATGGAATTCTGGAATCTGGTCTTCACCCAGTTTGACAGCGACGGCAAGGGCCAGTACGCTCCGCTTGATCACCCGAATATCGACACCGGCATGGGCCTCGAACGCCTGGCCTGCATCCTGCAGGGGGTGGACAACCTCTTTCTGGTGGACACCGTCCAGCGCATTATGCAGCACGTCTGCAAAATCGCCGGCGTGGCCTATGGGGATGATCCCAAGAAGGACATCTCCCTGCGCGTCATCACCGACCACATCCGCAGCACCACCTTTATGATCGCCGACGGCGTCATGCCCTCCAACGAGGGCCGCGGCTATGTCCTGCGCCGCCTGCTGCGCCGCGCCGCCCGCCACGGCCGTCTGTTGGGCGTCAATCGTCCCTTCCTCGCCGAACTGTGCGGCACGGTCATCGAAGAGAACAAGGGCGCCTATCCGGAGCTTCTGGAAAAGCAGGCCTTCATCAAAAAACTCATCCGCGTGGAGGAGGAGAGCTTCGCCAAGACCATTGATCAGGGTCTGCAGCTGCTCAACTCCCTGGTGGACAACGCCTCCGTGAGCGTCCTTTCGGGCGCGGAGGCCTTCCGCTTGAACGACACCTTCGGCTTCCCGCTCGACCTGACCAAGGAGATCATCGCCGAGCGCGGCATGACGGTCGACGAGGAGGAATTCCGGAGACTGCTGCTCGAGCAGCGCGAGCGCGCCCGCGCCGCCCGCAAAAAGGCGGGGGCCGACGCCTGGGCCGGCGGCAATCCGGCGCTCGAAAACCTCCCGGCGACGGTTTTCACCGGCTACGAAACGCTCAACGACACCGCCAAAGTGCTCGCCATCCTCAGGGAGGGCGAAGCCGCCGAAGCGGCGACTGAGGGAGAGGAGATCGTGCTGGTGCTCGACCGCACCCCTTTCTACGCTGAAAGCGGCGGCCAGACCGGCGATGCGGGCCTGATCGACGCTGAGAACGCCAGGCTTGAGGTGGGAGACACCACCAAAACGCCCGCCGGCGTCTTCCTGCATACCGCCGTCGTCTCCGAGGGGATGATCTCAGTGGGGGACGAGGTGCGCGCCCGCGTGGATTACCACCGCAGGACCTCCATCATGTGCAACCACACGGCCGCCCATCTGCTGCAGGCTGCGCTTCGCAGGGTGCTCGGCAACCATGTGGAGCAGGCGGGCCAGCTCGTCACCGAGGACCATGTGCGCTTCGATTTCACCCATTTCTCGGCCATGACGCCGGAAGAGCTCGGAGAGGTTGAAAAGCTGGTCAATCAGGAAATTATGAAGGCCCTCCCGGTCGAGAGTCGGGAGATGCCCCTCGCCGAAGCCAAAAAGCTGGGCGCGATGGCCCTCTTCGGTGAAAAGTACGGCGAGATCGTCCGCGTCGTCAGCGTGGAGGATTTCTCGACCGAGCTGTGCGGCGGCACCCACATCGACAACACCGCCCGCCTCGGACTGTTCAAGATCGTGTCCGAAAGCTCGGTTGCGGCCGGCGTGCGCCGGATTGAGGCCGTCACCGGCGCCGGCGTGTTCCATCTGCTCAACGATTCCCTGCGCACCATCCATGAGGCGGCGGTCGCCCTCAAGCTCAATAATCCGGCCGAGCTGGTGCAGCGCTGCGCCCTGCTCGTCGGCGAGCTCAAGGAAAAGGACCGTGAGATTGAGCAGCTCGGCGCAAAGCTGGCCTCCATCCAGATTGACGGTCTCTTCTCCGAGGCCAAGCTGCAAAAGGGCGTGCGCATCATCACCGCCGCCTTCTCCTCCACCACGAGCGACACCCTGCGCGCCATGTGCGACAAAATCCGCGACTTCGCCCCCAACTGCGTGGCGGTGCTCGCCGGCATCAACGACGGCAAGGCCACCTTTGCCGCCGTGGTCGGACCCAATGCGCAGGAAAAGGGCGCGCACGCGGGCAATATCGTCAAACAGGTCGCCCAAATCACGGGCGGCAAGGGCGGCGGCCGGGCGGACAGCGCCATGGCGGGCGCCAAGGACCTCACCAAAATCGACGAGGCCCTTGCGGCGGTTGAAAAGATCGTGCTCGATATGGTAAAGTAGTAACAGAAATCTGTGGATTGTTCCATACCGGCCGGGTCCGCGCGGCTGCATAGAGAGCCTTGCAGCCTGCGCGGCGTATCCCGGCCTTAGAAAAGGAGGCGTAATGGATGGACTGTATTTTCTGTAAGATCGCGGCGGGGGAAATCCCCTCCAAAAAGGTCTACGAGGACGATGAAATCCTCGGCTTTTACGACCTGGACCCCCAGGCGCCCGTACACGTCCTCTTCATCCCCAAGACGCACATCGCTTCTGCGGATGAACTGAACGTGGAAAACTGCGCCGTCGTCGGCCGCATCTTCGCCAGGGCGGCTGAGGTCGCCCGCAGGCTCGGCGTGGCCGAAGGCGGCTACCGCATTGTCAACAACTGCGGCAAAGACGGCGGACAGACGGTTTCCCACCTGCACTTTCACCTGCTCGGCGGCCGTTCGATGCAGTGGCCTCCGGGCTAAACAGAACGGGATTCCCCGTAACGCGCACAATAGACGATTCAGGAAGGGCTGGATGCAGAATGGACAAAGTATATACCATGACGGTGGCCGGCTGTAAGCGCGAGCTGCCCGTCTGCCAGGTGGACGACAAGCTGGACATCGCGGCGTTCATCATGTTCGGAGACGTTGAGCTGACCGAAAACGCGGCGCGCGAACTGCTGGCCAAGTGCCCCGAGCACGACGTGCTCATCACCGCCGAGGCCAAGGGCATTCCGCTGTGCTACGAAATGGCCCGCCAGGGCTGCCGCCGTTATGTGGTGGCCCGCAAGGGCGTCAAGCTCTATATGCGCAATCCCATCGAGGTGGAGGTCAAGTCGATCACCACCGCCCGGCTGCAGCACCTTTATCTCTCGGAGGATGAATACCTCTCCCTGCAGGGCAAGCGGGTGCTCATTGTCGACGACGTCATCAGTACGGGCGAATCGCTGACCGCCATCGAAACGCTGGTCCGCAAGGCGGGCGGCAACATCGTCGGCCGCGCCTGTGTGCTGGCCGAAGGGGACGCCGCCAAGCGGGAGGACATCATCTTCCTCGAACCGCTGCCTCTCTTCTTCAAATAAGCTCATTTTACTCCTTCCCGGCGGAATTCCGGGATGCGTTTTTGCAATCGTTTTACCACGCGGCGGGAAGGCTTGCGCGCGGCGGACGGGGCGCTTTGCGGTCCGTCCGCCGGGTTCGGGCTTTCCGCCGCAGTCGGACAGGCCCCAACAAGGGCGGGGAGGCTCCCGATTCGGAGCATCCCACGCGCCGCGCGGGTCAGGACAAGGGGAGGAAGCAGCATGCTGGTGCGGCCGTTTGCGTTGGTGGGCTTTACCTATCTTCTGACGCTGACGGCCGCCGTCTATTTTGGCCGGGAAGGAAGCCTGTTTCTCGCCTGTCTGGCGTTCCTCTGCGCTCTCCTGTTTTTTGCCGTCCCGGCGCTGCGCCGCCAAAGGGTGATTCCCCTCGCCGTTCTGACCGCCGCGGTCGGCCTCTTCGGCTACGCCTTTGCATACGACAGGCAGGTCGCCCCGCTGCTCCCTTTTGATGAAAAGGACGCGGTGGTCTCAGGCGTTCTCTGCGAGCTGCCCTATGAGGCTTACGGCCGCTGTTACTATGTGCTGGAGACCGACCAGGTGCTTATCGAGGGCGAGTCCCCGCCCCAGCGGATCAAGCTGCGGCTGTCCTGTCCGACGGCGCTTGAGGCCGACGTCTACGACCGCGTGACCGCAAAGGTGCATCTCTTCCTCCCCGACGGGGGAGAGGGCTTCGATTCCAGAAGCTCCTACGCCTCTAAGGGCATTCATATGCTCTCCTACCTCTATTCCCACGAGCCGGTGGAAATCACGGCGGGGGAGGAACGCCCGCTCTATTACTATGCGCTGAAGGCGCGGGAGGGGATGCTCGCCGCCCTTCGCACCCGCCTGCCGCCCGAACAGTCCGCACTGGTCGGCGGCGTGCTGCTCGGGGAGAAGTACAGCCTGTCTCAGGAGGTCAAAAAGGATTTCCGCGTTACGGGCGTTTCCCATCTGCTGGCGGTGTCGGGCCTGCATACGGCCATCGTCGCCCAGTGTCTGCTCGCCTTTTTCCTTTTTCTTCGTCTGCCGCGCCGGAGCGCCGCCTGTCTTGCGGCGCTGGGCGTTTTCGGCTTTATGGCGGTCACCGGCTTTGTGCCGTCGGTGGTGCGCGCGGGGATGATGTGCATCCTGACCCTTTTGGGCATCGTCATCCGCCGGCGGGCCGATTCGCTCAATTCCCTCGGCATCGCGGTGCTCGTGCTGACCGTCCCCAATCCCTTTGCGGCGGGGGATATCGGTTTTCTGCTCTCCTTTGCCGCTTCACTGGGACTGATTGTGCTTTCTCCGGCGCTGACAAAGACGATGCATGCGCGGCTGACGCGCCGGGGCTGGAGCAACCGCCTGACGCGGGGCGTCGCCTCCGCACTGGCCACCTGTCTTTCGGCCACGGTGTTTACGCTGCCGATCGTAATGCTTTCCTTCGGAGAGGTTTCCCTGGTTTCGCCTTTGGCCAATCTGCTGGAGGCTTATCCCGCCGGGATCATGCTGCTGTTTGGGGCGCTGGCGGGCGTGTGTTCCCTGATTCCGGCGTTGTCCTTTTTGGCGTCGGCCTGCTCGCTGATCGCGGGCATCCTTGCCAATTACCTGATTTTCTGCGTCCGCTGTCTTGCGGCCGTTCCTTCGGCGTCGATCCCCATGTCGGAGCGTTATCTGCTTTTATGGCTGGCGGGGACGCTTCTGCTGCTCGGCCTGGCCTGTATTCTGGGCAAGGGCTGGCGCTACAAACGTACTGTGGCGCTGCTGTCTGTCCTGATGCTGCTTACCGGCGTGTTTTCCCACCAGCTGAGGGCGGCGGACGTCCTTCGCCTTTCGGTGTTGGATGTGGGGGACGGCTGCGCGCTGGTGCTGACGCGCAACGGCCGCGCCGCTGTTCTGAGCGCCGGCGGGGATTATTCGGCGGAACATCATCTCGCGTCCTGTCTCGATGCACAGGGAACCGATTCGCTTGACCTGCTCCTGTTGCCCGGGGGAGAGGAGGAGGCCCCCTCGTCCGCGCGGCGGCTCATCAGGGACTATACACCGGCCTCGATCCTGGCCGGCGGCGATGAGGAGCTGGACGAAAGTCTGCGGCTGGAGCTTGTTTCCTACCCAAACGCTTATGTTTACGCTGCCCGTGCCGGCGCCACCCTTTGGGGGAATGTGGAGCTTACCGCCTGCCGCTGCGCCTCCGGCAGCTGGCTGACTCTGGAGGCGGAGGACCTGACTGTTTTGATCTGCCCCTCAGGCGGAGATGCCGCCGAACTCGGCGCAGAAGAGCGAAACGCCGATCTGCTGATTACCGGCGGGCGGATTGCGCACCGGGAGCTTCTTTCGGTCTCCTGCCTTGTGCTCTCCTGTGCGCAGGAGAGTGCGGGTGAACTGCTGTACAGTCTGGATGCCGACGGTGCGCCCGCTTATCTCACGGCGGGGGAAGGCGCGCTGTACATCGACCTTGTGGGAGAACATCAAATTCAAATGAGGAGGGACGTCTGATGCCGCAAAAAACAGAGGCGGAACTGAAGAAATCCATAAAGGAAGGCGGACTCGAACGGCTCTATTTCCTGTATGGAGAGGAAAAATATCTCGTGCGGCACTACACCGCCCTGCTGGTGCAGAAGGCGCTGGGCAAGCATCCCTCCGATTTCAACTATCAGAGCTTTCATGCGTCCGACTGCTCTGTCGACGAGCTGGCCGCCGCTGTGGAAGCGCTGCCCGTCTTTGCCGAACGCAAATGTGTCCGCCTGCTCGATTTGGACGCGGAGAGCCTCACGGCGGCCGAACTCGCCAAATGGAAGGAGCTTTTAAGCGATCTGCCGGAGACCACCGTGCTGGTCATCAGCGAATCTACCCTGGATTTTGACCTCAAGCGGTCCTCCAAGTGGAAGAACATGCTCGGCCTGCTGCAACAGGCGGGGGTCACGGTGGAGTGCGCCAACCGGTCGGGCGCGGCGCTGGAAAAGCAGTTGGCCGACTGGGCCGCCGAACGGGGCAGCGCCCTTTCCCGGGAGAACGCCGCCTATCTGCGCGAGCTGTGCGGAGAGGATCTGTTGACGCTGCGCAACGAGCTGGAAAAGCTGTGCGCCTTCTCGGACGGGAACGAAATCACGCGCGAAATGATCGACCGCGTGGCTGTCGGCACGCTGGAGACCAACGTCTTCCAGCTTTCCAAGGCGCTGCTCGCCGGGCAGCGGTCCAAAGCCTTTGAGCAGCTTGACCTCCTCTTTTACCAACGGGAGGAGCCGGTGGCGGTGCTCGCGGTGCTTTCTTCGGGCTATCTCGATCTCTACCGTGTCAAGGCGGCTCTGGAAAGCGGCAAAAATCCACAGGAGCTTTCCGCCCTCTTCGACTACCGCGGCAAGGAATTTCGGCTGCGCAACGCCGAGCGCGACGGCAGACGGCTCTCGGCCGCCACATTGCGGGAGATGCTTTTCGCCATCCGGCAGACCGATTACAGCCTCAAAAGCGCCCGCACCGACCGCAGGGTCCTGATGGAGGAGCTTCTGACCAAGCTGTTATCTCTTTACGGAAAAGAGGGATTAAATGCTCCGTGTCAAAGAAGCGGTCATTGTGGAAGGAAAATACGATAAAATCAAGCTTTCCGGGCTCATCGACGGGCTGATCATTGAGACGGGCGGATTCCGGGTCTTTAAGGACAGGGAGCGCCTTGCCCTCATCCGCAGGCTGGCGCGCGAGCGGGGTATCCTCATCCTGACGGACAGCGACTCGGCCGGCTTTGTCATTCGCAATTTTTTAAACGGCGCAGTGCCGGAGGGCAGCGTCAAGCACGCTTATATTCCGGATATCCTAGGTAAGGAGCGGCGCAAGGAGAAGCCCTCCAAGGAAGGAAAGCTGGGCGTGGAGGGGATGCCGCAGCAGGCGCTGCTGCAGGCGCTTGAGCGGGCCGGCGTGACGGCGGAGGAAGGCCCCGCGCAGGTTGGAAGCGCGCCGATCACCAAGGGCGACCTCTTCTCTCTGGGGCTGAGCGGCGGAGAGAACAGCGCCCGCATGCGGTCACGGCTTTTGCAAAGGCTGAAGCTGCCCGAATACCTTTCCGCCAACGCGCTGCTGCAGGTGCTCAACTGCCTGATGACGGCACAGGAGCTGGAAAACCTGTGCGACGAGCTGTTTTCATCGCGGGAGGAATAGAAGCTGCCTTTCGTCGGCTGGAGACAAATAAACCGTAAAAAAACAGGGGCGGACGCCCCGCTCCCCCCGCGGAAACAGGAAGGATTCCTGTCGCGTGGGAGAGACGGCGTCCGTCCCTGTTTTGTGTTTTAGGAGAATCGCTTTCGGGAATGCTTAGAAGTCAAAGTAGTCGGAATAAGCGCCGTAAATGAATTCCACGGTGTCTCCGGACTTGATCTCCTGTTCGTCCGCGCCGACCATAACGGTCTCCCCGTTATAGAGGAAGACCCAGCCTTCCGTTTCAGTGGAGGCGACGCCGTCGAAGTTATCATACAAGCCGCTATCGTTGGTGTAGGCGAGCTTTTTGGACTGGCAGGCCTGCATAATTGCTTTTCCGGCGGTCGCGCCCTCCTTATCAATCTGAATGTCCTCGTTGATGATCTCTTTGTCGGGCGCGGTGATCTTTACGGTCACGGTGATTTTCTCCGCGCCGTTGTCGGCAGGCTGGCTGCAACCGGCCGCCAGGGCAAAAAACAGGGCTGCAATGGTCACGAGCGCGAGCAGACGTTTGATAGTTTTTCTTGTCAGCATTTTTTGTTCATCCTTTTCCTTGGTCAATGTATGTGCAGGTCCGGTTTTCGGCCGGACCTGATGGGCAGGGTCATAAGCCGCGTCTTAAAGCTGCTCCATAAAAGCCTGCAGAGCGGCTTCGTCATCCGCTACGGGCGCTTCCGGCGCACGGAAGAGCGACCAGTTTTCTACATGGCGCACCGTTTCCTTGGTGTCCACCTCATAGAGCGGGCTGAGGGTTTCCATCTCCAGAAAATTTTCGTTGGTGTAGGTCTCAAAGGAGGCGCCGTAGTCGGGATAGACGTGGTCGTGGTCATGGACGTACCGCTTGACAAAGACGCAGCCGTCATTGACATAAGCCGCCCAGCCGGCGAAGTTGTTGGTGCCGATTTTGAAGGCGTCGCTGTTGCCGGGGTCCTGCCGGAGGGTGATAAAACGGTCCCCGAAGAAAAAGCGGGGATCGCTCCGTTTGGAATAAGGCCACAGCACGTTCAGACGGTTGGGCAGAAGTCCCGTATCGGCGTCGTTCTGCGGGAAGATTTCCAGACCGCCCTGCCCGAGCTGTGTGATGCCCCAAAGGGAGAACCGCCGGGCTTCGCGGGAGAGATTCTGCGCGGTGTGTACGATCATAATGTCGTTTGCGTCGGCATTCATGATGATTTCAATGCTCAGCTGGAGCTCGTTTTCCTCCTGCTGGGGGGGCGTGAAGCGGACCCCGTCGGGCAGGATGGAATACATCACCGGGCGATTGTCCGGATAGTAGGTTTCCGGCATGCTTTCCGGGCTGATCCACAGGCGGTGGCCGCCGTACAGATAGAATGTTTTTCCTTTTCCATAATAGTCGTCGATCAGCTCGTTGGAGAAGATGCATTTGCGCTCCAGATCGGTAAAGAGCAGATTCGGCCCTTCCACAAATCCGAACCGGATGATTCTGGGGCCCACATCGATGGTGACGTAAGCTTCAATGATGCCATTGGTGATAAGTACGCATTTTCCGTAATTCTCATATTCGACCTCTTTGATCTCCACAGGCAAATCAGACACTTCCTTTCAGTTTGGTAGGGATCACCGGTCCCCTGGTCAGATCAAGTCCGCAAGGTCCAGCTTTCGGCAGGGCGAGCATGTACAAATCGGTGGCGCGGCATTCCAGACGGTAAACCGACTCGGCCTCGGGAGAGAGAGAGGCGCGGTCGGCTGCGCGCAGCAGAATGGGGACGCGCGCCGAGCTGCGGGCCAAACGCAGAATATCCCTGCCCCGCACGTTCATGCCCAGTACGCGAAGATAGGGAACAGAGGGGGGGACTGCGCTGGAAGATAACCCCAGAAAAGCCCCTACTATTATACGACGAATCCGGGCGTGTGTATACCGTTTTGTTTTAATTTTGTCATATAGTCGGAAAAGATCGGTTTCCGTCCGCACGGCGCGGTCAATTCTGCCCTCCAGGCCTTCGGAGACGTCGGGCAGACATGCAAAATCCTCCCGGCGCATCGTGCGCAGCCGGGCCAGAATCGGCCGCTCCAGCCGTTCCATCGCGGCCGGCGCAGCGCCTTGGGAAAGTTCCCGCAGGAGAATGCGATAAGAGTCGGCGGTCAGATAGGGTTCCGCCTCGGCCTGCCGGCCCGCGAGAATCAGCGCGCGGAGCCTGGACGCGCTGGCAAAGCCGTCCGCGGGAGAAGTGCCGTCGTGCCCCGCGCCGATTCGCCGCACCGCAAGGGGAGAGAGAGGGCTTTTTTCCGCCGCAATCGCCTTGAGATATTCGACCGCCAGAATGTCGTTGGCGTTTTGGAGAAGGCTGGAGATTTTTTCCCCCGCAAGGCGCGCCACCGCCCTTTCGCGCGCTGCCGCAAAGGTCTGGCCTGTTTGCAGCTCACGCTTGACCTGCGCGGAAAATGATTGGGAGCGCAACAGCGCGGCCGCCTGTTTCAGAGAGGCAAGGTCGCCGCTTTCGCTGCCGAAGCTCAAGGAGGAGACGCAGCCGAGAGCGTCGGCCGTCTGTACCGCGCCCCTGGCAAAGATCTCCGCCCCCGCCATCGCCCAGGGCAGGGGGAGCTCGAGCACCAGGTCGGCTCCGCCGAGCAGAGCCGCCTCCGCCCGGGCCCATTTATGCAGCAGAGCCGCCTCGCCGCGTTGAACAAAATTGCCGCTGAGGATGGCGACGATATGCGTTGCCCCCTGTGCCCGGGTTTGTTCCATGTGGTAGGCGTGACCTCTGTGAAAGGGGTTATATTCACTCACAATTGCACAAATATGCGGTTGTAGCGCCATTTTCTCCACAAACTCCTTGAATTTACTCCCTTATTGTACTATTATATATTACGGCATTGCGCGGACGGTTGCAAGACTGTCGAAAAGAGTCAGCGCAGATATTAGGAGGATTGGGAATGAAAATTCTGGTCATTAACGCAGGCAGCTCATCGCTGAAATATCAGCTGATTGATATGAAGGACGAGTCTCTGATCGCCAAAGGCAACTGTGAGCGCATCGGCATCGAGGGAGGCTTTTTCTCCCATAAAACGGCGGACGGCCGCAAAAGGGAAATCCAGGTCGACATGCCCAACCACACGGCCGCGTTCATGCAGGTCAAAGACGCATTGCTCGACGGCGAGGTGGGCGTGCTGAAAAATCTGAGCGAGGTTTCCGCGGTAGGCCACCGCATCGTCCAGGGCGGCGCTCTGTTCAGTGAGTCGGTCCTTGTGGACGACGAGGTCATCCGCGGCATTGAAAGCCTCATTCCCCTGGCTCCGCTGCACAACAGCGCGCATGTGCAGGGCATCCGCGCCTGCATTGAGGTGTTTGGCAAGGAGGTTCCGGAGGTTGTGGTGTTCGACACCGCCTTCCATTCCACCATGCCGCCCCGCGCCTATATGTTTGCCGTCCCCTATGAATATTATGAAAAATATCAGGTGCGCCGCTACGGCTTCCACGGCACCTCTCACCGCTATGTCAGCGCCCGCTGCGCAGAGCTGATGGGCAAGGATTTAAAGGACGTCAAAATGATCACCTGCCATCTAGGCAACGGTTCCTCCATCACCGCCATCGAAGACGGCAAGGTCATCGACACCAGCATGGGTCTCACCCCGCTCGACGGCTTCATGATGGGCACCAGAACCGGCACGCTCGACCCTTCGGTCGTTACCTTCATTGCGGAAAAGGAGAACTTAACCCCCAAGCAGCTGAGCGACCTGTTCAATAAAAAATCGGGTTTGCTGGGTATTTCGGGCGTCTCGAGCGACGACCGCGACGTCACCAAGGCGGCTGCTGCGGGCGACAAGCGCGCCCAGCTCGCGCACGACATGCTGCGCTACCAGATCAAAAAATTCATCGGCTCCTACGCCGCCGCGCTCGACGGCTGCGACGCCATCGTCTTCACCGCCGGTCTGGGCGAGAATCAGGCCGGCCACCGCCAGGCCATCTGCGACGGTCTGGGCTACCTCGGCGTCAAGGTGGACCCCGCCCTCAACGAGCAGATGATCCATGGCAACGAAGGCAAGATCTCCGCGCCCGATTCCAAGGTGGAGGTCTATGTCATCCCCACAAACGAGGAGCTCGTCATCGCGCGGGACACGCAGGAGATCGTCTCCCGCATGAAATAAACAGCGGTTGTATCCATAAAAAACGGATTGCCCTTTGGAACGGTAAAACCGATCCAGAGCGGCAATCCATTTTTTTGCCCGTCTTAAGGCGGCGGGACTTAGTGGACTTCGTGGCGGACGGCAGTCTCGTCATGATTGCGGAAGAGCAGAGAGATGCACCAAATGGCCGCCAGCGCCACCAGGGTGTAAATGATGCGGCTGACGATGGCGCCCTGGCCTCCGCAGATCCATGCGACGATGTCAAACTGGAAGATACCGATGGAGCCCCAGTTGATGCCGCCGATGATCACAAGGATCAGAGCCAATTTATCCAGCATTTTTTTCACTCCTTTATCACGTGAAGGCTTTAGAAAAACATGGAAGGAAATGAGTGTGCGGAACATTCCGCCTTCATTAGTTTGATCTGTTTTAGCCGGGTTATACGGCGCTCCACCATCTGCCAAACGCTTGTATCTTCAAATGATTACAAATGAGATATGTAAATATTACAAAATTGTATTTATAAAAAGACGTTATATTATTGACATTTTTGATCGACGCTATACAATGGAATTGACGAATTCTTTGACGCTTCCCGGTTGTCAGTTGAGAACAGGAGGCGTTCATATCCTGAGAAGTTTCAAACAGAAGGCAGAAAAATCGTTAAAGGAGCAGGGAGTGCATCCTCGGAAGAACGGCTTTATGGGTTGCCGGCAGAGACCGGCATCAGATGTCCCATCACAGAGGAGGAAAATAGGATGAAGAAATCATTTTTGCCCGTGTTATTGGCGCTGTTTCTTCTGCTGAGCTTTACCGGCTGCGACCCGGAGACCGCCGACCCCGCCTCGTCCAGCAACGAAGAAAGTCTTCCGGTCGCCTCGGAACCGGGGGAAAGCGGCGCACTGGGGAACCCCGGCGGGCCGGAGAGCGCCCCCTCTCCGGAAATCGGCGAGGGAGAGGAATCGGATGCTTCATCGTCCGTCACCTCATCCGCTGATACTTCTGAAATACAGATTACCTCTCCTAGGGAACGATCTTTTTCCTATGAACTGGAAATCGAGGAGCTGACCGCAGATATCCAACACGAACCCTACGTACATAGCAGTATGGTCTATTCGTCGGATACGTCCTCAGGCGTTTTTTACTTTAAAGTATACGAGGAGCAGGACAAGCAGTTCCCCGACAGGGCCGCTTTGTGCCGTGAGAAAAACGGAAAAACAGAAACGCTTGTGGAAATCAATGGAGCGGCAGCCTATGTTCAGAAACCACGAGGCAACAAACGGGGGATAGACTGGATTGCGGGAAATGAATGGGATGTTTATTGCTACACTTTTGAGACCAAGTCCGTGTCTAAACTGGATTTGCCCGATCAGGTTGAAGTGTTTACGCTCTCCGACGATTATCTTGTCTATAAAGCTTATAAATTAAATGCGAATATCGTATCACTGAAATATGTCTCTCTCTCAGCGGGGGAGGTAAAAGAGATAACATCCGGTTTGCCCGGTTCGGCGGCTGTGCCGGCTATTGTAAACGGCACAGTCGCAGCGCCTGTTTATAAGGATGGCCGGTACAGCATGGTAATTTATGACCTGAACGCTGGAACGGAGAAGACTTATCCCCTGCCGGACGAAGTGGAAAACCTGCTCTCCATTCAGACCCACGGAACAACAGCGATTCTTACAGCTCTTGAGAATCCCAAGGATTATACCTCTGTCATCACACGGATTTACCATATTCCCACAGAGAGGGTTATCCGGCAGTTTCGAGGTCTCAACCATTCCTTTGAGAAAGCTTTTTTTGTGAACGATATTCAGGTGATTTATTGCGCGGAGAACAATGAAGTCTGGCTTTACGATATAACTACCAACTATTGCACTCCGGTTCAGGAACTGAGTGGCAAACAGTATCGTTGGATGTATGGAAATATCTTGATTGGCAATTCAGATATTGCTGTCATTACATCTTAATTGGCTCGTCTTCCGGGGTAAATCCCCCAAGCCAAAGGGCGCACAGAGACAAAAGCTCCGTGCGCCCGGTTTTGTTTTATGCCTTCCACCGGCTTACCGGGGAAGACGCTATTTTTCCGTTTTCTGTTTCTTGATGACCTTGAGTCGAGAGAAATCCTCGCGCTCCTTTTCCTCGAGCGCGTTGGTGATGAATTTGACCGTCTCCTCAAAGCGGGGGATCATGATGTTCTTGAGGGCGTTGGCCCGTTTCTTGGTCTTCTTGATGGCGTCGGCCAGACGGTAGACGCTGTTTTCCACCTCGGCCAGCTCGGCCGTCAGCTGCTTGACCTCGGCAAAGCGGAGGTAGGCCTCGTCCAGCGTCGCATTGGAGAGAGAGAGGGCAAAGGGGATGTGCGTCTTTTCCTCTTTTTCAATGGACACAATGGGAATCTCCACCCCCATGACGCTGCGGTAGGAGAGGGAGAGACTGTCGTCGACAGGCACCGAGCCCGCAAGCTCCTCGCAGATGCCCAACGTCGTGTTGGCGCGTTGCAGCGCCAGGTAGGCGGCGCTGTAGGTGGAATCGATTTTGTCCTGAATTTCGCTCGCGCGGTCGATGAGGGCCATCATTTCCCGGATCAGAATGTTGCGCTTGCGGTCGAGCAGGTCGAAGCCCACCCTGGCGAGCTCCAGGGATTTTTTGGTTGTGATCAGATTTCCCTTGGTCGGCACGGTTTGAACGGCCACGGCGGTCACCTCGTTTCAGTGGAATGCCTTTTAAGCGGCGAGCCAAAGGAGCGCGGGAAGCGCCCGTTCCGGCGGCTGCGCGTCCTGTGCGGGAATGCCGGTTACTTATTATCCTCCGGATGGTAGTACTGGTCGAGCAGGGCGCTGTCCACGCGGTCGAGCTCCTCGCGCGGCAGGGTGGACAGCAGCTTCCAGCCGAGGTCGAGGCTTTGGTCGATGGTGCGGTTTTCGCCCGCACCTTGGTTGAGGAAGATCTGCTCAAAGTTTCGGCCGAAGGCGAGATATTTCTTATCGGTGGGGGAGAGCTCCTCCTCGCCGATGACCGAAGCCAGCGCCCGCGCGTCCATCACCTTGGCATAGGAGGCGAAGAGCTGGTTGGACAGCGGCGCATGGTCGGCGCGGGTGTATCCCTCGCCGATGCCGTCCTTCATCAGACGGGACAGGGAGGGCAGAACGGAAACGGGGGGATAAATGCCCGCGGCGTCGAGCGCGCGGTCGAGCACAATCTGCCCCTCGGTGATGTAGCCGGTCAGGTCGGGGACGGGATGGGTGATGTCGTCATTGGGCATGGTGAGGATGGGAATCTGCGTCACCGAGCCCTTTTTCCCCTTGACCATGCCCGCCCGCTCGTACAGGGAGGCAAGGTCGGAATAGAGGTAGCCGGGGAAGCCCTTGCGGCCGGGAATTTCGCCCTTGGAGGAGCTGAACTCGCGCAGCGCCTCGGCGTAGGAGGTCATGTCGGTCATGATGACGAGGATGTGCATGCCCAGCTCAAAAGCGAGGTATTCGGCCGTCGTCAGCGCGCAGCGAGGGGTCAGCGTGCGCTCGATGATGGGATCGTTGGAAAGGTTTAAGAACATGACCACGCGCTGGAGCACGCCGGAAGCGTCGAACGAGCGGCGGAAATAGTCGGCCACGTCGTTTTTAACGCCCATGGCGGCGAAGACGATGGCGAAGTTGTTCCCCTCTTCCTCGGCGATCTTGGCCTGGCGGACGATCTGCACCGCCAGCTCGTTGTGCTTCATGCCCGAGCCGGAAAAGATGGGCAGCTGTCTCTTATACACATCTGACGCTGCCGACGAATAGAGAG
>CABSLJ010000042.1 GCA_902478455.1 uncultured Oscillospiraceae bacterium | reverse complement strand
ACTCCTATTCGCTATTTATTTCTTTGATTTGTTACACATCATTGTAACACCTACATTATTTCAGACATGTCCATTCTCCCTTCATTGATTTCTGCGAAAAAGTAGGTTATGATATTACAATGGTAAAGCTTCTCCGGTAAAAGTGCATGATGCTATTATAATAGCATAGAACCTATTCTCCCGGATAGTGCCTTGTTGATCGAAAAAGGCGCGTTCTCCCGGCGGGATTCTGTCGGATTCCGCACATCGGCGCGCTTTTTGCAGACGGGCGGCTGGGCGGACAGCCCAGCTCCCTTGACCGCCCTTCGCCCCAATCCTTCCGCGCCGCAGCGGAAAAGGAGTGACATACCGCCCATGGAACCTTTTCTCCCCGATGCCGAGACTCGGCCGGTCCCTTCCGGCGGCCCCGACGCTCCCGCCGGGCCGCAACGCATCCACATGATGGACGAGCTGCGCGGCTTTGCCGTACTGTGCATGGTGTTCTACCACGCCTTTTACACCATGGCCATGCTCTTCGATTTTGAATTGGGCAAAACCCTGCTCTATTTTTTCATGCCGGCCGAACCTTATTTTGCGGGACTTTTCATTCTCATCGCCGGAGTCTCCTCCCAGCTTTCCCACTCCAACACCGTGCGCGGCCTCAAGCTGCTGGGCGTGGCGCTCCTTGTCACCCTGGTGACGGTGCTCTTCCTGCCCGATTCGCGCATTGTTTTCGGCATCCTGCATATGCTGTCCCTTTCGATGATCCTCTTCGGTCTGCTCAAGCCCGCGTTTGACCAAATCCCCACCTGGCTGGGGCTGCTCCTTTCGGCGCTTCTGTTCCTGTTTACCATGGAAATCGGCGGCGGCTTTTTGGGATTGCCCGGTCTGGCCGGCTGGCGGCTGCCGGAGGCGTGGTTTTCGCTCCCCTTCCTGTTCCCCTTCGGCATCCGGACCGAAGACTTTTTCTCCGCCGACTATTTCCCCCTCTTTCCGTGGATATTTGTCTATCTCTTCGGAACCTTCCTGGGCCGCTTTGCGCGGGAAGGCAAATTCCCCCGCTTTCTCTACCCTTCCCGCGTGCCGCCCCTTTCCTTTCTGGGAAAGCACGCGCTGGCGATCTATATCTTTCATCAGCCGGTGATTTATGGTATCATGTGGGTTGTCTCACTTTTGATTTACAAATAAAAGGCAGGAAATCACAATGGATTTTATCTCAGCGCTTTCCGCGCAGTTTTCCCTCAAGCCCTGGCAGGTGGAGCACGTCATCGAGCTGCTCGACGAGGGCAACACCATCCCTTTCATCGCCCGTTACCGCAAAGAGGCGCACGGTTCGCTGGACGACCAGGTGCTGCGCGAGCTCTCCGAGCGGCTGGATTACCTGCGTGGCTTGGAAAAGCGCCGCGAAGAGGTGCGCGGCCTGATCGACGGACTCGGCGCGCTGACCGAGGAGGTGGAGGCCGCGCTCGCGGGAGCCGCCACCCTTTCGGAAATTGAGGACATCTACCGGCCCTACCGCCCCAAGCGCAAAACGCGGGCGTCGGTCGCCAGGGAGAAGGGACTTGAACCGCTGGCGCAGGCCATCTACGCGCAGGAGAAGGATTCCGCAGAACCGCTCGAACTGGCCGGGGCGTACATCAATCCCGAAAAGGGGGTGGAGTCGGCCGAGGACGCCCTTGCGGGCGCGCTCGACATTATCGCCGAGCAAATTTCCGACGACGCCGGCATTCGCAAGCGCCTGCGCGTGGTCGCCATGGCGCAGGCGAAACTCTCCTCCAAAGCCGCCAAACCGGACGAGGATTCGGTCTATGCTCAATACTATGAATACGAAGAGCCGGTCGCCAAAATCGCCGGGCACCGGGTGCTCGCCGTCGACCGCGGAGAGCGGGAGGGCTTTTTGAAGGTCTCCATCCTGCTGGAGGAGGACAAGGCCCTGCGCATCGTCGAATCGGTCGGCGTCAGGGAGGGCTCTCCCTGCACCGAGGCGGTTCGCGCAGCCGCAAAAGACGCCTATTCCCGCCTGATTTTCCCTTCCATCGAGCGCGAGGTGCGCTCCCAGCTGACCGAAACGGCCGCCGAGCAGGCCATCAAGGTCTTTTCCCTCAATCTGCGCCATCTGCTGATGCAGCCGCCCGTCAAGGGGCGCACGGCCATCGGCCTCGACCCCGGCTACCGCACCGGCTGCAAAGTGGCGGTGGTCGACCCAACCGGGCGGGTGTTGGACACCGGCGTCATTTACCCGACTCATTCCCAGACAAAAAAGGAGGAGGCGGCCCGTCTGCTGCGCCGCCTCATCACCAAATATCATGCCGAGGTCATCGCCATCGGCAACGGCACCGCCTCCAAGGAGACCGAGATTTTCACCGCAGAGGTCATTTCCGGACTGCCGGGCGGTGTCTCCTACATGGTGGTCAGCGAGGCGGGCGCGTCGGTCTATTCGGCCTCCAAGCTGGCGGCTGAGGAATTCCCCGATTTCGACGTCACCCTGCGCAGCGCCGTTTCCATCGCCCGGCGGCTGCAGGACCCGCTGGCAGAGCTGGTGAAGATCGACCCCAAGGCCATCGGCGTGGGGCAATACCAGCACGACATGCCTCCCAAACGGCTGGACGAAGCCCTCGGCGGCGTGGTCGAGGACTGCGTCAATACGGTCGGCGTGGACCTCAACACCGCCTCTCCCGCACTGCTCTCCCATGTATCCGGCGTGAGCGCGTCCGTCTCCAAAAACATCGTCGCCTACCGGGAAGAAAACGGCGCTTTTTCCTCCCGCTCCGAGCTCAAAAAGGTGCCCAAGCTGGGGCCCAAGGCCTTTGAGCAGTGCGCCGGCTTCCTGCGCGTGCCCGAAAGCGGCAACATTCTGGACAACACCGCCGTCCACCCCGAATCCTACGCCGCCGCCAAGGGACTTTTGAAGCTGTGCGGCTTCAAGCTTGCGGACATCGGCACGCCTGCCCTCGGCGCTTTGGAGGATAAGGCAAAGGAGCTGGGGCTTACTGCGCTCGCCGAACAGCTCGGCGTGGGCGTTCCCACCCTGCAGGACATTATAAAGGAGCTGCTCCGCCCCGGGCGCGACCCCCGCGACGAGCTGCCGCCCCCGCTGCTGCGGACCGACGTGCTTGACCTTAAGGACCTCAAGCCGGGCATGGAGCTCATGGGCACGGTGCGCAACGTCATCGACTTCGGCGCATTTGTGGACATCGGCGTGCATCAGGACGGCCTGGTGCATATCTCCCAGATCTGCAAGAAGTTCATCCGCCATCCGAGCGAGGCGCTCAAGGTGGGCGACATCGTCAAGGTGCGCGTCCTCTCGGTGGACGTGCCCAAGAAACGCATCGGGTTGACCATGCGGCTGGACGAACCGGTCAAGGCGTAGTTTCCGGCGTCGTCCCGCAGACAAAATTCTCTATATCCAAAAAGAACAGCGTATCCAAAGGATCCAAAAGCCACCGGAAAACCGGTGGCTTTTTTGTTTTGAAATCCGTCGGCTGCAGACCGTCGGTGTTCCATACAGTCAAAGTGTGCCTTTTTCCTTTTGCCAATTCTTTACCGAAATCTAACATGGCATGGATGATGCTTTAACATGAAACCACTTATAATCAAAAGGAAATTGAAATGAGAGGATAGGTTGTATGCGAAGTAGTCCAAACGTATTTTCCAAAGCTTTGTCCCTCGTCACAGCAGCGCTGTGCTGCATTCTGTGGCTTGGGATGTCCGCGTTGGCGGCTGAATTGCCGGTAGAGGTATCCGCGCAGCTGACCGAAAGCACCGTTGCCGTTACAGGAACCGTGCAGGATGACGCGGTGACAAGAATCGGCGTCCTGATTCTGAACACAGACGCCGACCTTGACAATCCTGACCCTGCCGACATCGTCTATGTCAACGAGTACGATCTGAGCACGGAAAAGAATTTTTCTCTTGAAGCAAAGCTTCCTGAGGCTGATTTGCATCAATATGTTCTGCGGATCGGCGGGGACAACGGTCTGATGTACCAAAAGCTGCTCGACGGCAGCGAAATTCCGGAGCTCCCCGACGCCTCCTCCAGCGAATCCTCCTCTGAGGACGCCTCCAGCGATTCCTCCAGCACAGAATCCGGTACAGAAGGGACGACGTCCAGCTCCGGTTCCGAAGGGACGCCTTCCGACATGGAATCTTCCGGGACGAACTCCCGGCCCGCCTCCTCCGATCCGGCCGCCTCGGACGGCGGGGATGACATCCAGACGGGCGGTCGATCCCGTCTGATTCTGTGGTCGTCCGCCTGTGTCCTTGCGCTGCTCGCGCTCGGCGCCGTGATCATTCTGAAGAAGGAGGGAAAACGATATGAATAAATCCCTAAAACGCGCAGCAGCCGGACTGCTGGCGGCGCTCCAGATCGCCGTTCTGATTCCGTTCCAGGCCTCCGCCCAAACGGACAACCTGCCCAACAGCGGCAGAAACATAACCTATATGGGAAAAACCCTCTACACGGGCCAGGTGCATTCCCATACTTCCCTGAGCGACGGCGTAGAGCTCCCGGAGGACGCTTACGAGCACGTCCGAGAGACCACCACGCTGGACTTTTTCGGCGTGACAGACCACGACGTCTGTCTGGACTACCGAAACGGGGACGATTATTTGACCGACGTCCAAGACGCCCTGTCCGATGACTGGCGCTTTCTGCATGAAACCGCCGACCGGTACAACGAGGACGGCGAGTTTGTCGCCATCGCCGGTGAAGAAATCACCTGGTATGACCAAAGCGGCCACATGAACCTGTACAATACCGACTGGAAAATAACCGCTTTCGCCAAGACTCGCTGGGATTGGGTGGGCAGCGGCGATGTGAAATACGACCTTCCCACCTTCTATGCCCGGCTTGCCCAGGATCCGGAAGCGATCGCTCAGTTTAACCATCCGGATCCCAACGGGAAAGGCGATTTCTGGACCTTTACCCACTACACCAAAGAGGCGGACGCCCAGCTGAACCTGTTTGAATATAAGGTGGCCCGCTACCTGCCCACCTTCCAGAACTGCCTGGATGCGGGCTGGCATGTCAGCCCCACCTGGAACGGCGACGAACACAGCGCCACCTGGGGAGACGGCGCTCCGAGAACCGGTATCTGGACCGATTCCAAAACCAGAGAAGGTCTGTACAAGGCCTTCCGGGAACGTTCCACCTATTCAACGCTGGACGCCAACTTCGAGCTGATCTTCTCCGCCAACGACCGGTTCATGGGCTCCATCCTGCCGGAAGAAACCACCAAATTCGAGATGTACGCCAAACTGTACGATCCGGACTCTGCCGACCTGATCGACAACGTGATCCTCTATTCGAACCAGAGGAAAGTCGTCAAGCAGTGGGACAACGTAAATTCCAATCTGCTTGAAATCAACGAAACCTTTGACTGCGCCGACGGGGATTATTTCTTCATCGTGGTCAACGAAGCAGACGGAGAACAGATCGTCTCAGCCCCGATGTGGATCGGCGAAACCACCCGGGGTACCAATTTTGCACCGGAAATCACGGTGAACGGCACTGTCCCGGAAACGGTGGCCATCAACCAGCCGGTAGCCATCCCCTCAGCCACCGCAACGGATGACAGCGACGGCAGCCGCGAGGTCACAGTGGATGTCATCAATTCCGAAGGAACCGTGGAAATTGTGGACGGCTCCTTCACCCCGGATTCCTATGACGATTATTTTATCCGCTACCGCGCCGAGGACAGCACCGGCAGCACCCGGGTAGAGCTTCTGCGCACCACGGTCGACCGCAGCGGTATGCAGGCGGACATTATCTTCGGTCAGTTCGCCCCGGTGGCCAGCGTGGGCCAGACGGCCGACGAGGTCGGCGTCAACGTGGTGACCGATCCCGCCCTGACGACCGCCTATCTTCAGATAGCTCCCGCCTCGGATGAGGGATGGGAGCAGGCCAAAACGGTCGTGTCGGAAGAATCCACCATGCAGCTGGAAGCCGCCAGTGAACTGGACGCCCCCGGCTATGAGAATCCCATCACCGACAAGCCGCTGCGCAGCCATGAATTTGACCTGACCGACCTTCTCCCCGGCACAAAATATAAATACCGCCTGGGCGTTTCGGAAAACGGAAGCTGGACCAGCGGGGAATACACCTTCACCACCGCCCTGCCCGAGGGGGAAACCTCCCTCTACATCATGGGCGACCTTCAGGTGCCCGGGACCGAACAGAGCGAGTATGAACTCTTCAACAACATGCTGGCCACCCTGAAGGAAAAGGAACCGAACGCCTCCGTCATGGTGCAGCTGGGCGACTTTGTAGACAACGCCGCCAAATACGAATACTGGAAAGCACTAAGCGATTATGTTCTTGCAGACCTCGGGCTGCTGACCTCGACCATGAGCGGCAACCACGAGACCTACAACGACCTCAACCTTGCCCACAGCCATACCGATTCCCCCTACAGCGGCAGCTCCACTTTTGGCAAAATGTATAACCTGCCTGAAAACGGCAGCGCCCTGGGAGAGAGCAACTACTCCTACGACATCGGCGAAATGCACATTGCTGTGCTCAATTCCACCACCGCGTTGGATGAACAGCTGGAATGGCTCAAACAGGACATGCGGGCGACCGACAAGCCCTGGCGGATCGTCATGGGCCATTATCCCTACTTTGGCTCCCGTCATAGCACCGACTCCGGCATGGCCGAGGAGCGGGAAAAGGTAGCCGCCGTCTGCCGGCAGCTGGGCGTCAGCCTGTACATCGGCGGACACGACCACGTTTACAAAAGGACCACCATCCGCGACGGCGCGACGGCCAACGATCCCGCAGACATGAATCAGGGAACGACCTTTGTCACCTCCGGCTCCGCCGGACCGAAATTCTATGATAACGTGGAATTCTGGTGGGACAACGTGGTCTATGATGAGGACGTGCAGACCGGCATGGTTCTCACCGCCGATGCGGACCATCTAACGCTGACCACCTATACCACCGCGGGAGAGGTGGTGGACACCTTTACCCTGGGACATGCGCAGGGCCTCTTTGAACTCAGCTCCACCGACATTCAGGACAAGCAGTGGAAGGGCGTCGGTCTTCTGGCGACGGAGGACGCCCGCGAGGACATCACCGTGATAGCCGCCAAATATACTGAGGATGAAAGCGAGCTTCTGGAGGTGCGGATCGCGGACGTCGCCCTCGAACGCAAGGGCAAGGAGCAGTACGTCGCCTTTGACGCTCCGATCACCTTTGATTCCTCTAATGTGCTGAAGGTGATGATCTGGGACGGTCTCGACACGGCACAGCCAGTCCTGTATTCCCAGACCCTGCGCAAGGGCATGAAGGGATTCGGCACCGCAGAACAACCCTATGAGATTTATACCTGGGAAGATTTTGTCAACCTCACCTATGAACCGTCTGCCCATTTCCGGCTGATGAACGATCTCGAGCTGGACGGCTCCGCCCGGACCCAGCTGGCCTCCGGCGGGGTCAACTTTACCGGTGTGTTCGACGGCGGCGGACACACCATCACCGGCTTCCAGGCCGATCCGGGAAAGGGTTCCGGCCTGTTCGCCGCCAATGACGGCGTTATCCGCAATCTCTCGGTTGCAGGAGCGGTGAAATCCAACGTGAGTACAGCCGGAATTCTGTGCGACCTCAACCGCGGCACCATCGAAAACTGCTATGTCAGCGGTACGATCACCGCTCCCTCCCGCGTCGGCGGCCTGGTCGGGGACTCTTACGGAATTGTCCGCGACTGCTACTCCACTGCAGACGTGCATTCCCTGGGCACGGAGGCCGGCGGCGTGGTCGGACTCGG
This sequence comes from uncultured Oscillospiraceae bacterium, assembly GCA_902478455.1. GTDB lineage: Bacteria > Bacillota > Clostridia > Oscillospirales > Acutalibacteraceae > CABSLJ01. The sequence goes on along the minus strand of CABSLJ010000042.1, from coordinate 8,216 downwards.
CATGGAGGACAGCGTGACCGAACGCTGTTACTCTACCGGAACCGTCACCGCGGACTCCAAGAACGCGGGCGGCGTGGTCGGTTACGGCTACAATGGAACAGTCGTGCGCGACTGCATCGCTTTGAATGATAAGGTCGACGGAAACACCTATTCCAACCGCGTGGTAGGACGAATCAAATCCGGTCATCTCCCTCTGCTGGAAAACAACTACGGCAGCGTAAAGGTGATGGTGACCGCCGAGCAGCAGGGAATCGCCTCTGCGGACACAGAAAGAGGAGCTACCGCCACCCTGGCTCAGATCAATGACCAAGCCTTCTTTGAAGAAACCCTTGGATGGGATTTTGAAGCTGTCTGGCAGTGGGATGAAAACGGTGAACGCCCTGTGCTTCGTATGCTTCCGGAGGCCATCGAACCGGGCGAGGAGGAGCAGAAGCCGGACCTTCCGCAGGATGAAAACGGATATTATGAAATCGCCTCCGCCTCCGACCTTGCGGCAATCTCAGCATTTCCCGAGGAAGACTTCGTTCTGACCGCCGACATCGTCCTCACGGAAGCCATGTCTCCGCTGTGCGTAGAGCTGCAGTTCATGGGAGTTCTTGACGGCGCCGGTCATAAAATTACCGGCTACACCTCCACAGAGGGCGGCCTGATCCATATGAACGCGGGCACCATCAAAAATCTCGGCATGGAGGCGGCCGGCGTTGAGGCGCCTTCCGCTTCCAACATCGGCATTCTGTGCAACACCAACAGCGGCGTTATAGAGGGTTGCTACACCACCGGATCGATCTCCGGTCAGGCGACGACGGGCGGCGTGGTCGGCTATCTCAACGGTACCATTCGCGACTGCTACTCTACCGCACGCGTAAGCAGCAGTGCCCGTCAGGCCGGAGGCGTGGTCGGTATTTCGGGCCGGGGCAGCATAACCCTGCGCTGCTACGCGACCGGTTCTGTATCGGCAGACGCCAACGCAGGCGGCATCACCGGCTACACCTACGCAACGACCAACGTCAGCGGCAACTTCGCCCTGAACGCTTCCGTGACCGCCCCCACACAGTACGCGCATCGGGTGGCGGCGAGAACCCTCGGCAGCGAAATTGCCAACATCGGCGCCAATTTTGCCTGGTCGGATATGCCGGTTTCCAAAACAGAGGAGACCGACACTCGCTTCGCCTCCTTGATGGGCGAAGGCAAGAGCCTGGAAGAAATCCATTCTCAAGACACCTTCCAAACCGGCCTCGGCTGGGATTTCGGAACCGTGTGGCAGTGGGATGAAACGGCACAGCGTCCGGTGTTGAAAAATTGCACCGAGAAAACAGACGAAACCCCTACGCTGCCGCAGGATGAAAACGGCTATTACAAAATTTCCTCCGCCGAAGATCTGGCGCAAATTTCCAAATTCCCCGCGGAAAACTACATTCTGACACAGGATATCGACCTCGCAGGGAAAACTGTTGGCCAGCTTTGCCAGTCCACCTCTTTCTCCGGAGTCTTTGACGGCGCGGGATACCGGCTATTCAACTTCACCTCTGAGACTGGCGGACTATTCAAGGAGAACGCGGGCGCCATCCGCCGGTTGGGGATCGAGAACGCCGCCGTAACCGCCAACTATGATCGGGCAGGCATTCTTTGCGACGTAAGCGGCGGCCTCATCGAGGAGTGCTACACAACCGGCAGCATCACCGGCGCTTCCACGCAGGGCGGCGTCGTGGGCTACTTAAACGGCGCCCTTTCCAACTGCTATTCCGCCGCTGCCGTCACGGTCAACGCCGGCAAGTACGCCGGCGGACTGGTGGGCATTTCGGGAAGAGGAAGCAACAGCGTGATCGAAAACTGCTATGCTTCTGGAACCGTCACAGTGGTGGACAACCAGAGCGCGGGCGGCATCACTGGCTACACCTACGGCGACAGCACCGTGAGAAACTGCTTTGCTCTGAACGCTTCCATTGCGGCAAGCAGCTATGCCCACCGGATTGCAGCCCGGACTCTGGGAAGCGAAGTGGCAACGCTGGAAAACAATTTCGCGCTGGCCGATATGCCGGTCAACATCCCAGCCGCCACCGAAGACCGCACCGCCGGCTGGATGGGCATCGACAAGACCTCCGAAGAGGCTCAAAGCAAGGAGACCTTTGCCCAGAGTCTTGGATGGAACTTCGAAAGCGTATGGCTCTGGGATGAAGTCTCCCTGTGTCCAATGCTGAAAAGCTTTGTGGCATAACCCGATCATCTTCCCGCGAACAAACGCATGCATTCCCCGGATGGGAGCGGTTCCGGCACACGCCGGGACCGCTCCTTTTGTGCCTCGCCCTCTCTAAAGGGTGGAAGCCAGACTGCAAAAAATCTCTCGGCCCGAGCAGGCTTCTCTATTGAGAAACCGAAGACGCCATGATACAATATCCTTATTGCACAGGCCCCCTTTCCTGCGGCGGAAAGGAGCTTTGCCAGGCAGGACAGCCGGGCTGCACAGCACCTGCGGTGAAGCAGGCGGCCTTCCCGGCGGTGCCGGAGGAGGATGTGTTGCGAAACACCCCCTGAATGGTGTAAGATACATCTTAGCCCGTCCGCAGTATGGGTGCTCTGGAGCACCGCGCCGCAGGTAAAATTTTCTCCGGGCCATGTCAGAAACGGCGGAGAATCACAACGCGGGAGATATCGGAGCCCGGCAGAGCCCCGCCGCCCTCGCCGCCGGTAAGCCCTAAAACATAAGGAGATGCAGAAAACATATGAAATTAGGAATCGTCGGGCTGCCCAACGTGGGCAAAAGCACCCTGTTTAACGCCATCACCGACGCGGGCGCGCAGTCGGCAAACTATCCCTTCTGCACCATTGAGCCCAACGTGGGCGTGGTGTCGGTGCCCGACGAGCGGTTAGACCGCCTCGCCGAGCTCTATCACCCCGTGAAGGTGACGCCCGCGACCATCGAGTTTGTGGACATTGCCGGGCTGGTGCGCGGCGCGTCCAAGGGTGAAGGCCTGGGCAACAAGTTTCTTTCCAACATCCGAGAGGTGGACGCCATCGTCCACGTCGTCCGCTGCTTTGAAAACGACGACATCATCCACGTCGAGGGCAGCATCGACCCCCGACGGGACATCGAGACCATCAATCTGGAGCTGATTCTCTCCGACCTCGAAGTGCTGGAGCGCCGGTTGGACAAAACCCAGAAGATGATCAAGGCGGACAAAAAATACCAGGCCGAATATGATTTCTTCGCCCGGGTCAAGGCCGCGCTGGAGGACGGAAAGCCCGCCCGCGCGGTCGAATGCACCGAGGAGGAGGCCGCCCTGCTTGCCACCGTGGCGCTTCTTACCAATAAGCCGGTCATCTACGCCGCCAACATGAGCGAGGACGATTTCTCCGGCGGCGTGGAGCACAACCCCTGTTTCCACACGGTATCCGAAATCGCCGAAAGCGAGCACGCGGGCGTGCTGCCCATCTGCGCCGAAATTGAGGCGCAGATCGCCGGGATGGACCCGGAGGAAAAGGAGATGTTCCTTGCCGACATGGGCCTGCACGAATCGGGACTCGACCGTCTCATCCGCGCCTGCTACAGCCTTTTGGGGCTGATTTCCTACCTCACGGCCGGTCAGCCGGAGGTGCGCGCCTGGACCATCACAAAGGGAACCCGCGCCCCGCAGGCCGCGGGCAAAATTCACAGCGACTTTGAGCGCGGCTTCATCCGCGCCGAGGTGGTCCCCTATGAGGACCTCATCGCCTGCGGCTCCATCGCCGCGGCCAAGGAGAAGGGCCTCGTGCGTTCGGAGGGTAAGGAGTACGTTATGCAGGACGGCGACGTCGTCCTCTTCCGCTTCAACGTCTGATTATCGGCAGGGCGGGCCTTTCGGCTCCGCCCTGAGCGAGGCGTCACAGCCGCCTCATCCGGACAAGCCGGGAAAAAGGCTCGTTTTCCGCGTTCGGTAAGCGGTGTTTTTCCCTCGCCGCTTTTTTACGCCTGGGAGGGAGCAGCGGTCATGAATTTTCCTGCCCTGCCGGCTTCCCACCGGCTGGTCAAAACAATCGATCTCCAGCAGGACAAAAGGCTTTCCCTGCGGCTCAACGCCGTGTCGGTGAGTCTCTGCGCCGCCCTGATCTCCCTGATGGCGCTGTTTTGCCCGCTCGAGCTTTTTCCCGCCGGCGCGGACACCGTCTGGGAATACGCCGCGCCGGCGCTCCTGCTGGTTGTTCTGTCGGCCGCCTATGTCCTGCTGCATGAGCTGGTGCACGGCCTGTTTTTTCATCTTTACTCCAAAGACAGGGTCCGCTTCGGGTTTCACTTCCTTTATGCCTTTGCGGGGATGCCGAACTGGTATTTCGACCGCCGCTCCTATCTCGTCATCGGTCTGTCTCCTATCGTACTGCTCGGCCTTGCGCTGCTTTTGCCCCTCTTCTTTTTGCAGGGGTCCTGGTTTTGGATCGTCTATTTGATCGAAGTGCTGAACCTCAGCGGCTCGGCAGGCGACCTGTATGTCTTTTACTGGATGATCCGCCTTCCGAACGACCTGCTCATCAACGACGACGGCATGAGCATGCGCTTCTACACGAGGCAGGACTAAAAAAGCCCTCTGCCGTTTTCCCGCACTGCGCTTCCCGCGCGCGCATAGTATGGGAAAAAAGCAGGAGGTTCGATTCCGATGGAAAAAGCCATCACCAAACAGCTGGAAGAAATCATCCGCAAAAAGCCCTTCGCCCAGGCCGTATTCAAGGGGAGCGCCCTCGCGCCCGACATCAGCGGCCTGGTTCAGTTTTATCCCGCCAGGGAGGGGACCATGGTGGTTGTCGACGTGCGCGGCCTGCCCGAGCATGTCCCCGCCTTTCTGGATAAGCCGCCCATCGGCCCTTTTGGATTCCACATTCATGAGGGAGGCACCTGCGGGGTGCAAATGGGCGAAAACGCCTTTGAGAGCGCCGGAGCGCACTTTAACCCTACCAATGAATACCACCCTCAGCACGCGGGCGACCTGCCCGCCTTCTTCTCAAACAATGGAGACGCCTTCATGGCGGTCTACACAAACCGCTTCAAACCGGCCGACGTCGTTGGCCGGACGGCGATGATCCACCGCAATCCGGACGATTTTCGCACCCAGCCCTCGGGTAATTCGGGCGTCAGAATCGCCTGCGGCGTGATTGAGCGGGTAAAATGACAAGAAAGCGGGTCCGGATTTGTTCCGGGCCCGCCTTTTGATAGAAACCGCTTTCAAAAGAGTACTGCGGCAGCCGAAATCTTCCGTCCTGTTTTGTATCAGTAAAAAAGTAAAGAGGCCGGACAAAGCATAGCTTTGTCCGGCCTCTGAAAGATTTCGGCATTAGAACCGGTAAATCCGATTGCCGCAGTAGGGGCAGAACTGGTCTTCCGCACGGACCTCCTTGCCGCAGTAGCTGCACTGTTCGGCAGGAGCGGCCTCCGGTTCCTCCGCGGGAATCTCCGGTTCGGGCGCCGGCTGCTCAGGCACGGCAGGCTCCTCCGGCACAGGGGCGGGAGCAGGCGCGGGCGGCTCCGGCTGGCTGTAAGCGGCGTATGTACCGGAAGCGGCCTGCGGCTTATCATAGGTTTCCGCAGGGGGAGCGGCTGTGGTCACGGGAGCCGCATAGTTGTTCTGGGGCGCGGTGTACGGCGCATAACCGTTCTGCGGCCCGGAAGGCGGATAATAGCCGGGATTGGCGTACATATTGGGCTGAGCGTACACAGGCGCTGTGGGATAGGCCGGGGCCGCAGGATAAGCCGGCGTGAGATTGCGATTGACCTCGCCGGCATAGGAGCGGTAGGAGAAAGAAAACACAGCCAAAAGGATCAGCTCAATACAGCCGAGGATAACCGGAATCAGCGCCATGATATCCAGTTGCTGCCCGTATTGCGAAGCGGCGCTGATCTCTCCGATCAAGCCAAGGATGGCAAATACCACCACAATAATGCACGTCACGCCGAACAGCAGTGTGCCTCCGGTGGAAAGGAACAGCTTGCTGCGGGCGGATTTCAGCGAATTGACCAGGCGGAGCCAGCCGATGGCGAAGCACAGCAGGAAGACGACCAGCAGGGCAAGCAGCAGGAAAATCATGCCCAAAGTCACATTGGCCGTATAATAATAGTTGTAGCCGAACGCGTCGTCAAAGAATCCGCCTATGTCTGCAGACGCCGCCCCCGCAAAGGCGAAGGCGATCAAAAGACCGACAGAGACGAGCGCCGCCAGAACGATCATGACGATGGCGAGGGCAAACAGGATGCCCAGCCCGCCGTTGGGTGTGACGAAGGGATTGTCGCTGCGTGATTTCAAATAGGTCAGCCAGAAGCCGAGCATCAAAAGCACAAGAACGACGGCGCTGATGATCGTGCCGCTGAGCATGGAGGAATAGGTCGCCTCATCGATGATGGGGCCTCCCCAGAAGCCCATTTCCTGTTTGGTTTCAATCAGGGAAAGAATCTGGGTTACAATGCTCCAAATGGAGGTGACCGTAAACAGCAGGCAGATCACCAGGGTCAGCGGACGACGGAGAAATTGCTTGACCGCTTGCAGGTTCTGCTCGTAAGGATTGGCGGCCGCCGGGGGGATTCCCATATCGTTTGGATACATGTTCAGCTCTCCTTCGTATGATGGATTCGTTTGTATTTTTATTGTAACGTCTCACCGGACAAAATACAAGCTCTTCCGAGCGATTTTGCGGGGCGGAAACGCACAAAAAACGGACCTCCGCACTGTGCGAAAGTCCGTTTCAGTTGGATGGATGGGGAAAAGACCGTCCTGCGGCCGGCAAACGCCGGGAACGGCAGCTTGCCGGTGGAGACGGCATAGAGTTTCCGGCATTTGCCGGCTGGTTCCGCCGCCGCGCGCGGGGCGGCTCAGCTGCAAAAGCGGTGCTGCCCGATGGTGGTTATGATCGGCCGGCTGAGAATCCACTTGTTGGTGGAAGTGGTCGGGTTGTAGTAATAGATTGCGCCGCCGGACGGGTCCCATCCGTTGATGGCGTCCTGCGCCGCCCGCCGGGCCGAATCGGCCACCGGCTGGTTGAACTGGCCGTCGTCCAGCGCGGAAAAAGCCCCCGGCTGGTAGAGCACGCCCGCCAGGGTGTTGGGGAAGGACGGATGCTCAATCCGGTTGAGGATCACCGCCGCCACCGCCACCTGGCCCGTGTAGGGCTCGCCCCGCGCCTCGGCTGAGACCATTCGCGCGAGCAGCTCCATGTCGCTGCTGCTCCACTGTCCATTTCCGCCGCCCGAAGAGGAGCCGGAAAGCCCCAGAGCGCTCAGGGTCTTGGGACCGACGATGCCGTCGGCAGTCAGGCCCTTGCTTTTTTGAAAGGCGATTACGGCGTTTTTGGTGCCCGATCCGTAAATGCCGTCAATTTCTCCCGTATAGAGGCCCTGTTCCTTGAGCTTGGTCTGGATTTGCCGGACCTCTTCGCCGCGTGAGCCGTATTGGGACAGGGTTTCAACGCTCTGTCCCGGATTGCCGGTCACCAGGGCGATCACCAGCAGATTTAAAAGCAACACGACGCCCACGCGCCAGAGATACTTCACTCCCGTTTTCATGGAATCCCTCCTAACGTTAAGAGGATTCCCGCACAGGAGGAAATTTATCCCGAGATGCGCGAATTTTTAGTCCGCAAGATCCAAAATCAGCAGCTGCGTGTTGCCCTCATCCGGATGGAAGAGCTGAATCGCCGCTTTGCCTCCCGCGGACAGGACCGCCCTGTTGCCTACGCTGTAGCGGGTGGCGTCGAGCGCCAGCAGAGTATCCGCCCGCCGGGCGCACAGGTCGATCTTCTGAAAGTAGAGGGTGGTCTGCCGGGGATTGAGCGTCACGCCGAAGAGAATGTCCTCCTGCTCCGCCAGAGCGCAGAGAATGTTGTCCTCAAAGATATAGCAGTCCTCCTGCCGGCCGTCCCAGGAAAAGACGCGCAGACTGGAAGGGTCGTTGTCCGCCTCCACGCCGGCGAACCGCCGGCCGAAGAAGGAGAGAATGCCCGCGCCGTCGTGCGTCACGCGGCAGGAACCGTCGGGACAGACCGCGCCGCAGACGCCCGCGCCGCCAAGCTCTGAGTAACGAAAGGCAATGCGTTCTCCTTCGCCGATCCATTCGGCCTCAAATAATTCACCGTTTTCACCGAGCTGGTCGCCGGTGAGCACCAGCGCCGGATTCTGGAAATCAAGACCGCAGCGGTAAACCGCATTCTGTGAAAGATAGAGAAATTCCGCGCCGTCGGGAGAAAGCGCGCCGCAGCTGCCGCTT
>CABSLJ010000041.1 GCA_902478455.1 uncultured Oscillospiraceae bacterium | reverse complement strand
ATATATAATCTATGCTAATAAACGCAGTCTACAGTAAGCTTTACGATGGATTTCACTTGACACAAACGATTTCACTGGAATTGGGGTCATGGGTTTATGATTGATTCTGTTTTCCTGAAGGTCGTGGAGGACCGCTCCACGGGAGACTTCAGGAAGCAAAGACGAATTCTGACCGGCCGCGGCGTCAACCCTTCTCCCGCCTATCCGGGCTGCACCGGTTTTAACGGCTGGGAAGATGTATGCCTGCTCTCCAACGGGGAGCTGCTATGTACCTTTTCGGGCGGCTACTGGCACGCCTCCTTCCCCACTCCGGTGGACCTGGCGCCCGATTTTCTGGCGCGCGAAGGCAAGGCGGCGGAGGGAGTGGATGCGCCCACCGGTGGACGGGCTCTTATCTCCCGTTCGCGGGACTTGGGCAAAACCTGGTCCCAGCCGACCACCCTTTACGATTCCCCCTTTGACGACAGGCACCCCACCGTGCTGGAACTGCCGGACGGCTCTCTTTTGTGCGCCATGTTCCATATGCCCGGCTGGTACGGCTATGAGGCTCCTCCCCCCGGCAGAGAGAAAAATAGCCGGGTGTGCACCATCAAATCAAAAGACGGCGGCCGAACCTGGTCCGAACCGGTCTACATGCCCTCTCCCTTTGTGTATTACGACCGCATGCGCTCAAAGATGATACTGCTCCCGGGCGGCTCGGTCTTACTCGCTACATACGCCTGCGACGCCTGGCGCGCCCCGCTGATGTTGGGGCTCTACCGTTCGGACGACGGCGGGGAAAGCTGGTCCTTCGTTTCCTCGCTGGGCGGCGCCGAACATCCGGTGGATGAGCCCGCTATCTGTTATACCGACGACGGCACGCTGCTTTTGGTCAGCCGTCCCAACGGAGAATTCGCCTTCTCTCATGATGAAGGCAAAACCTGGTCGGATTTCTCCTCCCTGGGTATTCCGATGATTGCCCCAGGACTCATAAAGATGAGGGACGGCGTCATCGTCTGCCTGTTCGGTAGAATGGGCAACTGGGCGGAAATCACCAACAGCATTCAGATCATCTGGAGCCGGGACAACGGCCGGACCTGGATTGCCCCAAATGCTCACAACGGCTTTTTAATAGACAACACGGCCTATCTTTACGCCAACTGCTGCGAGCTGCCCGACCGCTCGCTTTATGTGGTCTACTATCATCCTGTCGATTCCACGCAAAAAAACACTGCGGTGATGCGCATCCGCCTGCGGCTGCGCGAAGACGACAGCGGCATTGACCTTCTTCCCATCGCCGATGGGGACGATTCCCTTCCGCCGGCGCTTCAAGAAGACCTGCAACCCGATGCAAAAATTGACGCTGACGCCGCCCTTCCCAAGGGAAACGCATAAACGCGTGCCTTTGATCCAAATATTTTAATATTCTTTTAGGATGGTGAACTATGAGCGAACGCGCTATGCCGTCAACTGTGTTGACGAATCCAAACAAGAAAAAGTTCTGGCCCTATGTGAAACAGTATTGGTTCCTTTATCTACTGGTTCTTCCCGGCCTGATCGCCATGATTGTCTTCAGCTATGGTCCGATGTACGGCATTCTGCTGGCCTTCAAGGATTTCCATTACAAGCTGGGCGTCCTCGGCAGCCCCTGGGCCGATCCTTTCTTCAAGCATTTCGACTTTCTTCAGGACGCTTATTTTCTGAAGGTGCTGCGTAACACGGTGCTCATCAACGTGTACAACCTGCTCTTCGGCTTTACCTTTACCGTCTTTTTGGCGCTGATGCTCAATGAGCTGCGCATGAAAAAGACCAAGAGCGTCTTCCAGACCGCCGTGTACCTGCCTTACTTCCTCTCCTGGGTTATTTTCGCAGGTATTATCCAGATGTTCCTCGACGTCAACGACGGTATGATCAACAACACCATCGCGCTGTTTGGCGGCCAGAAAATCAATTTCCTTGCCAATCAGAACTACTTCCGCACCATCCTTGTGGTCACCAACACCATCAAGACGGCCGGCTACAATACCATCATCTATCTAGCGGGCATCGCCGGCGTCAACACCGAACTGTATGAAAGCGCCCGGGTCGACGGCGCCAACCGTTACCACCTCATCCGGCACATCACCCTGCCGCGTATCTATCCGACCATCGCAATTCTGTTTATCCTGCAGCTTTCCAGCCTGTTCGCCTCCAACTTCGACCAGGTGTTCAATCTTTACACTCCGATGGTCTATGAAACGGGAGACGTCATCTCCACCTACATCTACCGTCTGGGTATCGAGGGCGGAGAATACAGCGTGTCCACGGCAATGAACCTGCTCTTTAACGGCGCCGGCCTGTTTATCATCCTCATTGCCAACAAGTTCATCGAAAAACTCGACGTCATGGGTATTTTTTAAAGGAGGAGGTGCTAGAACATGGCAGAAGCAGTTATCAAAGCAAGAAAAACGCACAAACGCAAATTCAACGGCTTTGACGTTTTTATATTCGTCTTTTGTTTTCTCTTCGCGCTCATCTGTTTTTATCCGATGTGGTATGTGTTCATTGCATCCATCACGCCCTATGAGGTGTTCATTAAAACACCCGCGTTGTTTTTCCCGACCGATTTTGACTGGTCCTATTATCAGTCCATCTTCTCAAGCGCGATTTTCCAGCGTTCCATCTCCATCTCGGTGTTCAAGACCGTAACCGCCACCGCACTTTCGGTTTTCACCACCTCCACGATGGCATATGCGGTTTCCAAAAAGCACCTGAAGGGCATGAAGCTGATCAATTTCCTGGTGGTTTTCACCATGTACTTCAACGGCGGCCTGATTCCCACCTATTTCCTCTTCAACGATCTCGGCATGCTGGGTACCATCACACCGATGATTCTTCCGGCCGCGCTCAACATCAGCTATTTCATCATCATGCGCAACTATTTTTGCTACTCGGTTCCCTTCGAACTCGAGGAAGCCGCCACCATCGACGGAGCCAACCAGATCATCATCTTCTTCCGGATTGTGCTCCCGGTGTCTGTTCCGATGATCGCCGCCGTTTCGCTCTTCATCGCGGTCGCGCAGTGGAACGACTACTATCAGTACATGATGTACGTCGACAACACCAGACTGCAGCCCTATGTCTGGGTGCTGCGCCGCATGCTGATCGACCAGTCGATGACCCAGTCGGTCAACCTGAACGCACAGCAGATGGGCATCCCCGCGGTGCCCGCCACCGCGCTGCGCATGGCGACCATCATCACCGCCATGCTGCCGATCATGGTGGTCTACCCCTTCCTGCAGAAGCATTTTGCACAGGGCATGATGCTCGGCGCCGTGAAGGGCTGATATTCTCTTGTTTCTGATCTGTCCCGTCTGCGTCGTGGAGGCATCGCCGCAGGCGGGATGGATGGAAAAATACAGCGCAATATGTGCGCAAAAAATTTAGGAGGTAGTTTTAGTGAAGAAGCTCACCAAGAAGATGCTCTGTCTGGTTCTTGCGGTTCTGTTCGTCGCGTCCGTGTTCGCGGGCTGCAACAACAACCCGGCAACCGAGTCGTCCGCTCCGAGCGGTGACGGCAGCAGCGCCACCACGTCCGGCGGCGGCAGCAATGCCGACCGCGAGAAGGTCAACATCACTTTCTCCCAGCCCAGCACTGGTATCGACAACCCCGACCGCTGGGGCGACGATCCCATCAAGAAGGCCATCGAAGAGGCTGTGAACATTGAACTGACCTGGCACAGCGGTTCCGACGGTTACGAGACCAAGCTCGAAACCGACCTCATGGGCGGCCGCGCGCCCGACCTCTTCTGCAACTACGGCGAGCTGGAGAAGACCAGCAAGTGGATTGATGAAGGCATGGTCACCAACATTGGCGAGATCATCAAGGCCGATCCCGAGAGATATCCCATCCTCAACATGATCATCAATTCCCCCACCTACCGCATGTACAACGAATATTATTCCGGCGATCCGGACACCACCTATGCTCTGTACGCCCTGACTGCGAACATCAGCTGGGCCGGCGTTTCGGTTTACAACAAGGCTCTGATGAACCAGGCCGGCTTTGAAGAGGCTCCCAAGACGGTCGACGAGTTCGTGGAGTTCGCCAACACCCTCGGCGAGCAGGGCGTCATCGGCTGGTGGCCGAGAAACAACAAGCTGGCCAACACCGCCGGCCTCAACGAGATGGACAAGACCATCTGCGCGCCCAACGGCACCACAATGATGCCTCCTTCCGGCAACGCCTGGGAAGGCTTCCAGCCTGTTGATCCCGAGAATGTCGAAGGCGAGTGGAAGCTCATGACCACCTCCGAGGAGACCAAGGAGTGCATCAAGATTCTGGCTGACATGTACGCCAAGGGCGGTCTGGACAACTCCATCGGCACCAAGGACGACTTTGCCGGCGCTACCGACGATTTCGTGGCCGGCAAAATCGGTGCTGTTAACTATGGTTTCTCCAGCTACGGCCAGTACGACTGGATCGTCACCGACAAGTGGCTCAACGGTAACCCCGATGGTTCCTATGAGGACCTCGTGCTTGGCACTCCGCTGAGCGGCGACGCCGGTATGGCTGTCAGCTACAACGCTCCCTACTGGATGGGCTTTAACTGGTTCATCCCGGATTCCTGCGAGAACCCCGAGCGCGTGCTCGACCTGATCGAGTTCATTGCCACCGATGCCGGCCAGAGCCTGATCTTTGACGGCACCGAGGATATGTTCACCGTCGATGCCGACGGCAACATCACCCGCGACGCTGACAAGTGGAAGGAAGTCAACGACATCTACAACGTCGTCGACGGCCGTACCCAGTATCTGTGGTTCATCTACCTCTTTGCCGGCAGCCAGGAGAAACTCGAGCTCGAGTCCGCTACCGACTGGTATGAGGCTTCCATGAACACCATTAAGGTTGACCGTTATCCCGAAGGTCCCCAGAAGGATTACGGTACCGGCGTGCTTGATTCCTATGGCCTCGACGCTTACGGCGAGCTGCCCGCCTACTTTACCATCATCCCCTACTCTGACGAAGCCAACGAGATCCGCACCCAGCTGGCCGACATCACCCTGCGCTATATCCCGGCCTTCATCGCTGGCCAGAAGGACATCGACGCTGAGTGGGACGCCTATGTTGCGGAGTATGAGGCTGCCGGCGCCGCCCAGATTGAGCAAGAGTTCAACGAGGGCATTCAGACCGCCAAGGCTGCTTACGACTCTTACCAGAAGTAAGCCAACAATCTTTTCATTTTCCTCTATCGAAAGGGAGCCGTTCCGCTTTGCGGGGCGGCTCCCTTTCTGCTTTTTTCATTGCTGCGCTGCGATTGTTTCCCGCCGGCGGGAAAATAATTGACGGAACCGGCCGAAACTGCTTGATTTTTTGCTGTAAACAGTGTAGAATCTCTTTGGTAGTTTAAACCATCAATACATAAACGCTTTAAATCACTAAATCGTTTATACCGGGGAGAGACGTCCTATGAACAAAGAAACGACCATCTGGCTGGTGATCGCCGTCTATGCGGTTTTCATGCTGGCCGTCGGCATTCTCAACTCCAAAAGCTCCAAAGGAATGGCCGCCTTTACCGTCGGCGGGCGCAACGCCGGCGCGTGGATGTCCGCGCTGTCCTACGGCACCGCCTATTTCTCTGCCGTGATGTTTATCGGCTATTCGGGCGGTTCTGGTTGGAACTTCGGCCTGTGGTCGGTTCTGGCCGGTCTGGGCAACGCCATTTTCGGCGCCCTGCTGGCCTGGCTGGTTCTCGCCCGCCGGACCAGAGAGGTCACCAGGCGGCTCAAGATCAAATCCATGCCGCAGCTTTTTGAACGGCGTTATCACAGCCAGGGCATGAAACTCTTTTCCTGCATTGTGATTTTTATTTTCCTGCTGCCCTATTCGGCCTCTGTGTACAAGGGACTGACAAGCGTCTGCTCGGTGCTTTTGAGCATCGACGAGCAGGTCTGCATGATCCTCATTGCCCTGGGCTCAGCAGTGGTTCTTGTCCTCGGCGGCTACATCGCCACCCTGAAAGCCGACTTTGTGCAGGGGTTCGTGATGATGTTCGGCGTGGCGGCGCTGCTTGTGATGGTGATGCTCTCCCCGCAGGTGGGCGGTCTTTCGCAGGGCATAGCCAATATGACCGAATACATGAAGGCGCATGAAATGATGCCGCTGAATGGCAAGGCCTCCCTCTCCCTGCTCGCGACGGTGCTCATGACCAGCTTCGGCACTTGGGGACTGCCCCAGATGGTCCACAAGTATTACGGCATTCGGGACGACAGGGAGGTCAAGCGTGGCATCGTCATCTCCACCTTCTTCGCTCTGCTGGTGGCGGGCGGCGGCTACTTCATCGGCTCCTTTTCCCACCTCTTCTTTGGGGAAACCATGCCGGCCGGCGGAGCCGATTACATCGTGCCCAATATGCTCAACCAGGCGCATTTGCCCAATATTCTCATCGGCATTGTGCTGGTGCTGCTGATTTCGGCTTCGGTGTCCACACTTTCGAGCATTACCCTGACCGCCTGCTCGACCGTTTCCATGGATTTGATCAAAAGCCATTTCAAAAAAGACATGAAGGATTCCTCCGTGGCCACGCTGACCCGCATCCTGTGCCTTGTGTTTGTCATCTGCTCCTATTTCATCGCCAACTATCCGACTCCCATTCTGGAGATGATGTCCTACTCCTGGGGCATTATTTCGGGCAGCTTCCTCGCTCCCTACGCCCTGGCGCTCTATTGGAAGGGTCTCAACCGCGCGGGCGCATGGGCCGGCATGATCGGCGGTTTTTTGACCGCTTTTGTGCCGGTGGCCCTCTCCGGATTTACAACGCCGGACGGTCCCATCTATGCCTGCCTGGCGATGGTCGTCTCCCCTATCCTCTGCCTGGCGGTCAGCCCCATCGCCGAAAAGCTGGGCTGGAAGAGCGGCGAACGCAACGACTTCTTCTACACCGGCTCGCTGGAAAAGAACTGATCTGATTTTTGGATTCAACCTGTGTGTCCTGAGCGAGGCCAATGCCCGGTATGCAGGGGGCGAACATCGTTCGCCCGTCTTCCCGTCCGCTGGAAGATACACGGGCGCACACTGTGCGCCCCTGCTAGAATCTGATCAAGCTGGGAATCCGCAGGTTTCCAGCAATCTTTCTGCGCTCGCTACTTGGCTGCTCTTCATTTCTATGGTATAATAATAAACAACAGTCCTATGGCTACATAAAACCGCGCCGCACCACGATTTTACCCGTGGTGCGGTCGCTTGCGATTTTGAGCAATTCACCCGGGAATGGGATTTTGAGAGAAAAAGGAAAGTTTGAGGTGTTCGGGTTGATGTTTCAAAAGGAAATCGAGACCATGAGCCGAAAAGAGCTCGACGCGCTCCAGTTGGAGCGGCTGAAAAGAATGGTCGATTACTGCTACAACAACGTGCCCTTCTACCATGAACGGCTTGCAAAGGCGGGAATCACGTCGGGGGACAAGATTAAGACCCTCTCCGATCTGCAGTATATCCCCTGCACCACCAAGGACGACATCCGGGACAACTACCCCTTTCAGCTGCTGGCCCAGCCGATGAAGAAGATTGTGCGCATTCACGCCTCCTCTGGCACCACGGGCAAGCCGACTGTGGGCGTCTACACCAAGCGGGATCTTGAGAACTGGTCCGATCAGGTGGCCCGCGTGGCGGTCGGCGGCGGCGCAACGGCCGACGACATCATCCAGATTTCCTTCGGCTACGGCCTCTTTACCGGCGCGCTCGGCCTGCACTACGGCCTGGAAAAGATCGGCGCGACCGTCATCCCCGCCTCCTCGGGCAACACGGTCAAGCAGCTGATGATGTTCCGCGACTTCGGCGTGACCGGTCTGGTGGCCACCCCTTCCTATGCCCTCTATCTGGGCGAATCGATGAAAGAGGCGGGCTACCCGCGCGACGCCTACAAGCTGCGCATCGGCCTTCTGGGCTCGGAAAGCTGCACGCCCGAAATGCGCGCACAGATTGAAGAGAGCATGGGCATTTTTGTTTCGGACAACTACGGTATGACCGAGCTGGGCGGACCGGGCGTTTCAGGCGAATGCGAGCTGCGCTGCGGCCTGCACTTTGCCGAGGACCACTTCCTGCCCGAGATCGTCGATCCCGACACCCTTCTGCAGAAGCCGGAGGGCGAAGCGGGCGAACTCGTGGTGACCACTCTGACCCGTGAGGGCATGCCGGTGCTGCGCTACCGCACCAAGGATATCACCCGGATTACCTATGAACCCTGCGCCTGCGGACGCACCCACTGCCGCATGGAAAAGGTCATGGGCCGCACCGACGATATGCTCATCATCAAGGGCGTCAACGTCTTCCCCACCCAGATTGAGAGCGTGCTGGTCGGCACCGAGCATGTGGGGCCGCACTATCAGCTGGTGGTACGCCGGCAGAATTACATGGACAACCTGGAGGTCAAGGTGGAACTCATCAACGCCGACCTTCTGGAACACTTCAGGGAGCTTGAAGCCCTGCAAAAGAACATACACGACCGGCTCAAGAGCGTGCTTGGGCTGGAGACCAAGGTCACGCTGGTGGAGCCCAAGTCGCTCGAGCGCTTTCAGGGCAAGGCCAAGCGGATTCTCGACTTACGCAACGTCAAGGAGGAAACCAAATGAAAGAACTGTTACTGGGCAACGAAGCGGTCGCCCGCGGATTGTACGAGGCGGGCGTGAAGGTGGTTTCAAGCTATCCCGGCACCCCCAGCACCGAAATCACCGAGGCCGCCGCCAAATACGATGAAATCAACTGCGAGTGGGCCCCCAATGAGAAGGTGGCCTGCGAGGTGGCCGCCGGCGCCTGCTTTGCCGGCGCGCGCTCCTTCTGCGCCATGAAGCACGTCGGTCTGAATGTGGCCGCCGATCCCTTCTTCACCATGTCCTACATCGGCGTGAACGGCGGCACGGTGCTCGCCGTGGCCGACGACCCGAGCATGCACTCCTCTCAGAACGAGCAGGATTCCCGCCATCACGCCATCGCGGCCAAGGTTCCCATGCTCGAGCCCGCCGATTCGGCCGAATGCAAGGAGTTCACCAAGCTTGCCTACGAGCTTTCCGAGGAATACGACACGCCGGTTGTGCTCCGCCTGTGCACCCGCGTAGCTCATTCGCGCAGCCTGGTAGAGCTGTGCGACCGTGAAGAGCGCGAAAACAGGCCCTACGTCAAGAATCCCCAGAAAAACGTCATGCTGCCCGCATTCGCGCGGCCCAAGCACGAGATGGTGGAGGCGCGCACCCAAAAGCTCACCGCCTATGCCGAGAAAAGTCCCATTAACCGCATCGAGATGGGAGACACCTCCATCGGCATCATCGCGGCGGGCATCTCCTACCAGTACGCCAAGGAGGCGCTGGGAGACAGGGCCTCTTACTTAAAGCTCGGCATGGTCAATCCCCTGCCGGTGGAGCTGATCAGGGAATTCGCCTCCCAGGTGGACACCCTCTATGTCATCGAAGAGCTGGACGATATCATCGAAACCCACTGCCGCAAACACGGCGTTAAGGTCATCGGCAAGGAACTCTTCCCCGTCTGCGGGGAGTTTTCCCAGAAGCTGGTGCGCGAGCTGCTGCTGCACGAAACCCCGGCGCACGACGCGCTGGATATTGATATCCCCGTCCGCCCGCCGGTGATGTGCTGCGGCTGCCCCCACCGCGGCCTCTTTTACGCCCTCAAGCGCGCCAAGGTGTACGTCAGCGGAGACATCGGCTGCTACACGCTGGGCGCCTCCGCCCCCCTCTCCATGATGGACACCTGCATCTGCATGGGCGGCTCGGTTTCCGCCCTGCACGGCTACAACAAGGTGTTCGGCGAACAGTCGGAAAAGAAGTCGGTGGCCGTCATCGGCGACTCGACCTTCATCCATTCGGGCATCACCGGACTCATCGACATCGCTTACAACGCCACCAATTCGGTGGTCATCATCCTCGATAACTCCATCACCGGCATGACCGGGCATCAGCAGAATCCCACCACCGGCTACAACATCAAGGGCGAGCCGGCCGCGGCGGTCAATCTGGAGGATCTCTGCCATGCGGTGGGCATCGAGCGGGTGCGGGTGTGCGACCCGTACAATCTCGCCGAGACCCAGCAGGTCTTAAAGGAGGAGCTGGAGGCCGACGGACCTTCGGTCATCATCTCCCGCAGGCCGTGCGCTCTGCTGAAATCCGTCAAGCACGAGCCCTCCTTCGCCATCAATACCGACGCCTGCATCGGCTGCAAGGCCTGCCTGGCCATCGGCTGCCCGGCCATCAGCATCAAAAACAAAAAGGCCGTCATCGACCACACCCAGTGCGTCGGCTGCGGCGTGTGCAAGACCCTTTGCCCCAAAAAGGCGATCTTAACCGGTGAGGAGGCCAAAGCATGAACAAGGTGACAAGCGTTTTAATCGTCGGCGTGGGTGGTCAGGGAACCCTGCTCGCCAGCCGTCTGCTCGGCGGCGCCATGGTCGCGAGCGGCTATGACGTCAAGGTGTCCGAGGTACACGGTATGAGCCAGCGCGGCGGCTCAGTTGTGACTTATGTGCGCTACGGCGAAAAGGTCTATTCCCCCGTCATCAACGAGGGCGAGGCCGACCTGATCCTCGCCTTTGAGCAGCTTGAGGCGGCCCGCTTCCTGCCCTTTCTGAAGCCGGGCGGCTCTATCGTCGTCAATTTGCAGACCATCGACCCCATGCCGGTCGTCACGGGAAACGCCGCCTATCCCGAGGGCCTGCTTGAGGCCATGCGGGAAAAGGGGATCAAGGTGCTCGCCACCGACGCTCTGGCCCTCGCCGAGGAAGCGGGTTCGCAGAAGGCGGTCAACGTGGTGCTTATCGGTCTGATGGCGCGCGCGCTCGGGATGGGCAAGGAAATCTGGCTCGACACCATCCGCGAGACCGTCCCGCCCAAATTTATTGATCTGAACCTTAAGGCCTTTGAACTCGGATATAACGCACAGTAAAATTTTGACCTTTTTCAACTTGCAGAAGTCACCGGCCGCTCCTGCCAGGCGGCCGCCGCACAGCGGAATTTAAGGAGGGAATCTCATGCAGATTCAGCAGCTTTCTATTTTTGTGGAGAACAAATCGGGCCGTCTGGCGGAAATCACCCGCGTCCTCGCCGACGCTGACGTGGATCTCCGCGCCGTCTCAATCGCCGACACCAGCGATTTCGGCATCCTGCGTTTGATTGTCGACAAGCCGCTTGAGGCGGTGGCGGCGCTCAAGGCGGCCAAGATGACCGTCTCCCTGACCAATGTGATCGCCATCGGCATTGAGGACAAACCGGGTTCCTTTGCCGACGCGATGGCGGTGCTGGCGCAAAACGGCATCGGCGTGGAGTATATGTACGCCTACATCAGCCGGGACAAAGGCCAGGCCAACGTCATCCTCCGTGTGGACAACGACAAAAAGGCCGCCGAATGTCTTTCGGCGGCGGGCGTGACCATTCTGGAGGCGCAGGACCTGAAATAATAGTTATAATAACCCCCTATTCTACAAATAGGAAAGGCTCTGCCGGCGGCAGAGCCTTTTTGCATGTTCCTCTGCTTCTCTTTCTACAATCGGCTTTGAAGCCCGCGGCTGTCCGCAGTCAGCTTGAAGTAGGCCCACTGCTCGGGCAAAAGGTTTGTTTCCACCCACGCCCCGTTTTTCCGGACATACTCGTGTAAGAGGATGTCGTAGCCATTGGTCAGCCGGACGAAGGAGAGGCGGTATTCCTCTCCGCCGCCCTCGGCCGTGATCTCAATCAGGCCGCCGCGCTCCTCGGTGGAGGTGACGCGGTCAAAAAGCTTGAGGTTTTCGATGTAGATGATGGGCACGCTGTAGGCCGAATCATAGAACCAGCTGTGATAGGGCGCGCAGAGAAAGGCCTCTGGGATGTACTGAAGATTGTCGATTTTCCAGCCCTCGAATTCGGTGTCCGTGAGGGTGGCGATTCCATAATAATAGGCAAAGAGACTGCGGTCGCCCCGGGTGTCCGCGCCGTCGGTTCTGTCCCCCGTGATGACCTCAAGCTCTATCATATAATAACGGATGTGTTCGGGCGTTCCCTCGGGCGCGTAAGCCGGATACAGCTTGAGAAAGCTGATGTGGCCGATGCCCGCGAAGGATTCCTCAAACCGGGAAAAGGGCAGCGCCGCCCGTCGCTCTTCGCTCAGAAAAGCGTAGGCATACGGATAGGGAGCAGTTCCCTCTCCCACCGTGCCGCAGGTCCCGGTGTAGCCGAGCATATTGGCGGCGTTTTGGAGTACGCCGAAATAGGCGTAAAGCGCCTCCTCGGGCGCCTCAAACTGTGGAACGCGGCCGTCCTCCATAAAATCGGAAAAACAGAAGGGATTTTCCAGCGGCGCGGCGGCCGACGGCCGCTGGTAGCGTGCGCTCAAATCCTCCAGATTGCCACAGCTTCCGGCGGCCTGGGCGGGATCAGGCTCAAACTCATAAACACTGCCGCCCATGACGCAGGCGGCGGCCGGCCCCTCATAATCCCTCAGTAAAAGAAAGCCCCCGCCCCAAGCGAGTGCCAGGAGTACAACGCCCAGAAACACCTTCCAGTTAAACTTGAATGTCATAGTACCACCCCGCTATCAATCATATGTGGGGCGGAATTAGATTATTTAAAAAATAATAAACAACAAGCTTGAGGGAATATGTACTACGGGCGCCCTCTTCTTCACAAAGAGGGCGCCCGGTCGGATCCCCAAGGCCAGAGCCTTTGAAAAAGGAACGATCCTTTCATTGGGGAGTTATTTCTGCTTTTTTAAGTTTCGGTATGACTGGGGGGATCGTCTTTTATTTCGCAGCAGCCGTATTCCGAAGAACCCGCTCAATGCAATCCATAGCCTCGTCGAGTAGGGCTTCTGTATGGGTGGCCATCAGACTGATGCGCAAAAGGCACTCTCCCTCCGGCACTGCAGGCGGAAGCACAGGATTGACATAGACCCCTTCCTCATAGAGCGCTTTGGCTGTACCCAGCGTGCTTAATAGATCATATGTAAAAAAGGGAATAATCGGGATCATGGAGTTGTTCGATTCACGTACGGGAACTCCTCGCTTTTTCAGGCCCTGCCGCAGATAGCGGGAAAGCTCTCTCAGACGTTCCACCCGTTGAGGTTCTCTTTTGATAATTTGTAACGCGGCAAGAGCGCAGGCGCAGTTGGCAGGAGGGATAGAGGCGCTGAAAATAAAGGGCCGGGAGTGGTGACGGACAAAGTTTGCCACCGTATGACTTGCCGCCATGTAGCCTCCAAGGCTTGCAAGGGATTTGGAGAAGGTTCCCATAATAATGTCCACTTGGTCGGTAAGACCAAAATAGTCGGCCGTACCCCGGCCGCCGTGTCCCAACACGCCAAAGCCGTGGGCGTCGTCCACCATGACACGGGCGTTATATTTCTGCGCAAGCGCCACAATTTCGGGCAGGCGGCAGATGTCTCCGCTCATGCTGAAGACGCCATCGGTCACAATGAGTTTTCCGGCTTCCGGCGGGAGTTTTTGAAGCTGGCGCTCAAGGTCCTCCATATCGCTGTGACGAAACCGCACCGTCTTTGCGTAGCTAAGCTTACAGGCGTCGTAAATGCTTGCATGATTTTCTCGGTCGTTTAGAATATAATCATTGCGGGAAGCAACCGCGCTGATGATGCCGAGATTGGATTGAAAGCCGGTGGAGAAGGTGACCACTTCTTCTTTGCCAAGAAAGTCCGCGAGCTCGGTCTCCAGGCGGTTGTGCAAATCGAGCGTACCGTTTAAAAAACGGGAACCGGAGCAACCGCTGCCATACTGCCTGAGCGCCTCAACCCCAGCGTTGATTACCTCTTCATGCACCGTAAGACCCAGGTAATTGTTAGAACCCAACATAATGCGGCGTTTGCCTTCCATAACGACTTCTACGTCCTGACGGGACTCCAACTCATGAAAATAGGGGTAGATTCCCATTGCTTTGACCTCGTCGACGGTATGGTAGTTTTCACATTTGCTGAATAGGGGCACGGGGATACCTCCTTCTTCACGCAGCGGAAAACTACCGCTGCGCTTTAATATGGTAATATTATAAAGTTTAAAAGCGAGCTTGTCAATAAGACATCCCTTGTAGCTTGCTCCTTTCGCAATTTCCAATTATAACAAACTCCCCGTACTGCCGTTGTTTTGGCAGCACGGGGAGTTTTGTATCAGATTATTCTATGATGCTCTTGCCGTCCATCTCGGCGGGCTGAGGCAGGCCCAGAATTTTGAGCATCGTGGGGGCGATGTCGGCCAGTCTTCCGCCTTCGCGCAGAGTGCAGGGGTAACCTACCACGCAGAAAGGAACGGGATTGGTGGTGTGGGCGGTGAAGGGGGAGCCGTCCGGCTCGTACATCTGATCAGCATTGCCGTGGTCGGCGGTGATGAGCGAGACGCCGCCCATTTTGGCGATGGCGTCGGTCACGCGGCCTACGCACTCGTCCACCGTGCGGACGGCCGCTTCCGCCGCCTCAAAGACGCCGGTGTGGCCGACCATATCGCAGTTGGCGAAATTGAGGATGATAACGTCATAAGTTCCGGAAAGAATGCGCTCGACGACGGCGTCGGTCACCTCATAGGCGCTCATTTCCGGCTTGAGATCATAGGTGGCCACCTTGGGCGAAGGAATGAGAACGCGGTCCTCGCCGGGATAGGTCTTTTCCACGCCGCCGTTAAAGAAGAAGGTCACGTGAGCGTACTTTTCGGTCTCGGCGATGCGCAGCTGGGTCATGCCCTGCTCGGAGATATACTCGCCGAAGGTATTGTGCAGCGACTGCGGACGGAAGGCGACGTCCACATTGGGCATGGTGGCGTCGTACTGGGTCATGCAGACATAATGAAGGGGGAAGAAACCCTTTTTCCGCTCGAAGCCGATGAAATCGGGGTCGACCAGGGTGCGGGTGATTTCACGGGCGCGGTCGGGGCGGAAGTTGAAGAAAACGACCGAATCGCCGCTTTCAATGGTTGCGTTCTTTTCGCAGACGGTGGGCACGACGAACTCATCGGTCACCTCGGCGGCATAGGAGGCCTCCACAGCGGCGACGGGATCGGGATTGTAATTGCCCTCTCCGTAGACCATGGCGGCGTATGCCTTTTCCACGCGCTCCCAGCGGTTGTCGCGGTCCATGGCGTAATAGCGGCCCATCACGGTGGCAACGCGGCCCGTTCCAATCTCCTCGGCCTTTTTCACGCATTCGGCCACATAATCCCTGCCCGAGGTAGGGGGAACGTCGCGGCCGTCGAGCAGGGCGTGGATGTAGACCTTCTCCAGGCCGTACTTCTTCGCCATCTCCAGCAGGGCGTAAAGGTGGGTGTTGTGGGAGTGGACGCCGCCGTCGGACAGAAGGCCGATCAAGTGCAGCGCTTTGCCGTTCTGCGCGGCGCTGTCCATGGCGGCGCAGAGGGCGGGGTTTTCAAAAAAATCGCCGTCGGCAATCGACTTGGTGATGCGGGTCAGCTCCTGATAGACCACGCGGCCGGCACCGATGTTGGTATGACCGACCTCGCTGTTGCCCATCTGGCCGTCCGGCAGGCCGACGTTAAGGCCCGAAGCGCCGATCTGGGTGACCGGGTTGTGCGAAAACAGACGATCCAAATTGGGGGTGCCGGCGGCCACAATGGCGTTTCCATAATTTTGGCCGATGCCGAAGCCGTCCATGATGATGAGGATCAAAGGTTTTTTCATATGCGTATCATTCCTGCCATTTCTCCGCGCCAACTTGAGAGCGCCGTGCCGGACGCGCGGAGTCCGGCATGATTTTATTTTGACCGGTTCCAGCCATTAGCAGCCGGCCGCCTTGACGATGGCCGCAAAGTCGGGGGCTTTCAGGGAAGCGCCGCCGATGAGACCGCCGTCGACGTCCGGCCTGGCGAGCAGCTCGGCCGCGTTGCCGGCGTTCATGGAGCCGCCGTACTGGATGGTCATGGCGTCGCCCGCGGCGGAATCGTACAGTTCGCTTACCACCTTTCGGATGACGGCGCACACCTCGTTGGCCTGGTCGGCGGTGGCGGTGCGGCCGGTGCCGATGGCCCAGATGGGCTCATAGG
>CABSLJ010000040.1 GCA_902478455.1 uncultured Oscillospiraceae bacterium | reverse complement strand
AAATCGCAGAAAAATCTGCGTTTGAGAAATATTTTTTGAGAAGGGGTTATGAGTAATGAAACGTGTCTTCGCAGTTCTTCTGTGCGTTTGCCTGCTGCTTTCGATGGCAGCGGTCGCATCTGCGGCAGAAGGCGACAAGGTGACCGGCGTGAAGGTCGTCGATGGTACCGACGGCTACACGGAGGTTACCTCTCCTGTTGCGGGTCAGAAACTGACCGCCAACATCCAGACCAGCAAAGGAGAAATCGGATCCTATCCCGTCAATGCCGACGCCACCTACAAATGGTACTACAAAGGCTCCGACGCGGTTCTGGGCACCTCGGCGACCTACACCGTCACGGAAGATAATGCAGACAAAATTCTCTGCGTGGACGTCAGTGTGAAAGGCTATGAGGGTACCGCTACCTGGGAAGCTGCCGCTAAGGTCGAAAAGGTTATCACCGGCGTATCTGTGGTTGACGGTACCGACGGCTACACCAAGGTGACCACTCCCGTTGCCGGTCAGAAGCTGATTGCCAACATTCTGACCAGCGCCGGAGAAATCGGTTCCTATCCTGTCAACAAGGATGCGACCTACAAGTGGTATTATGAAGGTTCCGACGCAGTTCTTGGCATCGAAGCGGTGTACACCGTCACCTCCGACAATCTCGACAAGGTGCTCTGCGTTGAAGTGAATGTGAAAGGCTACACCGGCGGCCCCAAAACCTGGAAGGCCGAGATCGCTACCGCTCCTACCGGGGAAATCACCGGCGTTTCCGTTGTGGACGGTACCGACGGCTACACCAAGGTCACCGCGCCCGTTGTCGGCCAGAAGCTGACCGCCAACATTCTGACTGACAAGGGTACAATCGGTTCTTACCCTGTCAACGAAGACGCCCGCTATACTTGGCATTATGAAGGCTCTGACGCGGTTCTGGGGACTGACGCGGTTTATACCGTGACTGCGGACAACCTGGGCAAGGTGCTCTGCGTCGATGTCAGCATCAACGGTTATGAGGGTTCCGCCACCTGGAAGGCTGCGGCTCCTGTTGCCGAAAAAGCTCCCGAACCGACCGAGTCGACTGAATCGACTGAATCCACCGAGTCCACCACTAAGCCTGTCGAATCCACCGACGAGGGCAAAGGCCCCAGCACGGGCGACAACGGCTTCACCGGCGTGATGATTCTCTTTGCCGCTTCCGTCGCCGTTGCAGGAGCGCTTCTCACCCTGAAAAAGAGAGAAAGCGCCTCCAAGTAACGTCTGACCGTGCGACCGGCAGAATCCAAATGAATAACATGCCCTCTGATGTCTGATTTGGCATCAGGGGGCATGTTTCGTATACAGGTTGAGGCTTCCCTATAGAGACGGTCGATGCAAATCGGCACATCCTTCCCACAGCGCTGCGCAGTTCCGGGAGAATTTGTCTGCTGCTTTCTTTCTGCACCGAAACGGATCCCGCTTATCAACTTTATTCTCCACAAGAGGAAAGCACGGTGTGCAAAAAGCGCGCCGTGCTTTCTTGTTTTTGATTATTGCCCGCACAGTTCGTCGAGCGTGCCGAAGGTGTAGCCCTCGCTCTCCCACTTGGTCAGAAGTTCATCGAGAATTTCGGCGTTGGTGCTGGAGGTGCTATGCAGAAGCACGACGGCGCCCGGATGAATGCGCGGCAGCAGCTTGGAAAAGGCCTGCTCCTTGGAAGGCTGGTCATCCACATACCAGTCGACGTAGGCCAGGCTCCAAAAGAAGGTCTGGTAGCCCATCTCGCTCGCCATCTTCAGGTTCTGCTCGCTGTACTTGCCCTGAGGCGGCCGGTAATACTTGCGCATTTCCTCCCCGGTCGTCTCCTTGTAGAGCGTCTCCAGGTCGGAAAGTTCCTTCCGGAAGGCCGCCTGATCGGCGATTTTGGACATATCGGGGTGATGATAGGTGTGGTTGCCGACGATGTGCCCCTCGCTCACCATCCGCTTGATCAGATCAGGGCTTGTTTCAATGTAGTTTCCCACCACAAAGAAGGTCGCCTTGGCGTTGTGCTTTTTGAGCGCGTCCAGAATAGCCGGAGTAAAGCCGTTTTCGTAGCCTGCGTCAAAGGTCAGGTAGATTTTCTTCTGGTCGGCATTCCCGCAGTAATAAGCATTGTACTGCTTGAGATAATCGGACGAGGCGTTGCCCACCGGCGTTTTTCCCTCTTCCTGAAAGCTTAAGCCCCAGTTGGTGTTTTCCGCAGCTGTTTGCACCTCGCTCTCCGCCGGGGAAGGGGCGCTCTGCGGTGGTCCCTCGGGCGCGCTTTCTCCATGCGCCTTGCCGCGGAACAGGAATGGCAGCGCGAGGACCAGTACAAGACAGCAGGCCGCGATAAGAACGTGCTTTTTCCTGATCACAATAAACAAAACAACTCACCATCTTACCTTTCATGATGTTTTATTATATTGTGCAGGAAAGCTTCTTATGTCAGTTTGGGACGAATTTGGTTGTCCTGCCCCGCAATTTCTGCCCTGGCCGCGGCGAGCAGCGCCCCCCGCTCGTTGGGAAGCGCGCCGTCGAGCACGCGGCAAAGCAGAGAATCAAGCAGCGCGCCCAGTCCGGGGCCGGCTGGAAGGCCCAGCGCCAGCAGATCGCCTCCGCCGACCGCGAGATCCTTCAACGAGAAGCACTGCGCCTGCTGCAAAATCTCCTCCAGCGCTGCGGAAACAGCGTCCAGCCGCCTGAGTCTCTCCTCCCGGAGGCACACGGCCTGCGCGAGACAATCGGCCCTTTGCACCTCAATAAGCTGCCGCAGAAAATCGGCTCCATACTGGTGAAGTCTGCGCCGCAAGGTTTTTGGGGAGCAGTCGAGCGGCAGGTCGTGCCGACGGACAAGCTCGGTCACGAGACGCGCCGTCTTGTTGTCATAGCGCAGACGGCGCAGAAGCTGTTCCGCCAGCCCGGCGCTTTCGGCCGCATGCCCGTAAAAATGCCGGACGCCCTCCTCATCCTCGGTGCAGCAAAGCGGCTTTGCAGCGTCGTGCAGCAGCAGGGCCAGCCGGACGGGCAGTTCGGGCGGCGCACTCTCCAACGCGCGTACGCTGTGTTCCCATACATCCAGGCAGTGATGGGGATTCCTTTGGTCAAAGCCCATTGCCGGCGCAAGTTCCGGCATGATCCGCGCGACGATCCTGCTGTTTTCAAGCAGCGCCCGCCCGGCCGCCCGGCCGGTCAGCGTGCGGGACAGCTCGCCGTTGATCCGCTCCGCGGCGAGGCGGTCAAGCAGCGGGCAAAGCTTTTCCATGGCGCTGTGGGTCTCGGGGGCGATGGAGAAATCCAGGACGGCGGAAAACCGAACAGCGCGCAGGATGCGCAGGGCGTCCTCCTCAAAGCGGCGCTCCGGTTCCCCCACGCAGGAAATCCGCCCCGCCCTTAAATCGTCCAGCCCGCCGAAGCAGTCGATCAATCCTCGTCCGGGGTGATAAGCCATGGCGTTGACGGTAAAATCCCGCCGGGCGAGGTCGAGCGGCAGCCGATCGGTGAAGGCGACGCTGTCCGGTCGACGACCGTCGGAATAGCTGCCGTCGATGCGGTAGGTGGTGATTTCGTAGGGCCTTCCCTCCAGAAGCAGGGTGACTGTACCGTGCTTCAGCCCTGTTTCCAGAATCCGGCCGTCCGGAAAGCAGCCCTTGACCTCCTCCGGCCGGGCGCTGGTGGCGAGGTCCCAGTCGTGTACCGCGCGGCCGAGGAGGCTGTCGCGCACACAGCCGCCCACGGCGCAGGCCTCAAATCCGCCCCGTTCCAGACTTTCGATGATGCGCCGCACTGTGTCCGGCAGCTTGATGGTCATACGCTCCCTCCTTTGGCGCAGCTGTAATATGCCGTTATTCTTTCCACAGGCCCGCACTCGGATGCAGCAGACGTCGAAATGCGCAGGTTCACGATTCCTTTTCCCGGTCCGCCCCATCCTTTTTGCAGATGCGGTAAGACGCGGCCGCACTGACAACCGCCCACACAATCACCAGGCCCAGCACGGCAAGCAGATTGGCCGCACCGCTGACGAACAGGCCGACGAGGATCATCAACAGGCCGCAGACGACACAGGCATATCCACAGAAGCGCTGGGACTGCTGCCAGACGCGGTCGTTCTTCATGCTCCATCTGGTGCGCAGGCCGAAAACGGCGTTTCTGCCCGCCTTGGGCATGATGTTTCCGCAGAAAATCAGCAGCGCCCCCAGAATCATAGAGACAAATTTCATCGCATCCGGCCCATTGGTCTGCACTCCTCCCGCCGGGTAGGCCGCCGCCTTCCACAGAAAGTAAATCTCCATCAGATCAAAAAACAGCACGCAGAAGATACCGGTGATCACCAACGTCTTTTCGTTGCCTCTCTCCCCTCTTCTCTTGTGGTATTTGGCCATACCGGTCATCATAAAGCCCATCAAAACGGAAAAGAACGGCAGCAGCAAATTTTCATACTTGCTGCCGAAGCGGTCGATCTCTCCGGTGATGTTGTAGTGCATCGGCACTTGATCCGGCAAAAAGGCAAGAAAAATCCCGGCGATTACCAGGGAAAGCGCCATCAAAGTATAGATGATCCCATACCCGTGTTTCATTTTATTCCTCTCCTCCCAACTGCTTGATCCACAAAATCGTTTCCTGTAAAATGGAGGCGTTGAGTTCGTAAAAGATGAATTTGCCCTCACGCCGGTCGCGGATCAGGTCCGCCCCCCGGAGGACCGACAGATGCCGTGAAACCGCCGCAAAACTGATGTCAAAACGTTCGGCGATCTCCCCCGCCGGTTTCCTGCCGCCCTTTAAAAGCTCCAGGATGGCACGCCGCGTAGGGTCGGCCAGGGCGTTGAGCGTCTTTTGCAGGCCCAAAGTCTTCCCTCCCCTCTACATTTAACAATTCGGTTAAATGTATTGTAGCATGCCGCTTTGTTTTCGTCAACAGCGCCCGGCGGCTAGGGCTGGAGCTGGGAACAGGCCCGCGCAGAGTTTCACATGACGGATTGAGACTCCCCCCTCCCCCCGCCATGCCTTCCAGCAGGGCGACGCTGCCCGGAAGGAGAGATCATACAAAAAGGAGCGGACAAGAAGCCCGCTCCTCGGCATCACTTGAAATATGCCTGAAAGTCCGCCGGACCGGGCTCCTCCGGCACGGCAAAGCCCACGTTCCGCACCGGCGTCGGCTTTTTCGCCGGCTCCAGCCGTTTTTCCAGCGCCTCAATCGCCCGCCGGTTCTGCGCCACCTGCTCACACAGGAGCCGGAGCATGGCCTCTGAATTATCTGAGGGAGGCTCCGTCCGGTCGGTCTGGTCGGACGCCGACTGGGCGGCTGCGGACAGCGCTTCCTCTTCAGATGCGGCGCGCCCGGCCTCCAGCTCTTCCACGCGCGCGCGGAGGGCCTCGTTCTCCTTCGTGAGGACAGCAGTCTGTTCGCGCAGGGACAGGACGAGCTGCCTCTCTTTTTGCAGGCTCTGCTTCATCTCGGCGCCGGCGCGCAGAAGGTCGTTGAGCTGATCCTTCAAGCGGTTGAGCTCGGCTTCGTACTCCTGATCGATGGACATCAGGAAATCGCAGACCTCTTCCTCATCCACGCCGCCAAAGGCCTTCTTCTGAAATGCAGGCATTGTGAACATCTGTCACGCCCTCCTTTCGGTATTCCGGCGTCAATACTCGGCGGACAGCGGGTTCATCACGCCGTAGGTTTTGTCGGACAGGGCGTCAATGAACTTGAGCGCCTTGCCCGCGCCCAGCACCACGCAGTCCTCGGGCGTTTCCGCCAGATGGACGGGCAGCCGCGTTTTCTTGGAAAGCAGGGTGGTAAAGCCGCGCAGCTGAGAGGTGCCGCCCGTCAGCAGAATGCCATCGGTATCCACGTCCCCGATGAGCTCGGGCGGGGTTTCCTCGAGCATATCCTGCAGCTCGCGGACGATCTGCATGGCCGGCTGGGTGAGCGCCTCGAGCATGTCGTCGGAGGTGATCTCGGCCGCCTGCGGCAGTCCGGTCAGGGCATTCCTGCCCTTGATCCGGAAGCTGCTCTGCTGTTCCATGGGGTAGACGCAGCCGATGGCCAGCTTGCAGTCTTCGGCCATCCGCTTGCCGATGAGGATGTTGTGCTTTTTGCGCACAAGCTTGATGACCGCCTCGTCAAAGCTGTTGCCCGCAATTTTGATGGAACGGGATACGGCCACGCCGCTTAAGGAGATGACCGCCATGTCGGTGGTGCCGGCGCCCATATCGACGACCAGATTGCCGTGCGGGCTTTCGATGTCCATCCCCGCGCCCAGCGCGGCGGCGACCGGCTCTTCAATCAGACAGATTTTTCGCACGCCCGAGGTGCTGATGGCGTTGACCACCGCGCGCTTTTCCACCTCGGTGATCTCCCCGGGGACGCAGACGACGACGCGCGGCATAAAGACCATACTGCCGCTGAGCTTCTTCAAAAAAATGGTCAGCAGCTGCTCGACCAGCGTGAAATCGGAGATGACGCCTCCCTCCAGCGGAAAGACGACGGCGATGCGGTCGGATGTGCGGCCGACCATTTTATACGCCTCTTTGCCCACGGCGATGATCTCGTCGTTGTCCGTATTGACGGCCACCACGGCCGGCTCCCTGAGCACGATGCCCTTGCCGTTGATATAGATGAGAATCTTTGAGGTTCCAAGGTCGATTGCGATATCCGTTCCCAGCAAAGAGAGTCCCTCCGTCCTTTGTTCCCGCACGCGCGGGCTTGTTGTGAGAAGCGGCCGCCGGCCGCCCGCTGTTATCGATTCTGAAATCCCGCAGCCCGTCTGTACTTCCGCCGTTTTTTCGGGCGCGGGCGTCTTTTCTTCCTTATTTTTTCATTATATACGATTCCGGTTCGGTTTTCAACAACAGAGAAGTAACAATCCTGGAAGGACTCGCCTCTCAGTCCACCGCCGCAAAGGCGGCGCAAAAAACCTCCTCCGCGCCCGCCCGGCACAGCACACGGCCGCATTCCCGCAGGGTGCTGCCGGTGGTGACGATATCGTCGCACAACAGGATGCGCCTGCCACAGATGCGGGAAGGGGCCTTCGGTGCGTAGACGCCGCGGACGTTTGCGGCCCGCTCCTCCTGTGTGAGGGTGTGCTGCTCCTTTTTCGCCCGCGTCTGAACAAGCAGCGCTTCATATGGAATTCCCAGCCGCCTGCCGAGCGCGCGGGCCAGCAGCTCCGCCTGGTTGTAACCCCGCCTGGCCTCCCTCTCCGGGAGCATCGGCACGCAGGTGATCCTGTCAAACGTCCTCCCCTTGGCGCACTGTTCGAGCGTCTTTTTCATCTCCGCCGCAAAGGAAAGGGCGTATTCGGTGTGCGCGTGGAATTTGAACCGCCCCACCGCCGCGCGCACCTCGTCCCGGTAGAGAAAGGGAGCAACGCAGAGAAGTCCCTCCCCATTCGGAAGAGCTCCGAGCGGGACGCGGCAATCGGCGCGCGGAAGCCTTTTGGCGCAGCCGGCGCACACGCCCGCGCCATAGGGCAGGATAGCCCCGCAGAAGGGGCATTTTTCGGGATAAATCAGCGCCAGCGCGCGGGAAAACAACTCATTGCCCCTCATACCTTTCCCCTCTCGTCAAGAAGGTATACAAGCCGGAAAAACGCTTGGTTTTGCGGTCGTTTTCCACCATCCGGCGCACCGTCTCCCTGGTGCCCACCTGAACCAACAGACTGCGCGCCCGGGTGATGGCGGTGTAGAGCAGATTGCGGTAGGAAAGCTGCGGCGGCCCCGGAAACATGGGCATGACCACCGCCTGGAACTCGCTGCCCTGGCTTTTATGTACCGTCACCGCATAAGCCAGCTCCAGATCGGTCACATTTTCAAGGCTGTAGAGGGCGGTGCGGTCGTCAAACTGGACGGTCATGCTGGCATTGGGACGGTTGATCTCCAGAAGAAGGCCCACATCCCCGTTGAAGACTCCCTCGCCGGTTGTCCCGTCCTCCCTGGCCCAGGGGATATCGTAGTTGTTGCGGATCTGCATTACCTTGTCCCCCTCGCGCAGAACGCCGAGGCTTATGGAATATTCCCGCTTGCCGGCCGCAGGGGGATTCAATACCTCCTGCAGGCGGCGGTTGAGCTCGATGGTCCCGAGCTCGCCCTTTCTTCCGGGACAGAGGACCTGAATGTCAAACAGCGGGGAATAGCCGTAGCTCTGCGGCAGACGGCGAGCGCACAGATCGATGATGATCGAACGGATGGCGGCGGGATCGTACTGGCTTAAGAAGAAATAGTCGCTGTCCCGCCGGTTTAATTCGGGCATTTCCCCGTGGACGATTCTGTGCGCGTTGCAGACGATCAGGCTTTGGAGCGACTGCCGGAAGATTTCGGTCAGCTGCACCACCGGCATCAGGCCGGAGGCGATCAAATCCCCGAGCACGTTGCCCGGCCCGACCGACGGAAGCTGGTCGGTATCCCCCACGAGCACCAGTCGGCAGCCTAAAGGCAGCGCCCGGAGCACCCCCTCGAACACCTGGGCGTCCACCATGGAGAGTTCGTCGAGGATGAGGGCGTCGCAGTCGAGGAGATTCTTTTCGTTGCGGGTAAAGACGGGGTGATCGTTTTCGTCCCATTCCACCTCTAAAAGCCGGTGAATGGTTTTGGCCTCCCGCTCGGTGACCTCGCTCATACGCTGGGCGGCGCGCCCCGTCGGCGCGGCGAGGGCCACCCGCTCGCCCTTGTTTTCCAAAATGCGGATGATGGCGTTGAGGGTGGTCGTCTTACCGGTGCCCGGACCGCCGGTTAAGATCAGCAGGCCGCGGTCGAGCGCCGATTCAATCGCCTTCTTTTGCAGGGAGGCATACTGCATTCCCTGTTCTTTTTCTATCTGGGCAATCTCCCGTTCAATGCCGACAATCCGCTGCGGCGGGAAGCGCAATATCATCAGCAGACGCGCACAGGCGTAAGTCTCCGACCGATGCATCCGAGGAGTAAAGACGAATTCCCGCTCCCCCAGATCGTCGGCCACAAGACTGCCCTCGGCCTTCATGGCCGCGAGCACATCCTCCGCGAGCCCGGGGTCCACGCCCAGGAAGTTGGCGGCGGCCGGCGCGAGCTTATCGGCAGGCAGGCAGGTGTGCCCGTTGTTCATGTTGTGCCGCAGCACGTGCAGCAGCCCCGCACGGACCCGGCATTCCCCGTCCTGCGGCTGCTCCAGGGAGGCGGCGATGCCGTCCGCCCGGTCAAAGGAGATGCCGACGGTCTCCTCACACAAGATATAGGGATCGCTTTCAATCAGCTCGATGGCGTGGCTGCCCCACAGCTTCCACACCCGCACCGTCTCCTCCGGCGTGACGCCGTACCGGCCCAGGTAGACCATCAGCTCGCGGATGCCGAACACCGAACGAAATTCCTCTGCGATCTTCTTCGCCTTGGCGCGGGTGATGCCCGGCACCGAGCTTAGCCGCTCGGGTTCCTTTTCCAGCACCTCGAGGGTGTGCTCCCCGAACGCCTCCACCAGCTTGTTGGCCGTGGCGGGGCCGACGCCCTTGATCGCCCCTGAGGAGAGATAGCGCAGGATGGCGGCCGAAGATTTCGGCAAAGACCGCTCGCAGACCTCCACCTGAAACTGAGCGCCGAAGGTGGGGTGATTTTTCCACACGCCGAGCAGGCGCAGGTCCTCCCCCACATTGACCCACGGCATGCTGCCGACGGCCGTCACAAGCTCGTTTGCGGCGGCCAGTTCCAGCACGGTATATCCATTCTTTTCATTGCGAAAGACAATTTGTTCCACCGAGCCCATCAGCTCGAGCAGCGTTTTTTCCTGCATAGCGCGCTTCCCCGCATCCCATCATGCTATTTCATCCGCTGTAACAGCTCCGTGAGCGTGATCTCATAGGCATTCTGTTCGTTCGGATAGCTCAGCTCCCTGAGCTGAAAATCTTCGTCCCGCCTGATTCCCAGCAGCTTGACGAAATAGGTGGTCAGGTGCGGGTTCTTTACCAGCACGGGACCGGTCAGATGGGTGGCGATGACGTTGCTGTAGCGGTATCCGTCGTGCGGGTCTCCTTTTTTGTTGCCCTCTCCCATCTGCATGACAAAGGGGGAATAGTCGATCCCCTCCAGCGAGCTGCATTTATTGATAAAGCCGACCAGCGGTTTGGTGAACCACTCGCACTTGCAGATGGCGTCTCCCGTGATGCGGGAAGTCGCGCTTTCGACCGCGGTAAAATCCAGCAGACCCACGCCCTCGTACACCGTGCCGTCCCCGGCGGTGACCGTCTTGCCCATCATATCGGCCGCGTTGCCGGTCAGCAGGATCACCGTGCCGCTCTCGGCCGCGGCGACAAGCGCCTCGCGGAAGTCCCTCAGATGGCGCAGGGCCGTCTTTTGATTGGACTCGGTCCCCGAGCCGATGTAAATGAAATCATAGCCTTCAAAGGAGAGCGCGTCGCCGACGCTTTTGCGGTCGGTCGTCACAAAAAAGCCCTGGTCCTCCAGATGGCGGCTGAGGATACGCAGGTTGCCGTACTCGCCATAGAGGTTCATCAGATCATGATACAGGTGCAGCAGCTTAATTTCAGGCATGTTTCTCCTCCTCCGTTTCTCCCTGCGCAGCTATGCCGTCCCCCACCTTTTCCACGCGGGAGAGCAGCTTGTCCTTATCCGAAAAGCAGGTGATGGCGTAAATGGTTCCCTCGGCGCGCTGTCCCAGCGCCTCGACCGCCTCCGGGATGGAGGGGATGACCTCGACGCGCTCCTGCGGGATGCCGCTGTATTCAAAGCGGACGGCCAGATCATAGCAATACTTCCCGGTCAGGAAAATCCTCCGTACAGCGTCGCAGCCGAGAGCTTCAAAGTTGATGTCCCACAGCCAGGAGGTTTCGCTCGTGAAATACTTGCGGCTTACGGCGTCGACGATAATGATCACGGTGCACGCCCCGCCCGACCGCACGGCGAATTGGATGGATTGGTCGTAGGAAACCGAGTTTTCATGCTTGGAGGTCAGCAGTATCCCCTCCTTGTCCCCGGCGCGGAAGGTGACCACCCGGCCGTTGTGCAGGACGTAATGGGAGATGCTCTGCGCGATCTCCTCCCCCGGCACGCCGAGAAGGCTGCACGCCGAGAAGGCCGCCAGGATGTTGTAAACATTGTACATGCTCTTGAGGTTAAGCGGAATTTCATAGCTTTCATTGATGGTCACGACGCCTTGCTCCTCGTCGTATCCGGTGACAGCGAAGTCGGCCTTCGGACGGCGGTGGCCGCAGAAGGGGCAGAGATAGCCGCCGATGTGATTGAAGTGATAGTACTCATACTCCATGCGGTTCTTGCAGCGGGGGCAGAAGGCGCCGTCATTGTAACGGCCGCTGAAGGTCTCCGTGGAGGAGGGGAGCCTGTCCACCCCGAACCAGGCAACCTGCTCCCGGCCCTCGCCCAGACAGGAAACCAACGGGTCGTCGGCGTTTAAAATCAGCTGTGTCCCCTCTGCGATGCTCTCCTCAATGGCGGCGTACACCCATTCCGGGTGGCCGTTGCGCGTCAGCTGGTCGCGGTAAAGGTTGGTGATAACGTAGTGGGTAGGCTGGAAATGGCGGAAGGTGTAGCGGGCAAAGCGCTCGTCGCTTTCGAGCAGCAGCAGATCGCTGTGCATGTTTCCCTTGAAATCACAGTCGCACAGCACAAGGGTGGCCACGCCCTCGATCTGGTTGGAACCCTCGCGGTTCCAGGCCACCTTCTCCCCTCTCTGCGTGAGGATGCGGGCGATCATCTCCACCGTGGAGGTCTTGCCGTTGCTCCCCGTCACCGCCACAATGCGTTCGGGCAGACGGACCTTGCTTAAAATCTGCGGGTCGAGCTTGAGGGCAATCTGCCCCGGCAGGCTGCTCCCCTTTCCGAGCAATCCCCCAAGCCAGCGCAGGAATTTACAGACCGCGATCACAATAGCCAGTTTCATTTTGATAAGCTCCATTCTCTTTGGACATTCCAGGTCCTGTGATGCATCGGCGGCAAAAAAGCCCGCCGGACGGCCCCGAAAAAAGGCGAAATCGTCGGACGCGGCCTCGAAGCAAAGAGGCCGCGCGGCTCAAAATCACTATGATTATAACACACTTCCGCCGCACGATAAAGAGCGCCCGCTTTTTACAGGGGAATTTTTACAGGTTGGTGAAAACCGGCGCATAGGTGTATTGTGCGCCGGTTGTTTCCCTTTCATTCCAAATTCTTCCGTTCTCCCCCTGCGTGTTGTTTTTTGTTAAGTGTATCGGCCGCAAGAGGCTCTTTCCATCTTTGCCCAAATACCGCCTCAAATTCTCCGAGTGGACAGATCTCCATGAAGGGATAATCCGCGCTGATCAGCTCGCAGACGGCGCGGGTTTCCTCATCCATGCCGCAGTCAAGACAGATCACCCGCCGGTTTTTGGGGCCGCTGAACCACCTGGTTTTGGCCGCGGCGCTGCGCAGCAGATACTCGGCTTCCTCATTGTGTCCACAGATCGGCACAATCATCATGACGCCGCTCTCCCCCTTCCCATCGAGGAATACAAACAAAATGCCCCGTACCACCTCCACCATCCCCACGACCGCCAGCAGGATCAGTGCGATGGTGCCAATCGTATCCCACATTCCAATCACCTCAATACCATTCTATGTGGGATTCGTATTTTTGCCATCAAAAAGGCCGGTCTCCTCTTCGGAAACCGGCCTTTTCTCACTTTTCTTTTTTACAGACCGCAGCATTACAGGGAAGCGACGGCCGCCTTGAGCGCCTCCACCTTGTCGGTCCGCTCCCACGGAGCGCCGAGGTCCTCCCGTCCCATATGGCCGTAAGCGGCAAGCGGACGGTAGATGGGCCTTCTCAGGCCGAGGTCGCGGATGATGGCCGCGGGGCGCAGGTCAAACACCTTATTGACGGCCTGTTCGAGCGCGTCGTCGCCGACGATGGAGGTGCCGAAGCTCTCCACCAGCACCGAGACCGGCCGCGCCACGCCGATGGCGTAGGCCAGCTGCACTTCGCAGCGCCGCGCCAGACCGGCCGCCACAATGTTCTTGGCCACATACCGCGCGGCATAGGCGGCCGAACGGTCGACCTTGGTGGGGTCCTTGCCGGAAAACGCGCCGCCGCCGTGGCGGGAGTAGCCGCCGTAGGTATCCACAATGATCTTGCGGCCGGTCAGGCCGCTGTCCCCCACCGGCCCGCCGACGACAAAGCGCCCCGTCGGATTGACGAACACCTTGGTGTCCCGGTCGAAGAGGCGGGCGGGGAGTACGGGACGGATGACCTGTTCGAGCAGATCGGCGCGGATCTGTTCGAGGGTCGCATCGGGATCGTGCTGGGTGGAGACAAGCACCGTATCCACCCGCACCGGCTGACCGTCCTCGTATTCTACCGTCACCTGGGTTTTGCCGTCCGGCCGCAGATAGGGAAGCGTCCCCTCCTTGCGGACCTCGGCCAGCTGCTTGGCCAGCTGATGCGCCAGAGAGATGGGCAGGGGCATCAGCTCGGGCGTTTCGTCGCAGGCATAGCCGAACATCATGCCCTGATCCCCCGCGCCGATCTGATCGTCCGGGTCGGTCTCGCCCGATTTGACCTCCAGAGAGGCGTCCACGCCCATGGCAATATCGGGCGACTGGGCGTCAATCGAGGTCAGCACGCCGCAGGTGTTGCCGTCAAACCCGCAGGCGGGATCGTTGTAGCCCACCGACTTGACCACGTCGCGCGCGATGGCGGCGATGTCCACATAGCAAGAGGTGGAAATTTCCCCCATCACATGGAGAATGCCGGTCGTCGCCGTCACTTCGCAGGCGACGTGCGCCTGCGGGTCCTGCTCGAGGATGGCGTCGAGCACTGCGTCGGAAACCTGGTCGCACAGCTTGTCCGGATGTCCTTCGGTCACCGATTCAGATGTAAAAAAATGTCTTGCCAATGCAAAAACCTCCGTTCTTTGTCCCTGAGGAACCGCGGCGTTTGGTTGCCCGCCCTTCCTCAGTATGCCCCAAAACAGGAAAAGCACCGCGCGGCCTCGCCGAACGGTGCTTGTAATAACCTCATCTTTCGGCTTACCCGCAGGATTTGGCACCTTGCGCAAAGCAGGTTGCCGGACATCACAGGGCCTGTTCCCTCCGTCACTCTTGATAAGGGGCTATTCTTTTTTATTTATGATAGCACACTTTCCTCCCGCCGTAAAGGGAGAAAGCGGATTTTCCGGCAAAATCCGACCGAAATCACACAGGGCGGACGATGTTCCTGTTTTTCCGGAAAAAGGGCAGAAGCAGGCGGAAGAGGACGGCCGCAAGGATACAGTTGACCCCCGCCTGAATGAGGTTGAAGGGGATGATCCCCGGCAGCATCAAGTCGAGCACCGTTTGTTTCGGGACGCCGAAACAGTTCACCGTGAAGATCAGGTTCATCGGGATCATGACCGCCGCCCGGCAAACCGTGCCGAGCGCCATGCCGACTGCCATGTCCTTATATTTGTGCCGCCATCTGTAGAACTGACCGACGATCACCACCATCGCGCCAGAGGCCACAAAATGCATCACAAGCCCCACCCAGCCGTTGCCGCCGTAGAGGAAGGCCTGCACGGTCGAGACGACCAGCAGAATGAGCAGTCCCGGAACCGAGCCGTAGAGCAGCGCGCCGATGAGGACGGGAACGTCGGCCATGTCGAATTCCAAAAAGGACACGAGGGGAAACAGCGGGAAGTGAATGAGCGCCACCACACAGGCGACGGCGGCCAGCATGGCCATTTGGGCCAGGCGGATGACCTTTTCCGATTTCATGCAGAATCTCTCCTTTTTTCGCTGTCAACGAAAAAAGTCCCGCAGCAGATGCTGCGGGACGCAGAAGCGCATGGTTTTGCGCCGTGCTTCTTCCATCCGGACTGTACCGTCGGCTCCGGAATCACACCGGATCAGCTTGCGCTCGCGGGCTTCCCGGCCGCCTGGCCGGATCACCGCCGGTGGGGAATTTCACCCCGCCCCGAAGACAGCTTTTTGATTTGGTCCTATTATAGCACCGACCGGGCGCGCTGTCAAGGCGAGACAGCCCATCATAAGCCGACGCTGTCCATCCGGCGGCGAAGAAAAAACACGTATATTCCGGTATTTTCACTCGCTCCCGCTTTCCTCCGGCGCCTGAGCGCCGGAATTTTCCGCGCTGCTTTCCGGTTCAGAGGATGGCTCTGAAGGGGATTCGGAGGAAGGCTCAGAGGACGGCTCCGGCTCCGAGCTGGAAGGCGCGCTGCTCTCCGTGGCGAAGGGATCCTCCTCTTTGAAATAAACGGCGTCCATATCGGTGGCCAGGGAGATGTCCAGCGTCCCCTTTTCGTCCGCGCCGATTTCGTCGCGCAGCACCTTCTGCGCGAATTTGAGCTTGTAATCCAGGTCGGAGGGAAGTCCCACCTCGATGAGAATCCGTCCGTCGTACTCCAGCTCGATGGAAAGCGGATTGCTCAGGTCGATCACGCCGATCCCGCCGAACTCCAATTTCTCAAGCGTGGCGATGATTTCCTCCAGCGCCCGCTCGGTCTGCTCGTCGGCATAAGTGATCGGATAGCCCGGCTCGGCCCGCTCCAGCTGCGCGCCCTTGATCAGGGGCAGTCCGCCCGGCGCGCTGGGCAGGACTTCCAGCGCCTTTCCGCGGGCGCTGACGAGGAGATATCCCTCCTCCACAGCGATGACGGCCGAGGGAGACGCGTCGGAAACCGAGATCACGATGCCGCTGGGCAGCTTCCGGCTGACCGAAACATCCTCCAGATAGGGCAGCCGGCTTTCCAGGACAGACCGCGCGGACTCGGTATCCGCCAGAAAAAGGTTCTCCCCCAGTTCCAGGCCGCACTCGGCCAGAATCTGTTCCTGGGTGTAGCGGGACTCTCCCGTCACGGCGATGGAATCCACCTTAAACAGCACGGTCAGCGACAGCGCAATTCCAATCCCCACCACAACAAGCAGCGTCAGGATGGAAAACAGGATCATCCTTCGCTTGCGGCGGCGGACGCTCCGTCTGCTCGCCGGACGACGCGCCGCGCCCACGGGACGCCGGTAGCCGGGTTCCGCTGGTACGGACGGACGGTTGCGCTGTACGTTTCTCGGTCTGTTTTGGTTTCTATCCATCTATCTTTTCAAATCCTTTTCACCGA
>CABSLJ010000039.1 GCA_902478455.1 uncultured Oscillospiraceae bacterium | reverse complement strand
CGCCTCTTTTGTGAAGCGTTCGTAGTCCCGGTCGATCTCGTTGTCGCACAAAACGACCGAGAAGACGTAAATTTCGCCGGCGTCAAAGGCGCGGCGGGTGTGCCGGTTGATCTGCGCGAGGTCCTCCGGCGTGGGAGCGCCGCAGGCTTCGCTTTTCAAAACAAATCCCTCTTTCAATGGATCACCTCCCGACGTCCCGGCCCGCGGCCGGCGACGCATTCTGCTCCCCGTCGGAGAGCCGCGCTTCTATTTCAGCGGCCTGCGCCGCGAGGAGACGCGCATGGGCGAGTTCCACCTCGTCCTGAAGATTGATGTTATCCCAAACGAGCTCAAATTCCTCGGGGCACCCCCGCAGACGCAGCTCCATCCGGCAGATTTTTTCGATCACCGGCCGCAGCAGCCGGCGGTAAAATTCCAGCTCGCTGGTCAGAATATCCGCCTGCTGGGCGCTCATGCGTTCGGTCGACGACCAGTGTAACCCCAGCAGGAAGGGCGGAATGGACAGCTTGGCCACGATTTGCTCGAGCATCTGGCGGACGGGGACCTCGCTGTCGAGCACCTGATTGTCCGCCCCGATGACCCGGATGTTTACATCTCCGACCGAGACAAAATCACTGACCCCCGCGCCCGAGCTCTGCATGGCCCGGCTCCATTCCCGGGCGATCTGCTCGGCGCGGTCCCTGGCGTAAGCCCGCTCGCCCGCGTCCGGCCCCGGCTTGTAGGTCACAGCGAAGCGGACGTTGCCCACCCGCTCCCAGTTGAGGCCGACGCTGTTGAAAATCTTGAGCAGGATGCCGCTGACAAAGGGAAGCCCCTTTAACACCGAGGTCCCGTACAGCCGCCCCGGCTCGGGGCGCAGGGCCGAAACCATCACCAGCTCCGGGTAGGGAACCGGGGTAAGGCCTCCGGCGGCCTCCCTTCTGCACACCTGCACCTGCATGGAGCTGTCCCCCGTGCGCAGGGCGACGTCGTCGAGCGACGCATTGTACAGGGCGGCTACGCCGTCGCCCGAAGCCGTGGGGATCATCTCCCCCACCGCCGTGCCGTAGGTCAGCAGCTGCTCGAGATAGGCGGAAAGAAAGCTCTCCATCCCCTGCGAGCAGGGGCCCGCCTGCACCTCGTCCAAAAAGCGGGAGAGCGTCCTCTGCGCGCCCGCCTGCGGGCAGCGGACGGAAAAGCCGCCCACCAGTCGCACCATCTTGCCGATGGCCGCGTCGATGACCGGTACGGCCTCGCGCAGCGCAGTGTACAGCCGCGTCTCGGCCGTGCTAAGCGGGGAATACCGTTCCAGCTCGGCGAACGGATGTCCCTTTCCCCAGACCGAGGGAACGGTCTGAACCGGCGGCAGGGAATTCTTTTCCCTGCCCTTGAAAATACCCATAATCGAACTTCCTTTCCTGTTACCACCCCGCCTGTCCGCCCCGTCCGGCGGCCAGGGCGAAAATGGGCTCCTCGTCCGCATAAAGCAGCGTGGAGACAAAATAGCGGATGTCGTCCATCGCGTGGTCGTGCTCCTTTTTCGGCTGGTCCTTCGCAGAGGCCGTCTCCCATCGGTAAAGGGAGAACTCTCGAATGGCATCCCTGCAATTTCCGCAGATGACGATGCTGCCCGCCTTAAGCGCGGCCGAGGTCTCTCGGATACCGTCGACGACGCTGTTGCGCGCCGGAACGGCCCGGCAGCGTCCCTTCCGGCGGATCAGCTCCAGAAAGCTCGCCGCCGAGGGATCGACCACAATGCATTCGGGCGTGATCTCCCCCAAGAGCTTGCACAGGGCGGCATAATGCTCCTCGTCGGTCCGCTGCTCTCCGGCGGCGCGGGAATCGTGGTAATATTCGCGCAGCCGGTACCACACCCCCTCCTTTTTTCCCCACAGTCCCATGGAGCAGGGATTGACCGTGCCGTAATCGCACGAGACGGCGTACCGCTCCATGGGCGGCGCGGGCGGCGGCGGAAAGCGGGCGGGGTCGGTCATAAAGGGATAGACCAGCCCCTCGGGCGCCGTCCATTCCCCCTCCACAAAACGCTTGTAAAAGGTTCCCGAGTAAAGGCTGCGGTACCGCTCCAGCAGCGCCGGAGAAAGGGAGGGATTGTCCTCCATGCGGAAATGGAGGTACAGCGCGTTTTTGCGCGCCGCCTGTTTGATCCACTCGAGGTAAAACCAGTGCTGCGGATGCTCCGGGTTGCAGTTGAACCAGAACTTGGAACCCTCCACCGAGCAGCGCGCCAGCGCCTGCTCCACAAAGGAGCGGGGCATGAGGGCCACCTCGTCGAAGAGTACGCCCGCGAGGGTCATCCCCTGGATCAGAGCGGCCGAGGACTCATCCTTGCCGCCGAACAGGTAAAAGCGGTTTTTCCGCCCCTCCTGCGTGATTTCCAGCAGATTCTCCCCGTTTTTTATCCGGCAGTCAAAGCCCAGTTCCCCGAGCACCGGCAGCAGCGGCAGCAGCAGATTGCGCTTGAGCGAGCGGATGGTCTTGCCGCACAGGGCGAAGGCGGCGTCCTGAAAGGTGTAAAAGGCCCAAGCCACAAAGGAGATGCCCATGCACAGGGTCTTGCCGCTGCGCACCGCGCCGTCGCAGATGACGGCGTCCTTCTCCCGCACGGGACTTCCCCGGCACCACCAGCACAGCGCCTGCAGCTGCTTTTGAGAAAACGGCAGAAGGGTCAAGCGTCCTCCTCCCCCGTGCATCCCAAAGCGTTCCCCAGCGCCTGCGCCCCCTGTTCCAGCGCGCGGTAGAAGGGGGAAGCCGCTTTCCCGGGCAGCCGGTCGCATTCGCGCAGGCGGTCGAGCGCCTCCAGACGGTTGAAGAATTTAATCTCTATCGCCCCTTCCCGCGGCCGTTTGATCTCAGAGACGGAAAACAGGTCCATCTCCTCCAACGCGGCGGGGGAAACGCCGTCGGAAAGCAGCAGGCGCACGGCGTCGGCAATGCTGCCGAAGGCCAGGCGTTCATAGCCGGCCCGGATGCGCGCAAGCCGGTCCTCCAGCGCCCTGCGCCGCTGCAGCTCGGCGACCATTGCCCGGATTTCTTCCCGCTCGAGCAGCGCGTTTCCCGTCCGTTCGGGAAACAGGGGATAACCGGCGCGCACGGCCGCCTCCCTCGCATTCCCTCCTGCGGCGTAATGCCGGCAGAATTGCTTTTCTTTTTTGGTAAGCCTTTTGGGCGCGGTCTGTCGGTTCATGGAAGCCCTCCCGTGTGTTCTGTGGTAAAGGGAGAAGGAATTGGCCGCCGTCCGTTCCATACAGGAGCGCTGACAGCATTCTTCAGCCCGTCCCTTCCCCCGGTATAACACCGCAAAAAGGGCGCTGAATTTGCCCTCAACAGGACAAATTCAACGCCCTTCCAAAAGAAAACATTCATAATTTTTTTACAAAGCGAGAGCCGCTCCCCGCGTAAGCCCCAATTTACCATCCCCCGGTTGAACCGGGGATTTTTCTCGCCTGCCCGACGGCATAAGAAAAACGCGCCGCTGTGCACGACGCGCTTTTTCTTGATTTCACGTTAGGGATTGACCGGCTCCTGGGTTTCCCCCTTGTCTTCCAGCAGGGTGATTTCCACATCAAAGGTCTTCTCGGGTTCGCTGCGCGAGGCCGGCCGGCAAATGGTCAGGGTCACTTTATCTCCAGGGGAATATTGAATCAGCTCGGCGGTGAGGGTATCGATATCGGTGATCGCGACGCCGTTGCATTGGGTGATGATATCGCCCTCCTGAACATCGTAATGTTTCAGGTCGCTGTCATCAGAGATGCTGACGATGACAAAACCGAGCGGAACGCCGTAGATTTGGGCCTGATATTCCGAGACCGCCTTTCCGGTGATCCCCAGCCGGACACGTCCGGAGACATAGCCCTGCCGGATAAGATC
The DNA here is from genome assembly GCA_902478455.1 of uncultured Oscillospiraceae bacterium. Taxonomy (GTDB): domain Bacteria; phylum Bacillota; class Clostridia; order Oscillospirales; family Acutalibacteraceae; genus CABSLJ01. Next base: position 12,478 of record CABSLJ010000039.1, on the reverse strand, counting down.
GTCGGCAATCTCCTTGGCGGCGTTGATGGGAATGGCGAAACCCATGCCCTCGTAATCCTCCGCCGCGATCTTGAGGGTGTTGATGCCCACCACCTGGCCGTACATGTTGACCAGCGCGCCACCCGAGTTGCCGGGGTTGATGGCGGCGTCGGTCTGGATGTAGGTCATAACGCTTGCGGAGGTGGAATTGACCGTGCGGTTGACGGCCGAGACGATGCCCCGCGTCAGGGAACTCGAGTAGGTCAGTCCGCCAGGATTGCCCAGGGCCAGCACCCAATCGCCCACGGCGAGCTGGTCGGAATTGCCCAGCGTGGCGGGGACGAGATTGTCGGCCTCCACCTTGATGACGGCGAGGTCGGTCTTGGAATCGTAGCCGACCACCTGACCGGCGTATTCGTCGCCTTTGTACATGACAACCTTGATGTTATACGTCTTGGAATCCCCGATGACGTGCGAATTGGTCAGGATATACCCGTCCTCACGCACCACTACGCCCGAGCCCTCGCTCAAGGGGTCGGAGGTCAGCTCGGCGTCCTGCGCGTAAATGACCACGCCCACCACAGAATCCTTGAGCTTCTCATAGACCTGCGCGGCGGTCAGCATACCGTCCTCCGGCTGGTCCTCCAGCTCGAGGCCGGGCAGGTCGGGATTGACACCGGGATTGCTCTGCGAGGAGGAGCTGTTCGAATCATTCGGCCGGGAGGAGGGCGCGTCCGAACTGTCGGGCGGCAGAGAAGAACTCTGCGCGCTCTCCGGCGCCGTGGGCAGGCCGCCGTCGACGGCGGTATACACGCCGTAGGCGGCAAAGCCGATCAGGAAAATGCCGACCAGACTGCCGACGATCCACAGGAACACCTTGAGCCCTTTGTCCATTTTCTTTTTGGGAGGGGGCGTAGAACCGCCCGAAGCGGCGGAATAGGGATTGTGCGAGGCGGTCGGCTGGGTGGGATAGGAGCGCGGATACTGGTTTTGGTGGTAGGGATAATACTGCCAGCCCGGCTGCTGCTGTGGGTTCTGCTGCTGATATCCCGTCTGCTGGCTGGAAGCGGGCGGCGCATCCGGCCGGCGGTAGGAATAATAGGGATACTGCCACTGCACATAGGGCTGCGATTCCTGCTGCGGCTGGGGTGCCTCCTCGTCCTCCTCCGTGCGGGAAGCGGCCGGTTCGTCCGCTGCATCTTCCTTTGCGTCCGGCTTCTGCTCCGGATCCTGCCCGGGAAAGGGCTCCTGCTCCCAGACGGGGGATTCCGACCGGGTTTCTTTTTCGTCGGGATTCAGGCCGCCTTCCGGTTGGCCGAAGTTATTTTCGCTCATCCTGAATTCTCCTTACCTGCTGATGTATGGCGCATCGGGAGACGCACTCCCTTAGCGCAATGATTCCATTATAAAAATCTCTTATTAACAAAAAACAAACCAGTTATAAATATTTTTTACCATTTATTGAACAGTATTTGAACAAATCCTCTGCCCGTCTTATTCAGGAGTTTTCCCGAAGCCGGGGCTGCTGATTCATCTTGGGAATCCAGAATTCAAATTCGCAGAATTCTCCCACCACGCTGCGCACCGTGATGTCTCCGCCGTGCAGCTTGACGATGGTTCGCACAAGGTAGAGCCCCAGGCCCATGCCGTTCTTGTCCTGGCTGCGGGATTTATCCGCCTTGTAAAAGCGGTCGAAAATGAGGGAAAGCTCGTCTGCTGGGATTCCCTGACCGCTGTTTTGAATGGCAACCACCGTGCGGTCGGACATATCGGTAATCCGCATCTGGATGTATCCGTCCGGGTCGACAAACTTGACGGCGTTCTCCACCAGGTTGTAAACCACCTGATGAATCATGTCGGGATCACCGTCGATCTGCAGGCTCTGGGCGTCCTCCAGACCGAGGATCTGGATGTTTTTCTCCTCAATCCGCTTTTCAAACGAAATGAGTGTGGTAAGGATCGTGTCCATGAGATCAAAGCGCTGAACGCGCAGCCTGAGCTCTCCGCTGTCGATGCGGGAGAGATCGAGCATGGTGCGCACCATGCGGGAAAGTCGTTTGACCTCGTCCGAGACAATCTTGAGATAGTAGGTCTGCTTTTCCGGGGGGATGGTGCCGTCTAGAATGCCGTCGATAAAGCCGGCAATGGTGGTCATCGGCGTGCGCAGCTCATGCGACACATTGGCAATAAAACTTCTGCGCATCCCCTCGGAAGAGGAAAGGGAAGCCGCCATGTTGTTGAAGGCCAGCGCCAGCTGGCCGATTTCATCCTGTGAGTTGACCGGCACACGGCGGGAGAAGTCCCCCTCGCCGAAGCACCGCGCCGCAACGGCCATCTCTCGCAGCGGCCGCACCATATTGTAGGAAAGCAATCCCACCGCCAGAAAGGAGATGACAAAGGCCGCCAGAGAGGCGATCAGAAACATCTGGATGACGTCCGAGCGGAATCCCGCCAGGCTGCTCATATCAGAAGCGGTAAACACCGTACCTATGACAACGATTCCATCTTCGTTCTCCACGCGGATGGGAACGCCGAAAATGTACTGGGAATTGCCGTAAATGCCGCCCAGCGTTCCCGTGCCGCTGTACTCTCCCTCCAGAGCGCGGGAAAGAATTTCAGTCGGAATCGTATGATTCTGATGGACGCAGTCGGAAGTCAGATCAGAACAAACCACCGTTTTCCCCGACCGGTCGGTCACAAAGATATCCGCGCCGATGCTGGAGGAAAAGACCGCGATGAACCCCTGGATGCGCGAGGACTCCACATAATATTGATTGCCCGAACGCAAGACATTGTTCGCTGTCAACACCGCCAGATTCTCCGCGTTTTGAGACAGCAGCTCCCGTTTGTCGTTCTGCCAGTACCGGGAAATAAAGATCAGCATCATCACCCCGAGCAGCAAAAAGCTGACTAGGACGATGACCGCGCTGACGCGCAGATATTTCCGGAACAACGTCTTCTGCATGGCCATACTGTTATTCCTTCACCTCGAATTTATATCCCACGCCCCAAACGGTCTTAAGGGCCCACTTGTCGGAAACGCCCTCCAGCTTTTCGCGCAGGCGCTTGACGTGTACGTCCACCGTGCGGGAATCCCCATAATAGTCGAAGCCCCACACCTCGTCGAGCAGCTGATCTCGGGTAAAGACGCGGTTGGGATTGCTCGCCAAATGGTAAATGAGCTCCATTTCCTTGGGGGGCGTGTCGATCTGCCGGCCGTCGACCTTGAGCTCATAGTTGGTCAGATTGATGGAGAGCTTGTCGTACTTGACCTCCTTGACGGCTTCGTCCTGGCTCTGTCCCGTGCGGCGCAGCACCGCCTTGATGCGCGCGATGACCTCCTTTGCCTCAAAGGGCTTGACGACGTAGTCGTCCGCGCCGAGCTCCAGGCCGAGCACCTTGTCGAACACCTCGCCCTTGGCCGTCAGCATGATGATGGGGCACTGGGATTTTTTGCGCACCTCACGGCACACCTGCCAGCCGTCCAGACCGGGAAGCATGATATCCAGCAGAATCAAATCGGGATTTTCACTCTCCGCCATCGCCACCGCCTGGTTGCCTTCATTGGCAATCACGACCGAATAGCCTTCCTTTTCAATATAAAGCCTCAGCAGCTCACAAATGTTCTGATCGTCGTCCACCACAAGAATTTTACCCATGGTACCGCTCCTCTCATTTTATGCTTCTGTTGTGTTATCCCCGGTTGATATTCTGATTATAAATCAGAGTGCACGTCAATGCATGAACTTTTTATAAAAGTTTCACACCAAAAAAGCCTTTCTCATGGGATTCAGGCGCGGCGCTCCCGCATTTTAAACCGTCATTCCCATCCCCAAGAAATTTGGGGAGATGATTTAAAAATACATATTTTATCATTTCCTATGATCTTTGTTTTCCACTGTGAATCCCTGTTTTTGTCAAAAATCCGGACCTGCAATCCGAATTTCGCCGTACCGCGGGAATTTTCCTTCCGCTTGACGGCCGGTTTCTGCATAAACCCCTCCAGATTTTCCCACAATAAGGGCAGAAGAATTCTGAAAGGCTGGTGCATCACCATGGAGGAAAGAAATGAGGGCATGCCCCTTTGGACCGCGATAAACGACGTCCCCGCGCTGTATCCGTGGCTATTCAAGGAGGAAACCTGCGACGTCTGCGTCATCGGCGGCGGCGTGACCGGCGCTTTGTGCGCGCTGCGGCTCGCCTCGTCCGGCGTGGATACCGTTTTGATTTCCGGCGGGCCGATCGGCTACGGAGCAACCGCCGCCTGCTCCGGCAGCATGCGCTTTGACGTCGCCGGAGGGCTGCGCGAGCTCTCCGCAGGCATCGGCATCGATCAGGCGGTGCGTGTCTACCATATGTGCGAGGAGGCCATCACCTCGCTCGAACGGCTTACCTCCTCCTTGGAGGCCGACTGCGGCTTCTACCGCACCGACGGCCTGCTTTTCACCTGCGACGAAAACAGCGTGGAGGACCTGCGTAAGGAATACCTTCTGCGCAGGCACAACGGCTTCGAGGTGGAATTTCTCCGCCGTGAGCAGGAAAAGGACGCTTATTCCTTTCCTATGGCCGCGGGCATCCTCTCCAAGTCCCTGGCCGCCGCGGCGGACCCCTACCGCCTGACCCACGCCGTCGCGGCCGCAGCCCAGAAGGCGGGCGCACGCATCTATGAAAACACCACCATTGAACACATCTCGGGCGAAGAAGGGCCCCACATCCTGCGCGCCGACACCCGCCGCACCGTCACGGCGGGAACGGTCGTCCTCGCCATCGGACGGGAAACCCTGTCCTTTCTGAGGGGCTGCGGCAGCCGGCGCACCTCCTTTTCCGTCGCCACCGCGCCGGTCGGCGCTTTCTCCGGGTGGCCGGACCGCTGCGTCATCCACAGCGCCGACCACCCGGAGGTCACCTTCTCGGTCACGCCGGAGGGCCGCATCCTCGCCTCCGGCCTGGAGACCGGACTCATCGACCGCAACCGCCGCATGGCGGGCCTCCTCCCGGCCGACGCGCTGGCCGCCAAAAAATACCGCCATCTGGAGGACGAAATCTGCGAGATGTTCCCCGGCATCCGCGAGACGGACGCCGAATACGGCTTTATGGGCGATTATTTGGAAACCGACGACGGCCTCCCCCTCATCGGCTCTCATCCGGAGTACCCCAACTGCTTTTTCGCCCTGTGCGGCGGGGAAAACGGCATCCTCTTCTCCGAGATCGCGGCCAATCTCATCGTCGATCTCTGCCGGGGAAACACACCGGAAACAGCCGATCTGTTTTCTCCTCAGCGGTGAGCTCTTCTTTTTGTGACCCTTTCCTCTCTCCCTGCCACACCGTATGGCAAAAATCCGCATCAAAAAGGCGGCCCTGCAAAAACAGGGCCGCCTTTTTGATGCTTAAGATAATTTACAGACCGGTTTAGATCAGCGTATCAAACCGCCAGCCTTCCTCCGTCTTTTGGAAGGTGACGGTGTCATGTCCCTTTTCGCCGTAGTTGTTGAGGTTGTCCATCTCAACAACAATCTTATCCTCAGTCTGGCTGACGACTTGCAGGGTATCGGTCATCCATTGATAGCCCCGGTCGGCGTTCTGCTGCGCCATGTCGACATTCAACACGCCGTCTATATCCTTGTAGCGGATGTACTGGCCCTCCAACCCGTAGGAATAAAACTCGCGTTCCGCCAGTTCCCTGGTAAAGACCGATTCCACAGCTTTCTTGATGTCTTCCACCGACTTGTATTTATCGCTCTGCACCGGGACAAACTGCTGACCGTTTTCGTCCGGCTCCCCGGCTTCCGCCGACGGGTCGGCTTTCAGTCCGCTGCCGCTGAAGATGTTGAGCGCCTCATAGGCCTGCGGATACATTTCCTCGAACATCTTTGTGATCTGCTCCACCGTCAGCGGTTGCGCCTCTTCCGCCGCAGAAGACGCTTCTTCCACTGCGGAGGAGACCGGCTCGGGTTCGGGAGCCGCCGAGGAGGGCGCGCTCTGATCCGCCGTGCCGCAGGCTGCGGTCAGAAGCAGAAGCAATAGCGCCGCCGGAAGAAGGGTTCCTTTTTTCATATGTTTTCCTCCTGTACTGTTGTCATACTGCCGGGAGCGGTCCGACGTTACTGCGGCTTGGGCGCGGATGACTTTGCCGGCAGCTCCGCGGAAGAAACCGGAGCTCCCTCCGGGCCGTCGGAAAGCTCAGCCTGCGCTTCTGGACATTCTTCCCCGTCCGCTTCCTGCTTCTCGGCAAGGGAGGCCTGTTCCTCGGCGTGCGCGCGCCGCCTGTGCTTCATGATCAAATTGTAAGCCACAAGGCCGATGGCGCTGACCCCTGCCGTAATGGCGAAGACGATAATCGCCATCGAATAATTCTGCAAACCCAGCGCGTGCCCGCCGATGGTCGAGGAGACCACGGAGGGAATCCGCGCGATGGAGGTAATCAGCAGAAAGGTCCGCAGCTTCATCGGCGTCAGCCCGACGAAATAGGTCAGCACATCCTTGGGCGTGCCGGGGATGAAAAACAGGATGAAAATCAGCAGATTCAGCCGCTTTTCGTTGTTGATGAATTTGAGTTCGCTGATCTTTTCCCGGGAGACAAACGCCTCCACCAACCGCAGACCGAAACACTTGGTCAGCAGAAAGATAAGCGTTGAACCGATGGCCACGCCCACCAGACACAGGAGCGTTCCTTCCACAGCGCCGAAGGCATAGCCGGCGCCGACCTCAATCACCTCGCCGGGGATCATGGCGATGACCACCTGGAGAATCTGAATGCCGATGAGGGTAAGTCTTCCTAGGAACCCCTGCTTATTGATCATATCGCGGAACTTTTCCGGGTCGGACGCCAGTTCGACGAGCGGCTTGCCGATGGCAAACGTCAGCCAGACAAACAGCGCGATGAAAATAATAAAGGAACAAATGCTAGCAATTCTTCTCCGTTTGCGGTAAGCGCGTTCGTCCTCCTCGGTCCGGAGGGCGGCTTCCCGCTCTTTTTCTCTCTTTTTTCCCATAACCTTCTCCTACCGTTACTGTGCTTGAGATAACTCCCGTTCGTAGTATACCACAACTTTTTGAGAATAAAACAGTTTTTTCCACATTGTAAGGAAACTGTCATTTTTCTGGGCTTTTTGTCATATTCATGCTATACTGGTCTGGTCAGAAGCCGGAGTCTTCTCAATGCCAATACAGCGCAACACTAAGAAGTCCGGTCCTTTTGTCCGAGACAATCAAAAAAAGATAGGGAGAGAACCAAATGAATTTCACCATGGATAAGAAAAAAATCCGGACCCTCGTCCTCGTGGTCGTTATCCTGCTTGCACTGCTGATCCTCATCGGCAGTTCGGTCACCATTATTCCGGCGGGATCAAAGGGCATTCTGCTGAATATGGGCGCTGTCAACGGCCAAGTACTCGATGAAGGAATTTCCTTCCGTATCCCATTTATCCAATCGGTCAAAGTGATCGATGTGCGGATGCAAAAGTATGAATCGACCGACAACGCTTCCGCCAGTAAGGACTTGCAGTCAATCACCAGCAGCATCGCCGTCAACTATCGGGTGGACAGCAACATGGTCGACGAGCTTTACAAAAACATCGGCATGGATTACGAGACCAAGGTGATCAGTCCCGCCATTTCGGAGTGTATGAAGGCGGTCACCTCCCGCTACACCGCGGAAGAGCTCATCACCAAGCGCAGCGAGGTCTCCATCGCCATGAAGGAATTTCTCCAGGAAAAGCTGCAGGACAAATACATCATCGTAGACAGCTTCAACGTCGTCGATTTTGAATTCAGCGAGGCCTTCAACAAGGCCATTGAGGAAAAACAGATCGCCGAGCAAAACGCCCTGAAAGCGAAATACGACCTTGACCGCATCAAAACCGAGGCCGAACAGGCCATCACCAAGGCGCAGGGCGAGGCCGAAGCCATGAAGCTGAAAAACGCCGAAGTCACTATGGAGATCATCTATCTCGAATACATCAGCAAATGGGACGGTAAAATGCCCACTTACGTAGGCGGTGACGCCGACCTCATGCTTGGCATCGGCTCCGAGGCTGGAAATACTGCCGCGGACAACATCCCCGTGGAATAACCGATCTTCAGCAGATGTGCCTGTTCTATTGCTGTGATGGACCAAGACGCCCATATAGAATAACGACAACCGATTCGTTATTTTGACAAAAAAGACGTCTAAATAAAAAATTGCGTTTTTATTCCGCCCCGTGTTGCCGGTTGGCAACACGGGACGGCTCTGTTTGGGTTAAACCTTTGTCACATTCATTTACATCTCTGTAACAACAATTGATATTTTCTGCAATCTATTTTAAATAGAAATTGCAAAAAAGTGCCACTCAAAACCACCATTGATCTGGTGAAAGGCCGGAGTTATCTCGATCAACAGTCAGTTGGCTAGGGCCATGTCAGCAAACTGTATATTTTTAAAATTATCAATTACAAATTTGTAACAAATATTTACCAATCGATTTATTCTAAAGTATAATTATCTTACATCATTGAATGGGAACAGAACTCATTCTTACATGCAGTCATAGAATGGACTGCATCAGCAAATCAGAGGCTTGCTTTATCCTTCTGTAACGTTGCCGCTTATTGAATTTCCCCTGCTTTCAAAACGTGCCGCGTGAGTTGACGCTGCAAAATCGGCCGTGAAAGAATCCGGGAACCCCTCAGCAGTGAACGCTTTACCCATAGGATAGGCAGGCTTTTTTTCGCTTTGTGCTCTGTGCAAAAGCGCTCCTAATATAGAACGACAGGGCGCTTGTTTTTTACCGAAGGAGGTGGCCCGTATGAAAAATTAACCCTCTTTGACGCCTCCCTGCGGCGACGTCAAAGAATAGCGGCGTAATATAAACTTGAGGGCAAAATCAGCCCATGGCAGCAACAAAGGAACATAGAATTGGATTGATAAGGAAGGAGCCTGTAAATGAAACGATCTAAAAAAGTTCTGAGCCTGGTTCTTGCTTTGTCCATGTTCTTGGGAATGATGACCTTTGCGCACGCTACTGAGCTTCCCTATACGGATTATTTTAACACTGAACGCGAATTTGAGGATCAATCGTGGAACCCGGTGTTTGACAACATCCATGTGTTTATCTATGAAGAGGACGGCATCTATGGAACCATTCCCGGCTTTGTGCCCGGCTACCTTTATAAGCGCGATTTTGAATCCGAAGAAAAAAGTCTTTTGGTGGGCGAACAGGTGACGGCCTACGACCTCGTAGAGGAGCGCATCTACTATTCCTCCGGGAACAGCATCTACAGCATCGACCGCTACGGTAACGACTGCAAGACCATCCTGACCGCCAACGGCCGTATTACGAATTTTATTGCGAATGAGACCCTCGTTTTTTATGTGGTCGGAGACGTCCTCTACCGGTATTACGCCCCCTCCGGCGCGGTGGATTGGATCGCCAACGCTCCCGGCATTGTCGATTTTGAGCCTCTTTCCAATGTGGAGGTTGCTTGGTGGGCAGAGGAATTGAGTGCCGGCGAACCCATTCAATCAATTCATGCGCACGGCCCTCAGGACAATCAACCTGAACCCGCCGTCATGCCGCGTTATTACATTACCAGCACGCTTGCCGGCGAAACAGAGGAATTGGGCGTGGAGGAATGGCTGGATCGGAGGACGACCGAGAATACGGGGGATATTATGCAGAGCGCGGCCCCCCAAGCGGCTGCAGCCAATCTTAGTTTTAACATTCGTAATGTAATCCTTCCCAAGCCAGGATATGAGCATGGTACCTCTTATACCTACAATGGAAGTCCATGTAATCCGGCACATCCTAATACCGTTACCTCCAACTGTAGACGTTATAACAATTCGGCTCAATGCGCGGCATTCGGATGGGAAATTATTGATTACTTGTTTTCTACTCGTCCCAATCCAGTAACTTATCCCACAACTAAACCTTACTTATTCACAGATTTGGCCACAGTCCGAATCTTTCTGGATTATACCTGTGCAGGAGCCAGTGCTAGAGTGAGATATTATAAAGACAATTACGGAGAGCACGGTCATACTATCATCCTAGCGAATATCGATTCCAACAATTACAGAGTCGTGGTTTATGATGCCAATTGGGACAATCGATGCGGCATACGACTTTTAGAACTTACTTATCAAGAGTTTGCGAATCAAATGAAAAATGCAATCAACTATCGCACGCTACCTCACTCCTATTCTTCCTACACAGCTACGGCCAATCTACACTACAAAGCCTGTATTCATTGTCATTCCGCGCATATCAACACAAATTCCCACACTTATGTCGGCGGGCGCTGTTCGGTATGCGGCTATCTTTACAGAGGCTAATGCCATTCGTTGTCACAACAGAATTCTGTTATTGGAGGGTTTGTAATGAAAAAGTTTTTCCCTCTCCTTCTTACATTCGCCCTGCTTCTCACCGCTTGTCAAGGAGGGCCCGATTCCGGGCCCTCCTCAGAGGAAGCCCCGACTTTTTCTGAAGCATCTTCTCTTCCTGCTGTGTCCTCTGAGTCCGAAGAAGAGCCTTCTGCTTCGGAAGAAGAAACACTCTCATACGATGACTACTTTACACTTTATCGCCCATTTCATGGAGAGGTAACCGCTTTTGATCCTGCAAATGGCGATATCTGTTGGTCAAACGGCACAGTACGCTTCTTTCTCGACGGGGATATGGTGCGCCGGGAATATATCCCGGACGGAACGATGGACGATATTTTCAAAGTAAAAAACGGTTATAATCAAACAGGATGGTTCGAGATTATAAGCGTTCACGAGATTTGCTGGTTTGAGTTCCCGCCTGAAATGGAACAACCGCCTGTGGATGCCCAGTGGGAATCGGTGGATGAATTTGAAAATTCAATCTATATGGATCCAGATTATCTATTGGGGGCGGTCTATTGCACCTACGATGTATGGTCTGGGGAATATAAGGCGTATGGAGATCCCTATTTTATAGAACGGTATTACAGCACCGAGGCGGAATACCCACCTGCATACGAAACGCCTGCATCTGCTGTTTCCGGAGAGCCGATGACATATGAAGAATATTTCAGCCTAGAGCGTTCAGTGCAGGGGAATTATACCACATGGGAATCCGGCCGTTACGATTGGACAGACGGCACGGTACGCTTTTTCCTGGAGGACGGCATGGTGCGCCGCGAATATCTGCCGGACGGCACCATAGACGATATCTGCGCAGTGCAAAGCGAACTTAATCCAGAGGGTTTTTTCTATGTCTATTCCAATTGCAGAATTGATTGGTCGGAATACGCCCCGGAATATACCCAGACTGCCGTCAATGCTTACGGCATGACGCTCGAAGAATGGAATATTTACGAAAACGGCTACCGGCCGACAAGCGTCCGTCGTATCTACAACGCAAAAACCGATTATTCTATGGTGTGTGGAGAGGAATCTATTCTGGAGAAATATTATCCAGACGAAAAGCCGGTTAAAACGGTCACCCGCATCTACGGCCCGGACGGAAAGATAAAAAAGCCATAACGCTGCCCCGCGGCCTGCTTTCTCCCTGTGCAGCAGGCGCGCCGTCCCCAGTCCGCTTTTCCGGGCACCTTGTTTCCATGCATGGTATTTGTCAAAAACATCTTCTCCCGCCCCGTGCTGCCGGTTGGTAACGCGGGGCGGCCTTTCCGCCTTCTTCAGATCTTTTTCCGCCCTTCCATAAAATTCCCCAGCAGCTTTCGCGCCTCATCGGCGGGCAGATGCTTGACCTGCGCCGTTTCCCGCCCCTCGGAGAAAAGAAAAATCCGCACGCTGCACAGCCCCTTTTTCCGCTGAAAGGGATTTTGCCTGAGCTCCACCCGCTGCAGCCTGCTCTGCGGGACGCTCACCCGCGAGAGGGTCAGCCGCCGGTAGCCCGCCACAAGCAGCGCGTCCCCCTGAACGGCCAGCAGGGAGGTCTTGTACGCCTGCCAGCGGAAAAGCAGCCACCAGCCGAAAAAGGGCAGCGGAAACAGCAGCAGCAAAAGACTGAGCTGTATCTGCAGGCGGAAAAGACTCGGCGCGAGAGCGAGCAGGCCCACTACGCCGAGCAGGACAAGGAGCGGCACGGTAAAGAAGCTGCGCCGCGCCCGCTTGGGCGGGCAAAGCGGCTTTTCCGCCCGCAGCGGGAGTCCGGTCACGCGCGAGAGCGCGGATGTAAGCTCCTTCTCCGGCGCGGCGGCGATCAGCAGGCTGCGGTCCCCCTTGTCCTTTCCCGTGCCGACGGTGTGCAGATAAGCGCCGTACAGACGCAGAAAACGCATCAGCAGGCTCTGCCGGACGGAGACAGCGCTCAGCCGGTCGGTCCGGACGAGCATCCGGCGGTTGGAGATCAACCCCCGTTCGATGGAGATGGCCTCCTCCGAGCGGGAGACGGCAAAGCCCCCATAGCGGAAGAGCTGAACAATCAGCGCGATTCCCCATCCGGCCGCCAGAACGGTGGCCAGCAGCGCTGCTGCTGGCGGAATGCCCCACGCCGCGAGCTCCAGCCCGATGTTGACGGTGGAATAC
>CABSLJ010000038.1 GCA_902478455.1 uncultured Oscillospiraceae bacterium | reverse complement strand
GTGGAATACAGCCGTTCGCTGATCTCCTCCCCCAGCAGCTTGCCCAGCCGGTCGATGAAGGGGGCGGCCACAAACAGCCCCGTTCCCGGATTGGACCAAGAGGCGGACATCAAAAGCAGCCGCCAGAAACCGGCGCGGTAGAGGACCTTCCCTTCCCCGGCGGGAAAGATGGTCTCGGCCGCCTGCCGGAGTTTTTTCCGGGAGAGGGTCAGGGTGCAATCGGCCCTTTTTCTTCCGCCGGCCGGCGTATCCAAATGCAGCCGGGCGGCGCCGAAAAGGGCGGGCAGAAGGGAACGCTCCACCGTAATGGAATGGATGTTCCGGTAGGGGATTTCCAGCCATCTCTTCAAAATGATTCCCTTTTTCAGAAAAAGCCGGTCCTCCCCCGCGTGGTAGCCCTGCGCCCTGACCGAAGCCCCGGCCCACAGGCAGATGAGCGCCGTCACAAGCAGATTGAGTCCCCAGGTCCGCAGAATCTGCCCCAGGCTCTGCGGCTGCGCAAAAATTCCCTGAAACAGCGGGATAATCAGCAAAAAGGCGAAACGGGAGAGAATGCCCGCCGCCGTATAGGGATGTACGCCGCTATATTTCATCCTTCGCGCCCTCCAGAATCCGCCGCCTGACGGCCAGCGCCTCGTTTTCCTCCAGCCCGTCGAGCCGCAGCCTCGCCCCCGCCGCGTGCAGCGTGAGGCCGGCGAGCCCCAACGCCCGCTCGGCGGGACTGCGCATCAGCTCGCAGAACTGCGTGCGGGCAAACTCCAGGCGAATCTCCTTTTGGAAAAATACGCCGCAGCGCAGCAGAAGAACGCCTGGCAGCAGGGCGTAGGTCGTACTCTCAAACCGCGCCTTACAATACCAGACCATGAAAAGCAGATATGCCGCGCCTCCAAAAGAGGCGCACAGAAGGGCGAGCGTCCGGCTGAAAACGGCCAGAGCGCCGCACAGAAAGGCGGCGGCTACCGCCAGAAGCGTTCCGCGCAGCCGCCAGACGATTACAACCTGCCGGGACAATGAGCGTTCCTCCATGCTGCTCCCTCCTGAAAATACAGAATGCCCAAAAGGAGGAAGAAATACACGCGCCGCCCGCGGAAACGCCCATTCACAGCCCATAAAACGCCCCCGGCGACTGGATTTGAAATCCGGCCGCCGGGGGATGTCTCTATTTTCCCAGCTTGTCGAGCAGGGAGAGGATTTCTTCAATCTTCTGCTCCGAATTGCCCGCCTCAAAGGCCTCTTTGACACAGCAGTCCATATGGGCGCGCAGGATTTCCTTGTTGGCCCGGCGCAGCACCGACTGGGTGGCCAGAATCTGATTGCAGATATCGATGCAATACTGGTCCTCCGCCACCATTTTCAACAGGCCGTCGATTTGGCCGCGGGCCGTTTTGAGCAGGGCATCCACACTGGTCCGTTCGGCTTTCATAGATGCCCCCTTATTCCACGGAAATCGGGTCATAGCCCGCGTCGCTGACGGCGGCCTTGAGCGCGTCGTCGGAAACGGCGGCGGTAAGCGTCACCCGGGCGGTCTTGGAATCGAGATCGACCTTCGCCTCATTCACGCCGGGCACGGCGGCGAGCGCCTTTTCCACTCTGGCCGCGCAGTGTCCGCAGGACATACCCTCAACCTTCACGATCTTTTCCATGCTTTGTACTCCTTTCTGATGTTCCACAGGCTGCGCCTGAAGAATTTGCTTCCGCTTTTTCATGCGCCGCGGCTGAAACAGCCGCAGACGCAGCGCATTGGAAACGACGCACACCGAGCTCAGGCTCATCGCGGCGGCGGCGTACATCGGGTTCATCCTCCACTGCAGCAGCGGGAAAAAGGCCCCGGCGGCGAGCGGGATGCCGATGATGTTGTAGAAAAAGGCCCAGAAGAGATTTTCCCTGATGTTGCGGATGACCGAACGGCTGAGCTCGACGGCGGTCACCACATCCAGCAGGTCGCTTTTCATGAGGACGATGTCAGCCGATTCGATGGCGACGTCGGTCCCCGCGCCGATGGCGATTCCCACGTCCGCGCGGGTCAGCGCCGGCGCGTCGTTGATGCCGTCTCCCACCATGGCGACCCTGCGCCCGGCCTCCTGCAGGGCGCGGACCTCTCTTTCCTTATCCTGCGGAAGCACCTCGGCGATCACCCGGCCGAGCCCCAGCCGGCGCTGTATCGCCTCGGCGGTGCGGCGGTTGTCGCCCGTGAGCATGACCACCTCGATGCCCATCCCCTCGAGGGCGCGGATGGCCTCGGCGCTCGTTTCTTTGATGACGTCCGCCACGGCGATGAGTCCGAGCACGCGGTCCTCATCGGCAAAGTAGAGGGGGGTCTTGCCGTCGTCGGCAAAGGCCTGTTCGGCCGAAAGGAAGGCCGAAAGCCCGAGTCCCGCGCGCTCCATGCGTTTGCGGTTGCCGGCGATGTACCGTTTTCCCTCCAGCAGGCATTCAATCCCTTCGCCCGGCACGGCGGAGAAGTCTTTTGCTTCGACCAGAGAGAGTCCCCGCTCTTCGGCCGCCGTCAGAATGGCCTCGGCCAGCGGATGCTCGGAGGGCTTTTCAATCGAGGCGGCGCAGCGCAGCAGCTCCTCCTCGGTCACGCCGCCGGCGCAGAGCAGGTCGGTCACGCGCGGCTTGCCCTCGGTGATGGTGCCGGTTTTGTCCAGAATGACGGTGTCCACCAGATGGGCGGTCTCCAGCGCTTCGGCCGATTTGATCAGGATGCCCTGCTCGGCCCCCTTGCCGGTGCCCACCATGATGGCCACGGGCGTGGCCAGGCCGAGCGCGCAGGGGCAGGAGATGACGAGCACCGAAATGCCGATGGACATGGCGAATTCAAACGAATAGCCGCACAGCAGCCAGATAACGGTCGCCAGCAGGGCGATGCCGATAACCACCGGCACAAAGACGGCGCTGACCTTGTCGGCCAGCTTGGCGATAGGCGCCTTGGAGGCCCCCGCCTCCTCGACCAGGCGGATGATCTGGGAAAGAGTGGTGTCGTCCCCGACCTTGGTAGCCTCAAAGCGGATGAAGCCCGCTCGGTTGACCGTGGCGGCGATGACCTTGTCCCCCGCGTGCTTTTCCACCGGGATGCTCTCCCCTGTGATGGCCGATTCGTCCACCGAACAGCTTCCCTCGAGAATAACGCCGTCGACCGGGATGCTTCCCCCGGGACGAACGAGCACCACGTCTCCGACGGTCACCTCCTCAACCGGAACCTCCCGCTCCTCTCCGCCGCGCACGACGACGGCCGTCTGCGGGGCCAGGTCCATCAGCTTGGAGATGGCCTCCGAGGTCTTGCCCTTGGAGCGGGTCTCCAGGAACTTGCCCAGCGTGATGAGGGCGAGGATCATGGCGGCCGATTCAAAGTAGAGGTCCATCGAGTAGTGGGAAACGGTCTCCATATCCCCGTGACCGAGACCGTAGCCGATCTTGTAAATAGCAAAGACGCCGTACAGCAGCGCCGCGCCCGAACCGATGGCGATGAGCGAATCCATGTTGGGCGCGCCCTTTACAAGCGTTTTAAATCCCACCGAATAATACTTTCTGTTGATAAATACAATGGGCAGGCAGAGCAGAAACTGCGTAAATGCAAAGACAAGGGCGTTCTGCGTCCCGTGAAAGACGGAGGGCAGCGGCAGTCCCGCCATATGCCCCATGGAGATGTAAAACAACGGAATCAGAAAGATGAAGGAAACGATCAGCCGTTTCTTCATATCGGCCATCTCCCGCGCCATGGGATTCTCCCGCGTGCGGGCCTCTCCGCGTCCGGTCTCCGCAGCCCCGCTGAGCATAGAGGCGTGATAGCCGGCGTCCTCCACCGCCTTCTCAATCGCTTCGGCGGAAAGCAGGCTGTCGTCATACACGACGTTCATCTGATTCTGCAAGAGGCTTACGCCCACGGAGGCGACGCCCTCAAGCTTGCCGACGCTTTTCTCCACATGGGCCGAGCAGGCCGTGCAGGTCATGCCCGTAACTTGAAATTTTTCTGTCTTCATAGCGGTTCTCCTTTGTCGATCCACCCCCTCCCCCAGGGGGTCTATATCCATCATACGACCAATAGCCCGATTTGTCAAGCAGTAAGTCTGTGTTTTGCCTAAGAAATTCTCTGCCTATCTTGCCCCCGGCAGACAATAATCATACTGCAAAGCACATTTACAGATTGTTTGCTCTCGGTAGATATTCAGTAGGGGCGCACAGTGTGCGCCCCTACTTACACCTGCGGACCTCCCGCAATACATGCGGTTGACAGCCGGACGCCGCGCCGGAACCCTTCCAAGAAGGAATGCTCTTCGTAAAGCGCCATTAATTCCAAATACTTCGTCATGATCTCCTCATATTCTTTTTTTTCCGCAGAAATCTCGGCCAGGAACTGCGTTTCCAGCTCATCGATCTGTTTTCTCTGCCGCATCCATTGTTCTGTTTTGGGATACGAGGTCTCGCTTAGGAGATTGTCTCCGTAATAATAGTTTTTTAAAATTTGCTGCATTGCTTTTGCTCCTATCCTTGTGTGATATTCTAAGCCTATCACAGAAAAAGAATGGCGCTGCCAAAAAGTCCACATTCGACTGCGTTGTGCAGCAATGAAGCAAGCCGCTGCATTTTCCCCATAAACGCGCCCCCGGTCGGAAATCAAATTCCGCCCGGGGGCGCTGCTGCAAAAAATCTATTTTTCTTCCGCCAGGCTCTTTAAAAGCCCGCCCTTTTGGATAATATTCTGAATAAAGGGCGGGAAGGGTTCGGCCTGGTAGCTCCTGCCGTTTGTCAGGTTGCGGATGACGCCGGTGTCGAAATCCACCTCCACCTCATCCCCGGCGGAGATGTCGCGAGAAGCGGCGTCGCACTCGAGGATGGGCAGACCGATGTTGATGGCGTTGCGGTAAAAAATGCGGGCGAAGGTGGAGGCGATCACGCAGGAAACGCCCGACGCCTTGATCGCGATGGGCGCGTGCTCGCGGGAGGAGCCGCAGCCGAAGTTCTTGACGCCGACCATGATGTCCCCGGGCTTCACCCTTGCGACAAAGTCCCTGTCGATGTCCTCCATACAGTGGGCCGCCAGCTCCTTGTGGGAGGCGGTATTGAGATAGCGCGCGGGGATGATGACGTCGGTATCCACGTTGTCCCCGTATTTATGGACGGTTCCCTTTACTTTCATCTGTGCATCCTCCTTCTCAGAGCTTTTCCGGATCGGTGATGTAACCGGTCACGGCGCTGGCGGCCGCCACGGCGGGAGAGGCGAGGTAAACCTCCGACTCCACATGTCCCATCCGGCCGACGAAATTGCGGTTTGTGGTGGACACGGCGCGCTCCCCCTTGCCGAGGATGCCCATATGTCCGCCCAGACAGGGTCCGCACGTCGGGGTGGAGACCACCGCGCCCGCCTGAACGAAGATTTCCAAAAGCCCCTCGCGCAGCGCGTCGAGGTAAATCTGCTGCGTGCCGGGCAGAATGATGCAGCGCACCCCCTTGGCCACCCTGCGGCCCTTCAGGATGCCCGCGGCGGCGCGCAGATCCTCCATACGGCCGTTGGTGCACGAGCCGATGACCGCCTGGTCGATCTTCACCTCGCCCACCTCGTCGATGGTGCGGGTGTTGTCCGGCAGATGGGGGAAAGAGACGGTCGGGCGCAGCTTGTCGAGCGCAATGACGTATTCCGCGTCGTATTCGGCGTCCTCGTCGGCGGCGTATTCCACCGGCTCGCCCTGGAAGCGGCCCTTGCAGTAGGCGCGGGGGACGTCGTCCACCGGGAAAATGACGTTCTTGGCCCCGGCCTCGATGGCCATGTTGGCGATGCACAGACGGTCGTCCATCGAGAGATGGGCAAGCCCGTCTCCGGCAAACTCCATGGATTTGTAGAGCGCGCCGTCCACGCCGATGGTCCCGATGATGTGCAGAATGATGTCCTTGCCGCTGACATACCCCTTCGGCTTGCCGGTGAGCACAAAGCGCAGAGCGGAGGGCACCTTGAACCACGCCTTGCCGCTGATCATTCCGGCGGCCATGTCGGTCGAGCCGACGCCGGTGGAGAAGGCCCCCAGCGCGCCGTAGGTGCAGGTGTGGGAGTCGGCGCCGATCACGCAGTAGCCCGGTCCGACCAGGCCCTTCTCGGGCAGAAGGGCGTGCTCAATGCCCATCTCTCCCACGTCAAAGAAGTTGGCGATGTCGTACTTCTCGGCAAAGGAACGCACCTGGCGGCACTGTTCGGCCGCCTTGATGTCCTTGTTCGGCGTGAAGTGGTCCATCACCAGGGAGATGCGGCTGCGGTCAAAGACCGACGAAGCGCCGCATTTTTCAAATTCGTTGATGGCGACGGGCGAGGTGATGTCGTTGCCGAGGACCATGTCGAGCTTCGCTTCGATGAGCTGTCCGGCTTTGACCTCAGGCAGGCCGGCGTGGGCGGCCAGGATTTTTTGGGTCATTGTCATTCCCATGGTTGTTGCCTCCTTTTACTGAAAAAGGGTTGCCCCTGATAAACAAAACGGAATCCCGTTCCCGCAGACAAGCCTTGTCCTGCGGGCGGCGCCGAAGGCGTCACATTTATTATAAAGGAAAGAAGCGGGAAAGCAAAGAAAAAAATGCGGCGGCGCCCCGCTCAGAGGATCATCACAAAGGTCCCCGCGGTGATGAGCAGTCCGCCCACAACCGTCTTGAGGTCGATCTTCTCATGCAGAACCACAAAGGCGAGCACGAGGGCGATGACCACGCTCAACTTATCCACCGGAACGACCTTGGAGGCTTCCCCGATTTGCAGCGCCTTGTAGTAAAAAAGCCACGAAAGCCCGGTCGCCAGGCCGGAAAGCACCAGAAAAATCCAGCTTCTCTGGCCGATGTGCGCAACCTGCCCCTGCACGCCGGTGATAAAAACAATGGCCCAGGCCATCACGAGCACCACGCCCGTGCGGATGGCGGTGGCGAGGTTGGAGTCCACCCCTTCAATGCCCATCTTGGCCAGAATAGAGGTGATCGCCGCAAAAAAGGCCGAAAGCAGCGCATAGACCGCCCACATTTTCGCCTTCCCCTTTCCGGTGCTAAATTTCATTCCGCTCCAGATCCTTTATCAGTTTGTATTCAATCGAATCGACCAGTGCGAGCCAGCTGGCCTCCACAACGTCGTGAGAGACGCCCACCGTCGTCCAGACGGCGGCGCCGTCGCTCGAGGAGATCAGCACGCGGACGCTCGCGCCGGTGGCCTCCTTGGAGTCCATGACGCGCACCTTGTAGTCGATCAAATGCATGGTCGCCAGCGTCGGATAAAACACCTCGAGCGCCTTGCGGAGGGCTTTGTCCAGCGCGTTGACCGGGCCGTTTCCCTCGGCCGCCATGAGCTGGAGCTTGTCGCCCACCTGAACCTTGACGGTGGCGCTGGCGCTGCAGTCGGGCTCGGAGGGCCGCCCGCTGAGGATTTTGTAATTGACCAGCTGGAAGAAGGGCCTGTAGGTGCCGGTGTGCTTCCGGACCAGCAGCTCAAAGCTGGAATCGGCCCCCTCAAACTGGTAGCCCGAAAGCTCCAGCCGTTTCAGCGCCTCGATGATGCTCCCCGTCTCGGGGGAATCCTTGGTAAGCGCCGGGCACAGGCGGTGGATTTTCTGGAGCACCGCCGTGCGTCCGGAAATCTCAGACATCAAAAACCGCCGCTCATTGCCCACCGCCTCGGGATCGACGTGCTCAAAGGAAGCCGAGTTCTTGAGGACGCCGTCGGCGTGCATCCCGGCCTTGTGGGCAAAGGCGCTCGCCCCCACATAGGGATGGCTGTGCCGCAGGGAGACGTTGCACACCTCGGCGATATGCCGGGCCGCAGCGGTCAGCAGGTGGAGGTTTTCCGCCGGAATGCAGCGCACGCCGAGCTTCAGCTGCAGATTGGGAATCAGGGTGGAAAGGTCGGCGTTGCCGCACCGCTCGCCAAAGCCGAGGTAGGTGCCCTGCACCTGGGACGCGCCCGCGCGCACCCCCATGACGGCGTTGGCCACGGCCATGCCGCCGTCGTCGTGGGTGTGTACGCCCACAGGCAGCGTAAACCGTTCGCACACCGCCCGGGTAGCGGCATAGATGTCGTCGGGAAAGCCGCCGCCGTTGGTGTCGCACAGCACCAGGCATTCGGCCCCGCCGCGCGCGGCGGCGGCGAGCGCCTCGAGGGCGAAGTCCGGGTCCGCGCGGTAGCCGTCGTAAAAATGCTCCGCGTCGAAGAAGACCCGCTTGCCCCGTTCCCGGAAAAAGCGGCAGGTGTCCTCAATCATGGAGAAATTCTCCTCCGGCGTGGTGCAGAGGATATCCTTGACGTGGAGCGCCCATGCCTTGCCGAAGAGGACAATGAGCTCGGTGTCCGCCGCGAGCAGGGCGCGGACGTTCTCATCCTCCTCCACGGCCGTGTTTTTGCGCCGGGTGCTGCCGAAGGCGGCGAGCTGCGCCCGCTTCAGGGGCAGCTGCGCGGCCCGGCGGAAAAATTCGAGGTCCTTGGGATTGGAGCCGGGGTTGCCCGCCTCGATGAAGGAAAGTCCCAGCTCGTCGAGCTTGCGGACGATGTTCAGCTTATCCTCCACCGAAAAGGAAATCCCCTCCGCCTGCGCGCCGTCGCGCAGGGTGGAGTCGAGCAGGTCGACGATGGGTTTCATAGCGTTTCCTCCTTTTTTGGGGACACGGCGCGTTCCGCAGGCGTCCCCTCTCAGGTCTGCCGGGTCGAGTGTGCGCTTCAGTCGGCCGCGATATGGTCAACAAGGCAGCCGTCTCCCTTTTCCAGGGCGGTCAGCCCCGTGCGCACCAGCTCCAGGATGCCCTGCTTGCCCAGATGGGTGACCAGCTCGTCGAGCTCTTCGGGCGCGCCGGTGACCTGCAGGGTCATCGAGCGCTGGCCGATGTTTACCACATCCGCCCCATAGGTGACGGCAATCTTGTGGACGGCCGCGCGGTCCTCCGGCCCTGCCGACACCTTAATCAGCATCAGCTCGCCGAAAACGGCCGTTTCATCGGGCAGGATGCGGGCCTCCTTGACGTCGGCCACCTTGGAGACAAGGCGGCGCACCTGCTCGGCGAGAGCGTCGTTCCCCCGGATGACGATGGTCATGCGGGAAAAGCGCGGATCGTGCGTCTCGCTGACGGTGAGACTGTCGATGTTGAATCCCTTGCGGTTGAAAAGCCCCGTAATGCGCAGCAGCACGCCGGGGTGGTTGTGCACCAGCATAGAAAGAATCTGCCTGCGTTCCATCGTCGCTTCACTCCATTTCGGTGATCATTTGGTCGGCCCCGCCGCCGGGGGGGATCATGGGCAGAACGTTTGCGTCGGGCGAGATGCGGTAGTCGACCACTACCGGACGGCCGAGGGAGAAGGCGCGCTCCAGCGCCGGTTCGACGTCGCTCTCCCGGTCGACGCGCAGTCCCTCGATCCCGAAGGCCCGCGCGAGGGCGGGGAAATCGGTCTTTCTGTGGGGATCGGTCTGGGAAAAGCGGCTGCCGTAAAAGAGCTTCTGCCACTGGCGCACCATGCCGAGCACGGTGTTGTTCATCACGACCACCACAATGGGAAGTTCGTAGGAGGCGAGGGTGACCAGCTCGTTTAAGTTCATGTGGAAGCTGCCGTCCCCCGTGACGAGAACGACGCGGCGGGAGGGCTGCGCCGCCTGCGCGCCGATGGCCGCGCCCAGGCCGTAGCCCATGGCGCCCAGGCCGCCGGAGGTCAGCAGGGTGCGGGGCTTTAAAAAGCGGTAGGTCTGCGCCGTCCACATCTGGTGCTGGCCGACGTCTGTGGCGATGATGTCGTGCTCCCCGGTCAGCCCCCGCAGAGTGCGCAGGATGTGCGCGGGGGTGGGAGGCCCCTGTGGATCGGGAAGCGGTTCGGTCCTGGGGCTTTGATCCCGCAGGGCGCACAGGGCCGCCCTCCAGGGGGCGTGTTCCTGCTGCGGCAGCTCTTCGAGCAGGGCGGAAAGGACGTTTCCCACATCCCCGGCAATCCCGAGGGAAACAGAGACGTTTTTGTCCAGCTCGGATTCGTCGATGTCGATGTGCAGGATTTCCGCCTGCCTGCTGAAGGCCGAGCGGTCGCCGGCCACGCGGTCGGAAAACCGGGCCCCAATGGCGACGAGCAGGTCGCAGTCGGCCGTGGCGCGGCCGGTTTCACACGCGCCGTGCATGCCGACGTTGCCGAGGTAAAGCGGATGATTCCCCGGGAAGCCGCCCAGGCCCATCAGCGAACAGCAGACGGGGCAGTCCAGCCGCTCGGCGAAAGAGACCAGCAGCTCGGTCGCGCCGGAGGCGATCACCCCGCCGCCGGCGTAAATCAGGGGCCTTTGGGCCTTGCGGAGCATCTCCAGCGCGCGGGAGAGCGCCTTCCCGTCCGGCGCGGCAGCGGGCCTGCGCCGTGCGGGCGGCTGAGGCGCATATTCGCAGACGTTGGCGGTCACGTCCTTGGGGATATCCACCAGCACGGGGCCGGGGCGGCCCTCCCCCGCGATGCGGAAGGCCTTCCGGAGCACGGGGGCGAGGTCGCGGACGTCCTTAACGATAAAATTGTGCTTGGTGACCGCCATGGTGATGCCGGTGATATCCACCTCCTGGAAGCTGTCCCGCCCCAACAAGTCCACCGCGACGTTGCCGGTAATGGCCACCAGGGGGACCGAATCCATATAAGCGGCGGCGATGCCGGTGACGAGATTGGTCGCCCCCGGCCCGGAGGTGGCGATGACCACGCCCGTCCTGCCGGTGGCGCGGGCGTATCCGTCGGCCGCGTGGGCCGCGCCCTGCTCATGGGCGGTGAGGATATGCCGGATGCGGTCGCGGTATTCATAGAAAGCGTCGTAAATATGGAGCACCGCTCCGCCGGGATAGCCGAAGACGGTGTCCACCCCCTGCTCAAGCAGGCATTCGGCGACGATTTGCGCTCCTGTTTTCAGCATGGCTGCACCTCCTGGAAAATAAGCAACAGGCTTTCCTTCCGGTCCGCCTTGCAGACGGACGGCTCTGCTCCGTTTTCTGCATAGCGCTGCAGGAAAAAGGGGGGAGGCCGCCGTTTCTTTTCCTGCATACAACAAAAAAGACAACCGACGTCTCCATTTGTTAAGAGACGAAGGTTATCCTCCGCGGTACCACTCTTATTGCCCCCGCGCAAAAGGGCGGAGACCTCTCATGCATCGGGCCGTGCGGCCGAATGCCGACCCCTGTAACGGAGGGTGACCGTTCCGGCTTACTTGCATACGCTTTCAGCGGACAGCTCAAGGGCGATTTTCCTTCGGGTCCCCGCCGCCTCGCACCAGCCGGCGGCTCTCTGGAGGGGGAGTGGCGAAGTACTCTTCCCTGTCTGCGCTTTTGTTTTATTTGTTTTATCATATACCCGCAGGCGGGATTTTGTCAACTCTATTTTTACACGGGGCGGCGCATCAGCGGTCCTTTTTGCAGCCGTCCCATGCCTTCGCCGCCCGCTTTTCCCCGGCGGACAAAGCGGAGGAGCAATGCCTCCGCTTTGTCCATCCGGCCGTCTGTCAGTCGGACGGAAAAACCGCCCCTTTCTCAGTCGTCTTGGTAATCCAGGTCAATCTGGGTCACGCCGCTTTGAATGTCGACCGTGAAGGTGAGGAGGCCGCCCTCCTGAACAAAGGGCGTCATGCGGTGCAGCTCGTGCTTGACGGCCGCCACCCTGCGCTCACAGGGGAGCTCCACCGTCACGCCGCGCAGCAGACCGCCCGTCTCGTTGACCACCTCAAAGAGCTGCCCCTCCCCCTTGCGCAGGGAAAGAGGCAAGATCCCCAGCTCCCTCTGTTCGCCGGGCTGAACGTCCCGCAGCAGCAGGAGCGTATCCAGCGGCTTTTCCCCGAGCGACTCGCCGCCTCTGCAGACCGGAAGCACGGTCCGCAGCGCGCCGAAGGCCGGGTCGAGCTGCACGAACTGCCACCGGCGGGCGACGCCGTCCTCCTCCCGCACGCAGACCCTCACTTCCTCTCCCGGCCGCAGAACGGGAGACAACGCCCGCAGCGGATGGTTGAAGGCGAAATCGAGGTTTTCAATCGCCTCGTCGCTGTCGAGCGGTCCGTCGGGATGAGCGCAGAAGCAGATCAGCCGCGTCTTCGCTTTGTCCCCGACCTCATACATCGGCGCAAGCCGGAGGTTCGGCACAATCGACATGTACTCCTCCCGGTTGCACACCCAGCAGGCATGCAGATCCTCCGTCCGCAGGATCATCCCGGCGGGCGGATTTTCGGCCCAGTCGTTTTGGCCGTCCTTCTGGCAGACCACTGCCCCTCGGGTAAATTTCATGTTGCGCGGGTGGTACCACGCGCCGAAGTATCCGCCGTCCTTGTCGCTCTCCCAGCGAAGGAAGACGCCTTCCCCCTTTTTTGGCGCCGGACAGTCGCTTTCCAGATGGTAATCGGCCCCGTAGAAGTAATCGGTGTGCCTGCTTTCATGCCATATCCGGAAGCCGTTGTACTTCTCCGGACAATCGGTCTGCTGGCTGCCGGGGCCCTCGGTAAACATCATAAAGGCCAGGGAATAGCTGGAGGCCTTGCGCGGATTGACGCGCCTGAGCGCGAGATCCACATAATAGACGCCCGGCAGTTCCTCAAAGAAATAGTAGCTCGCCGCGCCCGCAATGGGACAGAAGTCGGCGCGGGTGTAGGTGGTAAACGCGCCCGAACGGCCCGAGACGCGGTTGACCTCCAGGCCGTAATCGGTGTGGCATTGCAGCTCAATCCTGCCGGAATCAGGGTTCTTGTAGCAGTTGCCCACCCAGCGCAGGGCGAAGGTGCCCAGCTGGTCGGCGTCGGCAAACGTCCGCCCGAAAAGCGATGATTCACGCGTAAAGCCGGGGTAGACCCAGTCCCCCTGGGTATAGAGATTGGCCCCGCGCAGGGCGCGCGCATTGAAGACAAGGTCCGACTGCGGCGCGCGGATTTCCAGCAGACTCGCGCCGCCCTGCCGGTAGCTTTCCCGCACGCCGATGCGTACGCCGTCCCCCGTCGCATCGCGCAGGGAGAAATTCTTCCAGAAGGCCCAGCCGGACACCTCTCCCGTGTCCTCCCCCGCCCCCAGGACGATGGATTTGGGATTTTTCCCCGCGGGGATTTTGGGCCGGAAGCCGCCGACGAACCGTCCGCCGATGAACAATGTGTATCCGCCGTCCGCCCCCACCAAAAGGGAGAAATGCACATACCGCTCATCCGGCAGGAAAAGATTGCTTATCACATGATGCTCTCCCTGGCAGAGGACGGCAAGCGCCCCCCGGACGCTGTAATCCCCCTGGAGGATGGAAAAATCGCCGCCCTCGGGGCAATCGGTCCCGGCCAGGGTCAACACCGACCAGTTCTTTGCCGTGACGTCCATCGACTTGAGATAGTCGAATTCGATCAGGTAGTCCCGGCCCGTTTCCAGGACCAGGCCCTCGCAGCGCAGGGCGACCTCCTCCCCTCCCTCGCAGCGGCAGGAAAGCACGGGAACACCGTCCGCCAGACAGTACCCGCAATATTCGTCCCCCGCTTTGGTGGAGACAAAGGAAGCGCCGTTGAGATTGCCTTTCACAAGAATTCCCTCCTTTGATTTTTTAGAAGTATAGAAAACGATATCTATTCGGTTTGATCCGAGTATATACCCTTCCGGCCGCGAATACAACCGGGAAATGAAAGGTTTTGGGCGGACAAATGTTTTTTGGAAAAACGGTACATTCTCCACCGATGGAACCGGCCGATTGCCCAATTTTTTCTGCGCAGTCCGGCGGACAATAGCAGCTTCCTGCCGTTGTATGCTTTTGGTTCCAGAAAATTATCTGGATAGCAGATAGATTCCCAAACCGGATTGTTTCTGTGCTAGTATACAGGTGACTCGGATCAACAGCCTAACAAAGGAGGACAAGTTATGCAGCAAAGCATGGAAACAATCTTTCATGGGTTCAATCCCTCTTGGGAACACGTTCACCTGCAGCCCGCAAAATATTGGGAGCTCAGACAAAGGACCGATGAAAAAGAAAAAGCCTTTTTAAGTAAGCTATCAGACGAGCTCCGAGAGGAATACACCGAGGTCATGATATCCCGGGGCGGCGAATTGGAACAGGAAACCACACAGGCATATGTCAATGGCTTTAAAACCGCAATCCGTCTCATGATTGAAGGCCCTGACAGCGACTGACGACACAGACAAACTGTTCCCGCCCATTCTGCGCGCGCCCTTCCAAGGTCTGTTCCTCAACAAGCGCCGCTCCGCACTTCGGCTTCAAACGTATCGATCAAGCAGGAATGAGAGGCCGTGCGATTTTGTTCCTTGGCTGAAATCGGTTTGTGTGCTATACTGGCATCATGCAGAGCCTATGCGGAAAGGGAGATTCGTCTTGAGAAAAGTGGCGCTTATCACCGGCGCTTCCCGGGGCATCGGCGCGGCCTGCGCCCGCCTCTTCGCCGAAAACGGATATGAGATCGCCATCGGCTACCGCGCGTCTGAGGAGCGGGCCGCCGCGCTGCAAAGCGAGCTGCGCGCCGGGGGCCACACAGCCGAGTGCTTTCAGGCCGACGTCGCCGACCGCGCCCAGGCCTTCGCCATGGTGGAGCGGACGCTCTCCTCTCTTGGACGGATTGACGTGCTTGTCAACAACGCCGGCGTCGCCCAGCAAAAGCTTTTCGGCGACCTGACCGAGGCGGACTGGGACAGGATGTTCGCCGTCAACGTCAAGGGGGCCTTTCACTGCGCGCAGGCCGCACTCCCGCAGATGCTGCGCCGGGGGGAAGGCGTGATCCTCAACCTCTCCTCCATTTGGGGGATCGCCGGCGCCTCGTGCGAGGTGCACTACTCGGCGGCCAAGGCCGCCGTCATCGGCTTTACCAAGGCGCTCGCCAAGGAACTGGGGCCTTCGGGCGTGCGGGTCAACTGCATCGCCCCCGGCGTGATCGAGACCGACATGAACGCTCAGCTCACGGAGGAAACCCTCGGCGCGCTGCGGGAGGAAACCCCGCTGGGCGTCATCGGTCGGCCGGAGGACGTCGCCCACACCGCGCTGTTTCTCGCCTCGCCCGGCGCGCGCTTTCTGACCGGGCAGGTCTTAAGCCCCAACGGCGGGATTGTCATTTGAAAAACCATAACGCTCAGGCCGTCCCCCGCGCGCCGTACAGGCGGGAGGGAGGCGGTCTTTTTGCCTGCCGTTTTTCTCTTCTAATCCCATCTTTATCCCTTTGGTTTTGCCCCCTTGCATTTTGGCGGACGATGCTCTATAATGCTCCTAGCATCGCTGATCAAGCCGCCTGACCGGAGCCTGGACGGGCTGTGTTTCGCCTCGCTCCTTGCCGGGTGATTTTTTCAATGGTCATAAAAACGCGTCCCTCCCCCGCCTGCGGGGGAGACCGGCGCACGCCGACAAACAGTTGAAAAAGGAGAGGACCTGCTATGAAAATCGCCGCCATTGGCTGCGGACTGAGAACCTGCACCGTGCTCAAATCCATGTGCGTCGCCGAGATCGACTTTACCCTCTGCGCCGTGTGCGACCGGGACTTCGACTACGCAAAGGGGCAGCTTGAGAAATTCGGCGTGCCCTACACCGACACCCGCTTCTTCACCGATGCCGACGAAATGCTCGACGCCATGTCCCCCGACGGCGTAATCATAGGCACCAACTGCGATTCCCACACCGAGGAAGCCATCCGCGTCATGAAGCGGAACATTCCCATGCTGCTTGAAAAGCCGGTCTCCATCACCCTCGACCAGGTGCGCGCCCTCTACCGCGCTTCCAAGGACTACAAGAGCCAGGCCCTCGTCTCCTTCCCCCTGCGCGGCGCTCCCATCCTCCAGCTGGTGCGCGACATCGTCCAAAGCGGTGAAATCGGCGAAATCCAGCAGGTTCAGGCGACCAACAACGTCCCCTACGGCCGCGTCTACTACCGCAGCTGGTACCGGGACGACAGCCGCACCGGTGGTCTCTTCCTGCAAAAGGCCACCCATGACATCGACTACATCAACTATGTGCTCGGTCTGTATCCCAGAAGCGTCTGCGCCACCGAGAGCAAGCAGATTTTCAAGGGCGACAAGCCCGCCGGGCTCAAGTGCGTCGACTGCCCCGAATACAAAACCTGCCCCGAAAGCTCCTACAATGTGCTCAAGCGCTGCCTGGAGGAGGACGCCCAGGGCGATTACTGCGTCTTCGGCGTGGACGTCGGCAATCACGATATGGCCTCCATGCTGCTCGAATATCCCGAAGGCAAGCACGCCGTCTATTCCCAGAACTTCTTCGTCCGCAAGGATGCCAAAAAGCGCGGCGCTCGCTTCATCGGCTACAAGGGCACCATCGATTTCGATTTCTACACCAGCACCGCCACCGTTTACTCCCACATGCTCCCCAAGGTGAGCACCCATCATCTCGACACCGCCCATCTCCCCCACTTCGGCGGGGACACGGCATTAAGCCTCAACTTTGCCGAGATCATCGCGGGCGGCCGGTCGATGGCTCCGCTGGAGGCGGGCATCATGAGCGCCCTGTCCTGCCTGACTGCCAGGGAATCGGTCAAGACCCGCAGCTTCTGCGACCTTGAACTTGTGTAACCGGAAGCGCGTCTTCTGAAAAAGTCTGTCAAAAGGCCGCCGCATCCTGGGA
>CABSLJ010000037.1 GCA_902478455.1 uncultured Oscillospiraceae bacterium | reverse complement strand
GTGCTGGTGATCGCCCACCGAATGCGCACCGTGGCCGGGGCGGACAAGATCGTGGTGCTTTCGGAAGGAACTGTGGCGGAAGAAGGCGCACCGGAAACACTGCTGGAACAAAACGGCCTCTATGCCCACATGGTGAAGCTACAGACAGAGAGCCAGAATTGGAAATTGACATAGAAGTTTTATGTCGAAAATTATTAGAATACCACTACAACTATGTGAGCAACTTGCGGAAGAAGCTAAAGGTTGCTCACGATCTGCCGGACTATGTAAAAAGCGTCTACGGCATTGGCTATAAATTTGAAATTTGAGAAATACCATCATGGTTTGAAACAGCCGTGGTGGTATTTTTTCGTCTTAAATTTATTTTCAAAAAGGGGGGTGTCATTGGATTTGGCCTCTTTAGCAAAAATGTGGTCGAGAACCTCCACGATGTTGAGTTTGTCGGCAACAGCCCGTTCCAGGTAGTTGCACCCAAGGGCAGGCTCCGGACTCCAGAATTTCCAGGGTATTCCCAAGAGACGCCGTGATTCTGCCGCTTCCCAAAACACAAAAAGCCGCCCGCCCCGTTTGGGACGGACGACTTTTGATCAATGGAAAAACAGAGATTTACGCGTTCTTCTCCTTGATGGCGGCCTGCGCGGCGGCGAGGCGGGCAATCGGCACGCGGAAGGGCGAGCAGGAGACATAGTTCAGGCCGATATTGTGGCAGAACTCGACGGAGGACGGGTCTCCGCCGTGCTCGCCGCAGATGCCCAGCTTGATGTCGGGGCGGGTCTTGCGGCCGAGATCGGCGGCCATCTTCACGAGCTTGCCAACGCCCTTCTGATCGAGACGGGCGAAGGGATCGGACTCGTAAATCTTGGTCTCATAGTAGGACTCGAGGAACTTGCCGGCATCGTCACGGCTGAAGCCGAAGGTCATCTGGGTCAGATCGTTGGTGCCGAAGCTGAAGAACTCGGCCTCCTCGGCGATCTCATCGGCGGTCAGAGCGGCGCGCGGAATCTCAATCATGGTGCCTACGTGGTACTTCAGATCCACGCCGGCCTCGGCGATGAGCTTGTCGGCCGTCGCGGTGACGACGTCCTTGACATATTTGAGCTCCTTGACCTCGCCGACGAGCGGGATCATGATCTCGGGAACGATGTTGTAATCCGGATGCTCCTTGTTGACGGCGATGGCCGCGTTGATGACGGCGGTCGTCTGCATCTCGGCGATTTCCGGATAGGTGACGGCCAGGCGGCAGCCGCGGTGGCCCATCATCGGGTTGAACTCATGCAGACCGTCGATGACGTTCTTGAGGTCTTCCACAGTGATCTTCATTTCGCCCGCGAGTTCGACGATATCCTCTTCCTTGGTGGGGACGAACTCATGCAGCGGAGGATCGAGGAAACGGACGGTCATGGGACGGCCTTCCAGCACGCGGTACATCTCTTCGAAGTCGCCCTGCTGAAGGGGAAGAATCTTGGCCAGAGCAGCTTTGCGCTCTTCAACCGTCTTGGAGACGATCATCTCGCGGATAGCCTTGATGCGGTCGCCTTCAAAGAACATGTGCTCGGTGCGGCACAAACCGATACCCTCGGCGCCGAACTTGACGGCCTGGGCGGTGTCGCGCGGATTGTCGGCATTGGTGCGGACCTTGAGCACGCGGGCGGCGTCGGCCCACTTCATGAAGCGGTCAAAGTTGCCGGAGATGGCGGCCTCAACCGTCGGAACGGCTTCGCCGTAAATCGCGCCGGTGGAACCGTCAAGGGAGATGTAGTCGCCCTCCTTGATGGTCTTTCCGCCCAGCGAGAAGTACTTGTCCTCTTCGCTGATCTGGATTTCGCCGCAGCCGGAGACGCAGCAGGTGCCCATGCCGCGCGCCACAACGGCGGCGTGGGAGGTCATTCCGCCGCGGACGGTCAGGATACCCTGGGCGGCGGCCATGCCTTCGATGTCCTCAGGGGAGGTCTCCAGACGGACCAGGACCACCTTCTCGCCCTTCTCGGCCCACGCCTTGGCGTCCTCGGCGGTGAAGACCACCTTGCCGCAAGCGGCGCCGGGGGAAGCGGCCAGGCCCTTGCCGATGGGCTTCGCGGCCTTGAGGGCGGCGGCGTCAAACTGGGGATGCAGCAGCGCGTCGAGCTGCTTGGGCTCCACGCGGAGCACGGCCTCTTCCTCGGAGATCATGCCTTCGTCCACGAGGTCGACGGCGATCTTGAGGGCGGCGGCGGCGGTGCGCTTGCCGT
Organism: uncultured Oscillospiraceae bacterium; assembly: GCA_902478455.1. Taxonomy (GTDB): domain Bacteria; phylum Bacillota; class Clostridia; order Oscillospirales; family Acutalibacteraceae; genus CABSLJ01. The sequence goes on along the minus strand of CABSLJ010000037.1, from coordinate 14,400 downwards.
TTCTGGTCTGGAGCATGTAGAGCTTGCCGTTCTCAATGGTAAACTCCATGTCCTGCATATCCTTGTAGTGATCCTCCAGGCGCTGCGCCGTGGCGGCGAACTGCTCGTACACCTCGGGCATGACGTCCTTGAGCTGATCGATGGTCTGGGGAGTGCGGATACCGGCCACGACGTCCTCGCCCTGGGCGTTCATCAGGAACTCGCCGAAGAGCTTCTTTTCGCCGGTGGCGGGGTCGCGGGTGAAGGCGACGCCGGTGCCGGAGGTGTCTCCGGTGTTGCCGAAGACCATGGTCTGCACGTTGACGGCGGTGCCCCAGGAATAGGGGATGTCGTTCATGCGGCGGTAGACGTTGGCGCGGGGGTTGTCCCACGAACGGAAAACGGCCTTGACGGCTTCCATGAGCTGTTCTTTGGGCTCGGTGGGGAAGTCGGAGCCTTTTCTCTCCTTGTAGAAGGCCTTGAAAGCGACCACCATCTCCTTGAGATCGTCGGCGGTCAGCTCGGTGTCCATCTTGACGCCTTTGTCTTCCTTCATCTTGTCAATGATCCGCTCGAACTCCGACTTGGGCAGCTCCATGACGACGTCGGAGAACATCTGGATGAAGCGGCGATAAGAGTCGTAGGCGAAGCGGGGATTGTTGGTCAGAGCGGCCAGGCCCTCGACGACGGTGTCATTGAGGCCCAGGTTGAGGATGGTATCCATCATGCCGGGCATGGAAGCGCGCGCGCCCGAACGGACCGACACAAGCAGCGGGTTCTTCGGGTCGCCGAATTTCTTGCCGGCGATCTCTTCCATCTTGGCAAGATTCTTGTAAATTTCCTCTTCAATCTCGGGCGCAATCTTCCTGCCGTCCTCGTAATAACGGGTGCAGGCCTCGGTGGTCACGGTAAAGCCCTGCGGTACCGGCATGCCAAGCACGGTCATCTCCGCGAGGTTCGCGCCCTTGCCTCCGAGCAGTTCTCTCATTTTGCCGTTACCTTCCGAGAAAAGGTATACGTACTTTTGGCTCATCAACAACTACCTCCTACTAAAATCGGGTGGCATTTTGCCCACGCCGTGTGAGTAAAAGAGCCTCCACACACAATTCCATTTCATGCCGAAAGCTCATTTTTGTATTATACCAAAAATTCGTTGGCATTACTATCCTTTTTTCTTAAAAAATCAACCGATAATTCAGTTTGCATCCTGTTAAAAACAATTAACTTTAACAAAACGACAATTTAGCCTTGAAAAATGGCGCGGTTGTTGAGATAATGGGTACATAAGAACGCGCTGCACCATGAAAAACGGAGGACTTGAAGCATGACTGCACACTGTACAACGCCGTCCCGTGCAAGCTGGAGTTGCTCCGGCCTTTCGCGTTGTACCCTCTTCTCTTTACACAAATAATTTGCTGCGTGGTTTCGGCCTAATTTTTCCGGCCGGGACGCGCTTCTTTTTTTCTCAATTTTCAAGGGGCAATTAAGCCGTTTTTATGCAGCGGCTTTGAAGGACAGCCGTCTCATTTTCAGGGAAGCGGGGCGGCAAAAATATGCAGGGGGAATCAGAATCATGAATTTTCACGGCAAGGATATCAAAATTTTCACTGCCAACTCCAACCGTCCCGTGGCCAAACAGATCGCCGAATCGCTCGGACTCCCGCTCGGCAAGTCGGACGTAAGCACCTTCAGCGACGGCGAAATCTCGGTCTCGCTGCATGAATCGGTGCGCGGTTCGGACTGCTTTATCGTCCAGTCGACCTGCGAGCCGGTCAACAACCACATCATGGAACTGCTCATCATGATTGACGCCATGAAGCGCGCCTCGGCCGCGCGCATCACCGCCGTCATGCCCTACTTCGGCTACGCCCGCCAGGACCGCAAGGCCAAGGCCCGCGACCCGATCTCGGCCAAGCTGGTCGCCGACCTGCTCTCCACCGCCGGCGCCGACCGGGTGCTGACCATGGACCTGCACGCTCCCCAGATTCAGGGCTTCTTCAACATCCCCGTCGACCATCTGCTCGGCGCGCCCCTGCTGGCCTCCTTCCTGCGCGAAAAGATTGGCGGACATCCGGATGATTTCGTCGTCGTTTCCCCCGACCTCGGCTCGGTCACCCGCGCCAGAAACTTTGCCGCCCGCCTGGGCTGTCCCCTCGCCATCATCGACAAGCGCCGCCAGAAGGCCAACGTCTCTGAGGTGATGAACATCATCGGCGACGTGCGCGGCAAGCGGGTCATCCTGGTCGACGATATGATCGACACCGCCGGCACCCTCTGCAACGCCGCCGCCGCCATTCTGGAAAAGGGCGGCGCAATCGAAGTCAACGCGGCCGCCACCCACGCCGTTCTCTCCGGGCCGGCCATCGACCGCATCGCCGCGAGCCCCATCAAGGAGCTCATCCTTCTCGATACCATCCAGATTCCCGAGGAGCGCATGCTGCCCAACTTCACCATTCTTCCGGTCGCTCCCCTCTTTGCAGAGGCCATCGAGCGCATTTACGAGGACAAGCCGGTCTCTCCCATGTTCGTCTGAGAAGGGCTTTTCCGCGTTTCCGCCCGGCTCTCTTCCGGAAAACAGCATTTGAATCGCTTTGACAGGCGGGGTAGGATTTCCTATCCCGCCATAAGTCTGTTTCCCGGTTTCCCCTGTTTTTTACAATATCTCCCATTCTTTTCAGAAAATGAGGTTTCTTGACATGTTCCGTTTTCGCAAACAGCCGTCCGCCACGCCGCGCGGACCGGTGGAATACCTGGTCGTAGGGCTCGGAAATCCGGGCAAAAAATATGAAAACACCCGCCATAACGCCGGATTTGCAGCGCTCGACGTCCTCGCCGAGCGGCACGGCGTGCGGATGAAGCAGCTGAAATTCAAAGCTCTGTGCGGAGATGCGTCCCTTGGCGGGCGCCGCGTCCTGCTGCTCAAGCCGCAGACCTTCATGAACCTCAGCGGTCAATCGGTCACCGAGGCCATGCGTTTTTATAAAATTCCGCCCGAGCGGGTCATTATCCTGCTGGACGATATCTCCCTCGCCCCCGGCAGGCTGCGCATCCGCCGCAAGGGGAGCGACGGCGGGCAAAACGGCATGAAAAACATCATCTATCTCTCCGGCAAGGACACCTTCCCCCGCGTCAAGCTGGGCATCGGTTCCAAGCCCAATCCCGAATGGAATCTGGCCGACTGGGTGCTCTCCACCTTTTCGGCGGAGGAGCAGAAGCTGCTTTCGGAGGCGGCCGGACACGCCGCCGACGCGGTGGAGCTTATGGTCGCGGGCAAAATCGACGAGGCCATGAACCGCTTCAACAGCTAGGCTTGCCTGTTGCGCGGGCGGTATCGTTTACGCCGCACGCGGGGGCGCACAGCGTGTCCCTCTTTGCGGCTGTGCCATAAATTCCTATTCGCTGCCAAATCCATCAGAAACCTTGGAGGAGCCATGAATTTCCTCACACGCATTTTGCAGGCCCTGCCGGAATACCGCTCCCTGTGCGCCGCCGTGGAGGCCGGCGGACTTTCCAGCGCGGCGACCGGGCTTTCGGGCATTCACAAGGCCCATCTCATCGCCACCCTGTGCGCCGACCTCGGCCGCGGTGCGCTGGTCATTGCGGCCGACGAAGCCGAGGCTCAACGCTTTGCCAATGATCTCTCCTTTCTCGGGGTGGAGTCTTTCGTCTACCCCAGCCGGGATTTCAATTTTCGGGACACGGAGGGGCAGTCGCGCGAATACGAGCACCAGCGTCTGGCCGCGCTCTCCCGCCTGGTCGCCCCGTCCTCCTCTGCGCGCGCCGTCATCGCCTGCATCGACGCCGCGCTGCAGTACACCATCCCGCCCGAGGAGCTGAAGCAGCGCACCTTTTCTCTCCGCCCCGCGCAGCAGATCTCTTTAAACGCGGCGGTGGAGGCCCTGGTTCGCTGCGGCTATGAACGGGCGGTGCAGGTGGAGGGCGCGGGCCAGTTCGCCGTGCGCGGCGGCATTCTCGATTTCTTCACTCCCGGCGCGCCGCAGCCCGCGCGCGCCGAATTCTGGGGGGATGAAATCGACACCCTCGCCTATTTCGACCCCGAAACCCAGCGTCGGACCGAAAGCATTGAGGAGATCACCCTCTCCCCCTCCACCGAATCGATCCTTTCCTCCCCGGAGCAGCTTGCCGACCGCATTGACGCTCTCTCCGCCGCCCTGCGCGGCAAGGCCGCAAAGGCCGCGAAGGAGGTGCTCGCGAAGGAGGCAGAAAAGCTGCGCGCCGGGGCGACGCTCGGTTCGCTGGATAAATTCCTCCCCATCCTCTACCCGCGCACCGCCACCCTGTTCGACTACATCGACTCCGGAGAGCTCGTCTTTCTCTCCGAACCGGTCCGCATCAAGGAGCGCGTGCGCTCGACCCAATGGCAGGCGGGCGAGGACTTAAAGGCCTATCTGGAGGAGGGTGTGCTCTGCAAGGGGCTGGACATCCACGCGGGCGACTGGGCCTACGCTCAGACTGAATGCGCGCGCAGGCGGACGGTCTACCTGGACGCCTTCGTCCGCGGCAGCTACGACGCGCCGCTTCACGCTCTTGTCAACTTCACCGCTCGCCAGCTTTCGGTCTGGGGCGGCAGCGTAGCCCTGCTCAAGGAGGATCTAGAGGGTCTCATCTCCACCAAAACGGCCTGTGTGGTGCTCGCCGGCACCGAGCGCGCCGCCGTCGCCCTGGCTGAGGACCTGCGCGCGCAGGGGCTTCCCGCCGAATACCTGACCGAGCCGGACGCCCCGCTTCCCGGCAAGATTCTTGTGCTCCCCGGCAGCCTTTCGGCCGGCTTTGAGTACCCGGGCGCGGGCTTCGCCCTCATCACGCAGGGACATCTGGCCGCCTCCTCCAAACGGAAGCGCAAACGCCCGAAGCACGGTCAGGAGATTTACAGCCTTTCCGAGCTCGCGCCGGGCGACTATGTGGTGCATTCCGCCCACGGCATCGGCGTTTTCGAGGGCATCCACAAGATCGATATGCAGGGCGTCACCAAGGACTACATCAAGGTGCGCTACGCCAAGGGGGACACCCTGTACGTCCCCGTCACCCAGCTCGACATGGTCTCCAAATACATTGGTCCCAAGGAGGACGCCCACGTCAAGCTGCACCGCCTGGGCGGCTCCGAATGGCAGAAAGCCAAAAGCAGGGTGCGCGCCGCCGTCAAAGATATGGCCGAGGAGCTCATCAAGCTTTACGCCGCCCGCATGAACGCAAAGGGACACGCCTTTTCGCCGGACGGCGACTGGCAGCGCGACTTTGAGGCCCGCTTTGAATATGAGGAAACCGAGGATCAGCTGCGCTGCATTGAGGAGATCAAGGAGGACATGGAACGCGAGGCGCCCATGGACCGCCTGTTGTGCGGGGACGTCGGCTTCGGCAAGACCGAGGTGGCTCTGCGCGCCGCCTTCAAGTGCGTGACCGACGGCAAACAGTGCGCTCTGCTTGTCCCCACCACCATCCTCGCCTGGCAGCATTACCAGACGGTCACCAAGCGGATGGAGGGCTTCCCCGTCCGCATTGAGCTGCTCTCCCGCTTCCGCACCCCCAAGCAGCAGACCGAAATCCTAAAGCAGCTGAAACGCGGGGAGATCGATATGATCGTCGGCACCCATCGTCTGGTGCAGAAGGACGTGCTCTTCCGCGACCTGGGGCTGGTCATTGTCGACGAGGAGCAGCGCTTCGGCGTGGCGCAGAAGGAGCGCTTTAAGGAGATGTCCAAAAACGTGGACGTGCTCACCCTTTCGGCCACGCCCATCCCCCGCACCCTCAACATGGCCCTTTCAGGCATTCGGGACATGTCCGCCCTTGAAGAGGCCCCGCAGGACCGCCACCCGGTGCAGACCTATGTGCTTGAGCACGACCCCGGCGTCATCGCCGACGCCATCCGCCGGGAGCTGCGCCGCGGCGGCCAGGTTTATTATCTGCACAACCGGGTGGAATCAATCGAACGGGTGGCCGCCCGCTTACAGCAGCAGGTGCCTGAAGCGAAAGTAGGCGTCGGCCACGGCAAAATGAGCGAGCAGGAGCTTTCCGAGGTGTGGCGCAGGCTCATGGAGCATGAGATCGACGTCCTCGTGTGCACCACCATCATCGAAACGGGGGTTGATCTTCCCAACGTCAACACCCTCATCATCGAGAACGCCGACCATATGGGGCTTTCCCAGCTCCACCAGCTGCGCGGCCGGGTGGGACGCTCCGCCCGCAGGGCCTACGCCTACCTTACCTTCAACCGCAGCAAGGTCTTAAGCGAAATTTCCCAGAAGCGTCTTTCGGCCATTCGGGAATTCACCGAGTTCGGCTCGGGCTTTAAAATCGCCCTGCGCGACCTCGAAATCCGCGGGGCGGGCAACATCCTCGGGGCCGAACAGCACGGGCATATGGAATCGGTCGGTTACGACATGTACCTGCGCCTTTTGGGCGAAGCGGTCAGCGAGCAGAAGGGCGAGAAGGCCTCCTCCTACGAGCTGGAGTGCCTGGTCGACGTCCAGATGGAGGCCCACATCCCTGAAAGCTATATTGAAAACCTCAATCAGCGGCTGGACATCTACCGCTGCATTTCCGATATTCGCAGCGAGGAGGACGCCTCCGACGTGCTAGACGAGCTCATCGACCGTTTCGGCGAGCCGCCCGCCTCGGTCAAGGGGCTTGTGGACGTCGCTCTTCTGCGCAACACCGCCGCCTCGCTGGGCATCTACGAGATCAAGCAGCAAAACGACGCGCTTCTCCTCTTCCAGCGCAAGATCGACATGAAGCAGGTCGCCGCGCTCGTTTCCGGTATGAAGGGGCGCGTGATGGTGGGCGCGGGCGCCAAGCCCTATCTTTCGGTCAGGCTCAGCCGCGGAACGCCCCCGCTCGACGCCCTGCGCGAGGTGCTGACCCTTGCCAGGCAGAGCGTTTCTACCACAACTTTTTAAGATTTCACGATTTCACATGGACAAAGCGTCTCAAAGCGTGTATAATGCATATTGTATCTGTTTTCGGCAGAAAACGGCCGGAACGGACTTCCAAACCAAGGAGGAAAAGATTCATGAAGAAAACGCTCAAGCGGGGAATCGCCCTGCTCATTGCCCTGTTGATGCTTCTTTCAGCCGCATCCTGCAGCGGGGACACCACCTGGTCCCTCAAGCTGGACGATGAGACGCTGCCCATCGGCGTGTATATTTATTACATGAGCCAGGCCTATATCAACGCCAGCTATCTGGTGGAAGACTACACGCAGCCCATCCTCGACCAGACCGTAGAGGATCAGCCTGCCGCCGACTATGTCAAGGAACAGGCGCTCAACGCCTGCAAGAATCTCTTCGCCGTGGAGAAGAAGTTTAACGAGATGGGACTTTCCCTGACTGCGGAGGAGCTGGCCGCCGCTCAGGCAACCACCGAATCCTACTGGAGCAGCTACCAGACCATGTATGAAAGCATCGGCGTGGCAAAGTCTTCCTATCACCGCGCCACCGCCCTTTACCAGAGCAAATCCCTGAAGCTCTTCAACGCCATTTACGGTCCGGAGGGAACCGACCCGGTGGCGGACTCCGACGTTGAGAAGTTCTTCCTGGAAAACTACGAGAGCTTCCAGTACTTCAGCAAATCTCTGTCCAAGACCGCGGAGGGAAGCACCACCTCCACCGCGATGACCGAGGATGAAGTCGCCGACGTCAAGGAGGCGTTTGAGGCGTATGTCAAGGATTTGGAGGACGGGCAGACCATCAAGGAGGTCGCCGACGCCTTCAAGAAAGCCGAAGAGCTGGAAAGCGATCCCCTGCAGGAGACGGTCTCCATCGTCAAAGAGGATGCCACCTCTCTGCCGGAAGATATTCTGGACGCCCTCAAGGAATTAAAGCCGGGCGAGGCTGCTGCAGTCATGCTGGAAAGCTCCTCCACCTCCTCTGCCGGCACCTATTATCTGATCTACAAGCGCGACATAGAGGACGAGGTGGACACGCTGTCTGAGGACGACACCCGCCAGGCGGTCCTGAGCTACATGAAGAGCGAGGAGTATTCCGATATGCTCAAGGAATATCAGGATACCCTCACCTTTACGCTCAACGACGCCGCGCTCGACAAATATTCCCCCTGGATTCTGACTTCCAACTAAGCTGCGAAGCCATAGACCAAGCCCCGCTGCGGAGAAATCTGCAGCGGGGCTTTTTGAATGAACTGATCAGCCCGATTTTAATCTGCAAAAAAAGGAGGCGAGCGCCCACCGCTCACCTCCCGGTATGATTGTTACTGCTTGTCGGAAAGTTTCTCCAGCACATCTGCCGCGTGATCCAGCCAGCCGCCCTCAAAGAGCTCGAGCACGCCGGCGTCGCACGCCCTGGCGAGGTCACGGTCCAGCGGGAGACGGCCCAGCAGTTCAATGCCGTAGCGTTCGGCCGTTTCCTCGGCGCGGCTTTCGCCGAAGACCTCCAGCTTTTTGCCGCAGTCGGGGCACTCGACGTAGCTCATGTTCTCCACCAGGCCAAGAATCGGAATGTTCATCTTCTGCGCCATACTAACCGCCTTGCCGACGATCATCTCCACCAGCTCCTGCGGTGAGGTGACGACCACAATGCCGTCCACCGGAAGGGACTGGAAGACGGTCAGTGGAATATCGCCCGTTCCGGGGGGCATATCGACAAAGAGATAGTCCACCTCTCCCCAGGCCACATCGGTCCAGAACTGCTTGACCGTGCCGGCGATGATGGGACCGCGCCACACGACGGGGTCGGTTTCGTGGTCGAGCAGCAGGTTGATGGACATCACTTCAATGCCCGTCTTGCTGCGCACCGGCAGCAGGCCAAACTCGCTGCCCATGGCTTTTTCCTTGAGGCCAAACACGCGCGGAATGGAGGGGCCGGTGATGTCGGCGTCCAGAATGCCCGTGCGGCAGCCCCGGCGGTTCATCAACACGGCGAGCATGGAGGTCACCAGGGACTTGCCCACGCCTCCCTTTCCGCTGACGATGCCGATCACCTTTTTGACATGGCTCATCTGGTTGGCCGGCTCCAGAAAATCGGCGGGCTGCTGCCCTCTGGACGGGCAGTCCTGACCGCAGGAATTACAGTCGTGATTGCACGCTTCGCTCATTATGACATCTCCCTTTTCTTTCTTGCAAACGGCTTTATTATATGCCCTTTTGGGGGCCGGTGTCAAGGGCGGCCGCCTTTTTTGCGCCTCTCGGCATCTTTGCCAAGCGGGGGCCTCCATTTTCAATTATTTTATCCGCGCAGGCGGAGAATATCGGTTGTAATCCTTTCTCAACTTCTTTATAATAGAAACAGTTATGTTCGAATGGGAAAGAATGAGGTTAGCAAAAATGAATGGGATAGGATTTGACAACGAAAAGTATCTGAAAATGCAATCCGAACACATCTTAAACCGGATTTCACAGTTTGACAACAAGCTCTATCTGGAGTTTGGCGGCAAGCTCTTCGACGATTACCACGCCTCCCGCGTGCTCCCCGGCTTTCAGCCGGACAGCAAGGTGCGCATGCTTCTGCAGCTTGCCGACCAGGCCGAAATCGTCATCGTTATCAACGCCACCGACATCGAGAAAAATAAGGTGCGCGGGGACCTCGGCATCACCTATGATCTCGACGTGCTCCGTTTGATTGACGCCTTCCGGGGCATCGGCCTTTACGTCGGCAGCGTAGTCATCGCCCAGTATTCGGGGCAGAGCGTCGTGGACCATTTCAAGAACCGCCTGATGAGCCTGGGAATCAAGGTGTATATGCATTATCCCATCGCCGGCTATCCCGGCAACATTCCCCTGATTGTCAGCGACGACGGGTACGGCAAGAACGAATACATAGAGACCACCCGCCCTCTGGTGGTCATTACGGCCCCCGGTCCGGGCAGCGGAAAAATGGCCACCTGCTTAAGCCAGCTCTATCACGAGTACCGCCGCGGCATCAAAGCCGGCTATGCCAAGTTTGAAACCTTTCCCATCTGGAACCTGCCGTTAAAGCACCCGGTCAACCTCGCCTACGAGGCCGCCACCGCCGATCTCAACGACGTCAACATGATCGACCCCTTCCATCTGGAGGCCTACGGCGTCACCACCGTCAACTACAACCGCGATGTGGAAATCTTCCCCGTCCTCAACGCGATCTTTGAAAAGATAGCGGGCAAAAGCCCCTACCGCTCCCCCACCGACATGGGGGTCAACATGGCGGGCAATTGCATCACCGACGATGAGATCGTCTGTAAGGCCTCCCGCGCCGAGATTGTCCGCCGTTACTACCATGCCCTGTGCGACCACCGTCAGGGGCGCGTGGACGCCGACACCGTCTACAAGGTGGAGCTGCTGATGAACCAGGCCGGCGTTTCGGTGAAGGACCGGCCGGTCGTCTCCGCCGCGCTCGACAAGGCCGAGCAAACCGGCATGCCGGCAGCTGCCGTTGAGCTGCCTGACGGCCGTCTGGTCACAGGCAAGACCTCCTCTCTGCTGGGCGCCTCGGCCGCCGTCCTTTTGAATGCGCTCAAGGCGCTCGGCGGCATTCAGGACGAGATGCACCTGATCTCCCCCATCGTCATCGAGCCCATCCAGAACCTCAAGACCAAATGCCTCGGCAATCACAATCCCCGGCTGCACACCGATGAAATTCTCATTGCTCTGTCGATCAGCGCCGCCACCAATCCCACTGCCGAGCTGGCGCTCAGGCAGCTGCCCAAACTGCGGGGCTGTGAGGCTCATTCCTCGGTCATTCTCTCCCAGGTGGACGATTCCACCTTCCGCAAGCTGGGAGTCAACCTCACCTGCGAGCCGCAGTATCAGACCAAAAAGCTCTACCACCGCTGACCGGCTTCGTCGCCCGCCGTCTCTGCGATACAACCGCCCCCAACCGCATTATAAACGCGGTTGGGGGCGGTTTGGCTGTTGAGGGGATTGGTCCGAAAAGCGCGTGCCTTACCCGGTGCGCAAGACGGCTTGCCGTCTGCCGCGGCACAGTGCGCCGCCGCTTAGCAGCCCTCTGAGACGCCCCAACGGACGTACGGCCGGTCGCCCGAATCGATCACGTTCAAATGAGAGGTGTCATAAAGCACCTTTGCGTGATTGGTGCGCAGCAGCTCACGCTGAATCCGGTTCCCGGTGACGGGATCAATCGTCTCGCGGATCACCTTTCCGTTGCGGTAAACCGTCCCGCCCTCCCGGGAAAAGTATTCGTTTTCCATCCTGATATGGTATTTATAGGGCTGCGGCCGGTCCGCCCGGAGCGCTCCGCACAGATATTCATCCGTGGTATAGACGACAATCTGATAGGTCGCGTCGGTGTTGTTTTTGACTCTGTAATCCACATAGTTGTAGACAATCGAGGTGCCTGTGCCGAAGGGAATCTGGCGGTTGTAGTCTGGGAAGAGGTCCACCCCGTCGTGATGATGGTGCTCTTCAATGGTCAGGGGCGTATGAAGGAACATCCAGTGGAGCAGATTGGTGAACTGGCACATTCCCCCGCCGATGCCCTGCGATATCCCCTTGACCGAGATGGTCAGCCCTTCCCTGTAACCGTTTTTGGCCGAGGGATCGCCCACCAGCCGCCAGAAAGAAAAGGTCTCTCCCGGGCGGATCAGAATATGGTCAATCTTCGGCGCGGCGAGCGCCAGATTCACCGCCTTGTTCTCCTGAAGCTCCATATTGACGTTGCCGAGCCTGCGCCGGATGAGGGATTTGTGGGTATAGACGAGAAAGGGCAGAGGCGCGTCCTCCCTGGTCTCCGCAAACCGGTTGGAGGCAAAAGAATCCTTGATGCGCCGCAGCAGGATCCCCTTCTGAACCGATATCTGATAGGTCAAAGGCGACAGCTCGCAGAACATTCTTCTTCTCATGACAACCTCCTTGCCGGGAGACAGGAAATCTGTTCCCATCCTCCCTTCGTTTTTCTTGTCTTCAAGATAACACAAACTTACAGCCGGTTCAATAAAAATGACGCAAATGTAACCTGAGGTTTATAGATTTTAACTATTTGAATTTTGTGATTCCCCCATTGTTTCTTCCGGCATCGGGGCAAGGCGCGCGGCAGCGTTGGCCGCAGGAGGAAGACATCGCGCTTTTTCCACGCCGATATCCTAATATTTTCATTTTGTAAATCGCCCCTTTTCACGTAAACTATCGCTGAGGTGATAACTATGGCAAATGATCTTCACGATCTGCTGGAGGAGGACGCCGAGGTAACGCAGTATTTTCTCTCCCTGCCCGGCTATGTGCAAGACGCTATCTCCGGCCGCGCCGACGAGATCTGCACCGTCGAAGAGCTTCAGCGTTATGCCGACAACCTGCTCGAAAATATCTAACGGGCCTGTCGATTGCAACCAGCCCGCCGGGACCGGATCTAACCGGCAACGGCGGGCTGGTTTGCGCGGCTCTGTTTTTCCGGCTGCGGCGTGCTTTCTCCTCTGTTGGAGAAATACGCCGCGGAAAAGAGCCAATTGTGTTCCATGCAAAGGGATCCTCCGCCAGAGGCTCAAGCGGTGTCTCAACGGTCCGTCTGCTCTGGCTCATAGGCGACAAGCACGATTTCCTGCTGCGTCTCATTTTTGATCCGCTGCTCCAGGCGGGTGATTTCCTCCTGCGTATCGCCGGAAATCTGTGCAACGCAATATTCCGCCATCTTTTCACCTCCCTGCTCTTGCCCTTCTAGTGTGCCCAAAAAGGGCGGGGGATTCGCCTGCTTGTTTCGGCCGGATCAAAAAGTCCGGAAAAAGCAGGAAATCCGTGCAGCCGGACAGGAAGATTTTTCACAAATCAAAGATTTTTTCTTTGCGATTTGTTAAGATGAGTCTGGAAAAGGCGGACTGAGCCTGCGCCCCCGCATGCAGGCTTTGCTTCTTCCAATTCTATTCCATTTCCTTATTTTTTCGACAAAGAGCACGCCTGCGGCGTGCTCTTTGTCCATTCACAGCGTATATTTCTCAGCGGCACTTTAGATTTCGCTGCCAGACGGGAATCTCAGCGGCGGAATGACGCCGATTCCCACTGCCCTGTCTGTTCAGCGGACGCTTCCCCCTCCGTCCCGGGGAACCGAGCGTCCACAGCGGACACGGAAATTTTTTCAGGTATTTGCCCTATTGAGGGCAAATTTTCCTCCTTTTGCATGGATTTCTACAGGGCAAGCCACCCTGCTTATCCTTTCACATGAGGAGGAATTGCAAATGCTTCATCTCAAATGCATCGTGTGCAATCAAACCTACGGCAGTCAAAAGAGGACGTCGATCTGCCCGGCCTGCAAGGAACGGATCGCCGGGCTTCCCAAAGAGCTGACTTACAACGAACGGATCAAACGGCTGAAAGAACAGCTCCGAAAGGATGAAAAGCACACAAAAGCCAGACAAAAGGCAACCATCCAACAGGAACAGGCGCTGAAACGCTGCTCGGGCTGTCTGTGGGTCCGTAACATTGACCGGACGCGGGGCAAAGTATCCTGCTCGCTGCCCTCCTGTGTGCGCCGTTGGGACAAAAAATATCCCATCTGACGCGTCAACCCTTGCGGATGCTCCAACCGAAAATACAGCATGGCGCGGCGGAAAAACGGACGCGATAAACCTGCCGGCCAAAAATCAGGAACCTTCCATCCGCTTTCGACATAGCTTGTACTGCGAGGACAAGTCCCGCAAATCAAGTTCTACGGAGGAATCTTGTATGTGCTGTAATGGTTGTGGAGCAACGTTTGGAAATGCAAGCGCCGCAAATGAAAACTTCAGAAGCGTAACGGAGTATATCCCCATCACCGTAAGCTATACCGTCTCTCCCGGTTCCGCGGCGTCCAACACCGCCAACTGGGGTTATGGCTGGAACGCTGCCGAAGCCGGCATGTTTTCCGGCTCGGGCTGCGGCTGCAGACACAACGGCTGCTGCGGCTGGTAAGCTTCCGGCATCCGTAAGCGCCGGCGCGCTGAACCACGCCTTCGCTATCGTCCCGCGCCGGAACCAGGCGGAAAATTATGCCATGCTGAGATGATCTCGACGGAGCAGACACACAAATCTCTGTCGGCCGAAGGCGGTCCGGCGTAAAGCGCCAAATACAGCGGCCAGACCGCTTCCCAAAAGGAGGCGGTCATACATATTCCGAACGCATGTAAGATTCCTCGTCACAGCCGCGGACAACACAGAAAGCTACCGCGATGATTTTGCATTTCCGTGATCCCTCTCGAATGGCATCGGAGGGAATTCATCCGTATGCGCAATGGACAATCACTGTCATGCGGACGGCGTGACTCTTTGGCATAAATAGCAGCCATTCCGTTTTCCAGCCGATACTTTCACATACACACAGGGCGCAAAACAGGGTCCCTTCATCTAAAACCGACCGAGAGACAGGAAAAAAGCAAAAAGCCTTGAAAACAGGATGTTTTCAAGGCTTTTTGCTTGGTGGAGATAAGCGGGATCGAACCGCTGACCTCTTGAATGCCATTCAAGCGCTCTCCCAGCTGAGCTATACCCCCATG
>CABSLJ010000036.1 GCA_902478455.1 uncultured Oscillospiraceae bacterium | reverse complement strand
TAGTACGGTCTCGTGGGCTCGGAGATGTGTATAAGAGACAGAGGCCCAGCAGCGCCGAGCGGACCCGGTTTTTATAGGTCAGTCCCCCGGCGGACACAAAGCGCTCCTGCAGCTCGGTCTGGCGTTCGACCAGCCTGTCCAGGTCGCCCATTTTGCGGGAGATGCGCAGATTCAGCTCTTCAAGTTCGGTTTCCCAGTCGGCAAGCTCGGAAAAGACGGACAGCACCTCATCGTAGGCCCGCCGGCCGTCCTCACGGCAGACGTGCTGCTCCATATAGCCGATGACCGCCTGCTGGCTTTTGTAGATGTCTCCGCCGTCGGCGGACAGCTCCCCCGTCAGAATGCGGAAGAGGGTGGTTTTGCCGGTGCCGTTGACGCCGACGAACCCTATTTTATCATTTTCCTGAATTTCAAAAGAAAGATTGTCAAACAACAGCTCGGTGCCGAAGCTTTTGCTCAAGCTGCTGACTCCTAACAGCGCCATACCGGGGCTCCTTTTCATTGAACTGGACGCTTTCCATTATAAACGAAGGAAGCGGGGGCGTACAAGACCCAATCGGGCATCCAAAGGCGAAGCGCCGCTTTGACCCGTCCCGCGGAAGCTCGTCTCCCGGAAAAAGCTACGCCATCCGCCGCTTGCCGGTCATCTCGGCGACCGCCAGACGGCAAAGAAGAGTCTTTTCCAGCGCGCCGGGATGGTATTCCGGACGCCCTTCATAGCCGAAACGGGCCATCAGAAGGTCGAGCGCGCGGCTTTTTTCCTCCGCCGTTTCCAAAAGCGCTGCCTCGGCATAGCCGATCACGCTCTCATAATTGGCCGACCAGTCGCAGGCCGCCGCGCCGGTCGTGATCTGAAAGGAGGCGTCCATCTCAAAGCAGACGCGGGGGCGCTTTTTGAGCAGCTCCGCCTTGCGCCCGCTCTGCGCCGAGTGAAAATAGAGGAACAACTGCTCTCCCTGCTTTTCATAGGCGAAGTTGACGGGAACAATATAGGGCGTTTCCCCGTCGGCTAGGCCCAGCCGGAGCACGGGGCAGCGGTCAATGATATCAAGTATTGCAGCCGGGTCGGTCACGGCGCGGTCGTTTCTTCTCATGGCGTTTTCCTCCTTTGGATCAGTGCAGCTTTATTTTACCATTGTTTTGTCCGCCTGTCACCGTTTTTGAAGGAAAGATGGGGAATCGTGCCTTTGGAAGGCTGATACAGGCCGCTATCGGGGTCTGCGATGGAGACAACGGCGCATACCTTGACCGAAGAAAAAAACTGCGATTTATCCAACAGGCTTCCAGTGAAGAGGACTGGACTGTCCCTATGAGATATGTTATGATAAAACCGTAAAAACTGTCGGAAAACGATGAAAGGGGGCGGGGGCATGGCGGCGGTTGAAGCCTTGGAACTGTACAAGCGATACCGGGGAATCCCCGCGATTGACGGCCTCGACCTGACGGTGGAACAGGAGGAGGTTTACGCGGTGTGCGGAGACCCCGGCGCGGGGAAATCCACTCTGCTGTCCATTCTGGCGGGACTTTTGTATCCGGACGCGGGCAGCGTTGAAATTCTGGGCGTTGATCCGTGCAGGAAGCCGGCGCAGGCGCACGCTTTTGTGGGCTATGTTCCGCAGGTTCCGGTTTTTTATCCCCGCATGACGGCGGAGAAAATCCTCCGCTATTCCGCGCGGCTACACCATGTGCCCGGGGAAGAAATTGATCAGCTGACCCGTGAGCTGATGGAATGCCTGGAGCTGCCCGAGAATACCCGCGCGGGAAAGCTCTCGGCTTCAGAGCAGAAAAGGCTGGCGGTCGGGTCCGCCCTCATCTATTCCCCGCAGGTGCTCCTGGTCGACGAGCTCGCGGAGAATCTCTCCTCGGCCGAGCTGCTGTCCGTGCTGGCTCTGCTCAACGGGGAGCGCAGCAGGGGAATCACCATCGTCTTCACCACGGGAGAGCCCGAGAAGCTCGCCTCCTTCTGCAGCCGGATGTGCTGGCTGCGCCAGGGAAGACTGTACGCCGAGATTGAGGCGAAAAAGCTCGTCAACCCGCGTTTCAAGCTCCTGTATCTCGACCGTGAGCCCATCGAAGCGGTCTACGGCATTCCCGATCTGTTTTTTGTGGAATCGGACGGAGCGTCCAGCGTCTTCCTTTACCACGGAGAGGAAGCTCGCCTGCGCGGACAGCTTGGCGCCCTGCGTCAGGAGGCCTATCGCATCCACAGCATGACCAGGGAGGAGCTTTTCTATCTTTTGAGCAGATTGGGGGACCGGCTGTGAGCGTGATGCAAAGGGAATTTTCCCATCTCTTTTGGAGTGTTCTGACGGTTTCTCTGGCGGCCGCCGCCCTTTGCCTGGCGGTTTTCGGCCTGTACGGACAAAACAGCGCAGCCCTCAGCGAATTGCTCAAAAGCGCGCTGAGCGGCAGGGCGCTCGCGCTTCTCGGAATGGAATACCGCGTTTCGGGCGCGGAAAACCTCCTTCTGGCCTGTTATCCCGTCCTGTTGCTGTCCGGCGGCGTCTTTTTCCTGTTTCTGGCGGGGCATGCTTCCGGCCGGGAGCTCAGCGCGGGCACGGCCGGCTTCCTCTTCATGGCGGCCTCCTCCAGAGCAGCCATCGCCTTTGCCAAATGGGCGGCGGTGTTCGCGGGCGTGTGCGTTTACCTCGTTCTTTCCTTCGGCTCTGCGCTTGCGGGCGCTGCTGTCTTTTGCGGAACGCTTCCCGATCTGCTGCTTTTTGCCCAGTTGCTCGGCGGGGCGTTCCTGTGCCTGCTGCTGATGAGCTGCTGCGGCTTTTTCTTCGGCAGCGCCTTTCAAAACGCCGCGCTGCGCCATCTGTTCTGCGCGCTGACGCTCGTCTGTCTGGCTGCGTGTGTGATTCTGCCCGCCTGTGTTCCGGCCCTTTCTCCGGTGGGATATGCCTCGCTTTATCGTTATTACTCGGCCGATTCCATCGCTTATGGAGGGCTGCCTTTCTTCGCGGGAGTCGCCGTTGTTCTTTTGAGCGCGGTCTTCTGCAATTTATCCCTGATTTGTTACACCGAGCGGAATATCAAACCGAAGGGATAATCTGCTATCCCTGGAAGAGGATGCAACCAGAGAATTCCGCAGCGTCTGGAGGGAAAACGACTTGAGAGAAGAATTGATGGAGCGGCTCCAGCGCAATCCGGTCATCGCAGCCGTCAAGGAGCTGGAGGCGCTTGGTCCGGCGGTGGAGTCCGCCTGTGAAGTGATCTTCCTGCTTACGGGGAATTTGTTCAATTTGGAAAGCATCGTTTCCCAGGTGCAAGAGAAGGAAAAGCTTATTTACCTGCATGTCGACCTGCTCGACGGCTTCTCGCGGGATAGCGTGGCCCTCGAATACATTCACGATAAAATTGCCCCGGACGGCATCATCAGCACCAAGAGCGGTCTGATCAAATCGGCCGGGGAGTTGGGAATGGCCACAGTACAGCGATTTTTTATCCTGGATTCCCTGTCGGTGCAGTCGGCCGTCCGGTCGGCGGCGGCCCTCCAGCCGGACGCGATTGAAATCCTGCCCGGGATTATGCCGCGCATCGTCCGCACGCTCTGCCGGGAGGTGCAGGTTCCGCTGATCGCGGGAGGACTCATCTCCTCCAAAGAGGATGTCATTCAAGCGCTCAGTGCGGGCGCGCTCGGCGTGTCCACCACCAATCCGGCTGTTTGGAGTCTGTAACCGGGGAAAGAAAATCTCCTGTTTTGCCCAAAAAAAACAAAATAAAAAGCGGGGGAGCGTTTCGGTACGGACCCACAGACAGGAAAAACGCCCTGTCTTTGTGCGCCGGAGAAGGAACCCAACCCCGCTTTATCTTTCTTTTTTTTCTGTGAATATAACGGAAATACAGAGGAATTCCCGGTCTGCCGGCCTCCCACAGAACTCACGGATGAGAAAGCCGCCCAATGCCTTTCGGCTTCCGGTCAGGGTTCGTCCGATTTTTCCAGCTCGCTGAGGATGCGTTCGGCCGCGATGCGGCGGGCATTGGCCTCAATGGCCAGTGCAAGCGCCAGACGCTTGAGGTCGGTCTCTCCGCGCGGCGCGGTTTCGCTGACACGGTCGCACACCTCGGAAAGAGCGGCCTTCTGCGCGGCGCAGAAGGTGTCGTGCAGGATATCGGCTTCGCTGTCCTCCCAAAGGCTGCCCACCAGAAGCGCGATGTCCGGAATGGAGAGCACCTGCTTGAGCAGGCAGATCATCATCAGCCGCGCGATGTGATTGCGCGAGTATTTCTTGTGGTCGGGGCGGGGAATCAGGCCATCCTTGACGTAGTTGTTGATCATGCTCGGGGTCAGGAGCTTATTGTTTTCACTCCGCTGAAAGAGCTGGAGCTGCTTGTCCGTATAGGTGATCACCTGATCCATGTAGAGATCAATCTCAGGCATCCGGTCCCACTGGACCGCGTCGTAGTCCTGCGCAGCCTTTGTCCATTCGATGATTTTATCCACGGCTTCGCTCACGGAAATCGCCTCCTTTATGAAGCTTATTTTATCACACAAGGGATGAATGTTTCAAGAAATCTGGAAAAGAGGCGGAAAGGGGAGAGGCGGTCAGGGCTTTTCAGGGGCGGATTGCTGCGCGCGGGCCTGCTTGGCGTAGCAGCGGGGGGAGACTCCCTTATATTTTTTGAATACGCGGGAGAAATAGAGCTGGTCGGAAAAACCGGTGGAGTAGGCGGTTTCCCCCACGGAGAGATGTTCGTTTTTTAGCAGCAGCGCCGCCTTTTGAATGCGGTATTGGGTCAGGTACTCGTTGGGCGGCATGCCGAGATGCTGCACGAACAGGCGGTACAGATGGCTTCGGCTGACGCCGGCCTTCTGGGCGATAGCGTCGACGTTGATGTCGCGCGAGTAATTGTAATCGATAAACCGCAGGGACTTTTTGATGTAATCATATCCGCTGTTGGGCTTTTGTTCCTCGTGGTCGCACAGGTCCATCAGCCTGGCCAGAAAACACAGCAGTCCGGCCTGCATCCGGGCTTCGTCGCTCGGACGGGTGCCGGTGGCGTTGTAGATGTCAAGCAAGAGACGGCGCAGCGCGTCGTCCTGATGATAGTGGAAGATGGGCGCGTCTTTGGAAAGGCCGGTCTGTTTGATCAGGCGGGCGGCGTCGGTGCCGTTGAAGCCCACCCAGTAATACTCCCAGGGATCGTCCTGGTCGGCCTGATAGGAAATCAGCCGGGAAGGCAGTACCAGAAAGCCGTCTCCCGCAGAGAGCCGGTAGGTTTCGCTGCCGTCGAAAAAGCTTCCCTTGCCGGCAGTGATATAATGGATCAGGTAATGGTCGCGCACAGCCGGTCCCCAGGCGTGCTGGGCGGCGCAGCGCTGAAAGCCGCAGTTGAACACCGCCAGCCCCAGACTGTCATGGTAGGGCAGCTTGACCGAATGCTTGAACTCCTTTTGCGCCATGTGCGTCACCCCGTTTCCACGTTTTATTATAAAGGGGATTTGCAGCTCTGGCAATGCCCCGGCCGGCTTTCTGAAAAATATTGTCCGTCCGCTATACAGATTGCCGGAAACATCCCCTTCGCGCCAGAGTTTATTTAGACAAAAAAATCAGCCGTTTTCTCATTGAAAAATTCTGGCAGTTGGGTTATAATAACAAAGTATTAAAATCCGGTAATTTGGGCTTTTCTCAAAAAAAGAACAGAAATTGGCCACATAAAGAAATGGGACGGAGATGGAGAAATGAATTATTTTGCCTTAGCGTTGAACGCTGCACAGACGGCGGAGATGGATAATTTCACTCTGGCAATGACCGTCTTGATCACGGGTCTGGTTGTCGTTTTCGCCATACTATTGCTGCTGACTTTTATCATCAAGGCATACAGCACCATCGTGCATTCCGCGCTGGAAAAGTCAAAGGGGAAGAAGGGCGGTCCCAAAGGGAAGGACGTCAAAGCCCCGGAACCGCCGGCAGCCAAACGGATGGAGACGCCCGCTCCCAGGCTCGCGGTCGCTCAACCTGCGGTGGATGAGGGCATCCCGGGTGAAGTCATAGCGGCCATTGCCGCTGCGGTCGCCGTGATGAACGATCAGGGCAAAACCAATTATTCTGTCAGAAGCGTCAGGCGTTCGGCGGTATCCCGTCCGGTGTGGAGTACGGCTGGTCTGATGGAAAATACGCGTCCGTTTTAGGCCGCGAACATCGGAAAGGAAGGAATTAGCCCATGGAGATACTCAATGAATTTTGGAATTCTGTTGTGAATCTGGTGAACAGCTCGGGTTTTGCAAAGCTCGGCTGGGAAAACTACGTCATGCTGCTGATTGCGGGCGTGCTGATTTACCTCGCCATCGCCAAGCAGTTTGAGCCGCTTCTGCTTCTGCCAATCGCTTTCGGCATGTTCTTGGTCAACCTCTTTCCGTCGATCATGGCCGCTCCGGAGAACGGCTCCAACGGCGGATTGTTCTACTATCTCTATCAGGGCGTCAAGCTGGGCATTTACCCGCCGCTGATTTTCCTCGGCATCGGCGCAATGACCGATTTTGGTCCCCTGATCGCCAACCCCAAGAGTTTCCTGCTCGGCGCGGCAGCGCAGCTGGGCATTTTCATCACCTTCATCGGCGCAATTCTGCTGGGCTTTGATCCGCAGTCCGCAGGTTCCATCGGCATCATCGGCGGCGCGGACGGCCCGACCGCCATCTTCGTCACCTCTATTCTCAAGCCGGAGCTGTTAGGACCGATTGCCGTCGCCGCTTATTCCTACATGGCGCTCGTGCCGATCATCCAGCCGCCCATCATGAAGGCTCTCACCACCAAAAAGGAGCGCGCCGTTGTCATGGAGCAGCTGCGTCCCGTCTCCAAGCTGGAAAAAATCCTCTTCCCGATCATCGTTACCGCTATTGTGGCCCTGCTGGTGCCCGACGCGACCCCCCTGGTCGGCATGCTGATGCTGGGCAACATCTTCCGCGAGAGCGGCGTGGTTTCCCGTATCTCCAATACCGCGCAGAATGAGCTGATGAATATCATCACCATCTTCCTGGGTGTCACCGTCGGCGCGACCGCTACCGGCTCCGTCTTCCTGAGCTGGGGCACCATCAAAATCATTGTCCTCGGCCTCATCGCCTTCTGCTTCGGCACGGCCGGCGGCGTGCTCTTCGGCAAGCTGATGTACATCTTCACAGGCGGCAAGGTCAATCCGCTGATCGGCTCGGCCGGCGTGTCCGCTGTTCCGATGGCGGCGCGCGTCGCGCAGAAGGTCGGTCAGAAGGAAAACCCGAGCAACTTCCTTCTGATGCACGCCATGGGTCCCAACGTGGCCGGCGTCATCGGTTCGGCCGTTGCGGCCGGCGTGCTCATCAGCATTCTTGGCTGATTATATTTACGCTTTGAAAAAGCCCGTGTATCCATTTTTGGATGCGCGGGCTTTTTGCATGAGGTGGGGACGGTGCAGAAGGGACGACGCCGGCTTGCTGGCAGTGTCTGCAAAAAGAAATGAAAGTTTTTTGGAAAAAGTTCTTGACAAATCGGTTAGTATGCGCTAACATAGATTCGGTTAGTGAAATCTAACTTTAGGATTGATCCTGTCTGGATTGGTTCCACAGCGATTGGGAGGAAAACCATGATGCCTTTAACCTTTGCCAATATTGGAGAAGAGAATATGATCAAAAAAATCGGAGGCAAGCCGGAGGTGAGAGCACACCTGGAGAACCTCGGCTTTGTCGCCGGCGGGAACATCACGGTGATCTCCACCATGGGAGGCAATCTGATCGTCAACGTCAAGGATTCGCGGATTGCGATCAGCCGTGAAATGGCCAGTAAGATTATGATTTGACAGTCTTTTGCCCCCAAACGGCGGTTATGAGTTGGCTGTAAAAAACGGTCCGGCGGGAAGAAATACAGTGCTCCAAACAGATGGGAGGGTTTTCGGCTCGGCATTGATAAGGTTATGATACAATTCTAGAAAGCAGCAAGGAGGAAGCAGCATGCAAACGTTGAGACAGGTAAAAGTCGGTCAGACGGTCCGCGTGGTCAAACTGCACGGAGAGGGTGCTGTCAAACGGCGTATTATGGACATGGGACTGACCAAGGGCACTGAGGTGCATGTGCGCAAGGTTGCGCCGTTGGGAGATCCGGTGGAAGTGACCGTCCGAGGGTATGAGTTATCCATTCGCAAAAGCGATGCGGAAATGGTCGAGGTGGAATAACAAGCAGGGCGCAGCGCCCTGTTTTTTTGGAAGAATAGTTAGTGTTGGCTAATTAGACTGGAAAGGAAGCATTGAAATGGAGATTCGTATTGCCCTTGCAGGAAACCCCAACAGCGGCAAAACAACCCTGTTCAACGCGCTGACCGGCTCCAATCAGTTTGTGGGCAACTGGCCGGGCGTTACCGTGGAAAAAAAGGAAGGTAAGCTGAAAAAGCACGGCGATGTCGTGATTATGGACCTTCCGGGCATCTATTCTCTCTCTCCCTATACGCTGGAAGAGGTCGTGGCGAGGAACTATCTGATCAACGACCGCCCCGACGCCATCCTCAATATCATCGACGGCACCAATCTGGAGCGCAACCTCTACCTGACCACACAGTTGACCGAGCTGGGCATTCCGGTGGTCGTCGCCGTCAATATGATGGACGTCGTCAAGAAAAACGGCGATAAGATCTATATCGACGAGCTCTCCCGCCAGCTCGGCTGTAAGGTGGTAGAAATCTCCGCTCTCAAGGGAACGGGGATCATGGAGGCGGCGGAGGAAGCCGTCCGGGCTGCAAAAGAGACCAAAACGGTCCCGCAGCACAGCTTTTCCGGCGCTGTGGAACACGCGATCGCCCACATTGAGGAGGCGGCCGTCCACAATATGCCGCCCGAACAGCAAAGATGGTACGCCATAAAGATTTTTGAGCGGGATGAAAAAGTGCTGGAACGGCTTCAGCTCGATCCCACGGTGCTCTCCCATATTGAGGAGGATATTCAGGCGGCCGAACAGGAGTTGGACGACGACGCTGAGAGCGTTATTACCAACGAACGTTATGTTTACATAGCTTCCATCATCAAGGGCTGCTGCAAGAAAAAGAATCAGGGAAAACTGACCGTTTCCGATAAAATCGATAAGGTCGTGACCAATCGATGGCTGGCCCTGCCGATTTTTGCGGTGGTTATGTTTATTGTCTATTTCGTCTCGGTCACAACGGTCGGCACTTGGGCGACCGATTGGGCCAACGACGGCGTCTTTGGAGAAGGCTGGCACCTGTTTGAGATCGGCACGGCCGATTATGAGGCCGCCGCGGAGAAATACGCAGTGCCCGGCGCGATGGTGGAAGCCTTTGAAGCGGCCGCGGAAGAGGCCGGCGTCGACCCGGCTGAGGCCTCTGATCTGACGACGACCGCCTATTTATACGATGACAACGGCAATGTGGAAGAGGAGATTCCTGTTGACTACGCCTCCTATACCGAGGCGGCGGAGCTTGAGGAACCCGACCCGGCGAATTATGGCGTCTGGGTGCCCGGCATCCCCGTATTGATCGAGGATGGCTTGGACGCCATCAATTGCGCCGACTGGCTGAAGGGCCTGATTCTGGATGGAATCGTTGGCGGCGTCGGTGCGGTGCTCGGCTTTGTACCGCAAATGCTGGTACTCTTCCTGTTCCTCGCCTTCCTGGAAAGCTGCGGCTATATGGCGCGTATCGCTTTTGTGATGGACCGCATCTTCCGTAAATTCGGTCTTTCGGGCAAATCTTTTATTCCCATGCTCATCGGCACCGGCTGCGGCGTTCCCGGCATCATGGCCTCGCGCACCATTGAAAACGACCGCGACCGCAAGATGACCGTTATGACTACAACCTTTATCCCCTGCGGCGCAAAGCTGCCGATCATCGCTCTGATCGCCGGCGCGCTGTTCGGCGGCGCATGGTGGGTGGCGCCCAGCGCCTACTTTGTAGGCATTGTCGCCATCGTCGTTTCGGGCATTATGCTCAAGAAAACCAAGATGTTTGCAGGCGATCCGGCTCCTTTTGTGATGGAGCTTCCGGCCTATCACTGGCCGACCGTAAGCAATGTGCTCCGTTCCATGTGGGAACGCGGCTGGTCCTTCATCAAGAAGGCGGGGACCATCATCCTGCTGTCGGCTATCGTCCTTTGGTTCCTGCAGGGCTTCGGTGTGGAAAACGGCAGCTTCGGCATGGTTGAGGACTTGAACAACTCCATCCTGGCGGTCATCGGCAACGCCATCGCCTGGATCTTTATCCCCCTTGGCTGGGGCAACTGGCAGAGCGCCGTCGCCACCGTCACAGGCCTTATCGCCAAGGAGAACGTCGTCAACACCTTCGGCGTGCTCTTCGGCGGATTTGACGAGGTCGCCGAGAATGGTTGGCAGGTCTGGGAGAATATGCGCGCCGCCTTTACGCCTCTCACCGCCTATTCCTTCCTGGTGTTCAACCTCCTGTGCGCTCCCTGCTTTGCAGCCATCGGCGCCATCAAGCGGGAGATGAACAACGCCAAGTGGACCTGGTTTGCCATCGGTTATCAGTGCGTTTTCGCCTATGCCTGTGCGCTGATGGTCTATCAGTTCGGCTTGCTTTTTACCGGAGGCGTCAACGTCATTGGATTGATCGCCGCCTGCATCATTTTGGCGTTCATACTCTATATGCTCTTCCGTCCCTACAGAGAGAGCAACACCCTGAAAGCCAAGGTCAGGGTATAACCCTCAAAAGGAGGTAACGATTATGCTGAACTTTCTTGCCGACAACTGGGGTACAATCCTCATCGGCCTGGCGGTGGCGGCTGTCGTCGTCCTGATCCTTGTGAAGATGCGCAGGGATCGGAGCAAGGGAAAGAATTCCTGCGGCTGCGGCGGCTGCGACCACTGTCCTTCGGCCGGACTGTGCCACAAAAAATAACCCTCCGGCATAATTCGTTCCGATACAGCTCATGCAGGCGGAGTGTGGATTCCTTTCCGCACTCCGCCTGCCATATCAAAGCGAGGTGAGAGGCTTGCATTTGACGCCTGCGCAGGTGAAATACCTCCTGGCGGTTTATGCGTTGGAGGATCTTTCTGTTTTGAAGCTGACACGGATTGCCGAGCGTCTTCAGGTCAGCAAGCCGAGCGCCCACCGCATGCTGGGACAACTCAGAGCCCTGGGGCTCCTGACGCAGGAAAAGGACACCGGATTCCGGCTGACGGAATCGGGACATCTGCTGGCAAAACAACTCGCCGACCGTTACCTTCTTCTGGTGTCGTTCTTTACCGATGTCTTGCAGATGCAAAGCAGCGCGGCAGGGGAGAACGCCTCCCTGCTGCTGGGCAGCGAGAGCGAGTCTGTGCTGGAATTGTGCCGCTGCATCCAAAACTATCAACAGCGAACCCTTCCAAAGGCGGAGTAAGGAGGAAGCAAAATGCCTGGTGAGGTTTGGACCGCAATTCTGGTCCTTGTATTGGCGGGGATTGCTTTTTTAGCCGTCAGAAGCTATGTGAAAAAGCTGCGCCACGGCTGCTGCACAGGGGGAGACGGACCGGAAAAGCGCCTGAAGGTGGCGGACAACCGTCCGGAACACTATCCCTATCAACTGACCTTGTCCATAGACGGCATGACTTGTAAAAACTGCGCCGTCCGCGTGGAAAACGCCCTCAACCGTATTGACGGTGTATGGGCCACGGTCGATTTTCCGCAAAATCGCGCTCTGGTGCGGATGAAAACACCGGTTGACGAGGAGGCGCTGCGCGCCGCTGTATGGAAAAGCGGCTACGTCGCCGTGCGGAAGAATCCGCCCGGATAAGAGGTCCACAGAAGTGCGCCTATTGTTGCGGCGGGGAAAGCGAGGCTATTTTCCGGCATGTTTCCCGCCCGGCAGCGCTTCGCTGAGCAGAACATGCTTCTGATAATCCCTCGCGGCGTCGGCATGCAAATGGAGCTCCTGCGCCGTATGAATCAAATCGTTTTGTTCGTGAAGCGCCAGTTGTAGCTCAACCGGAAGGGTCAGGAAATAGCTGCGCGTACCGCTGCTTTGTTCCAGCAGGGTGTGCAGGTTTTCGTAGCGCATTCTTTTCACCTCCGCAGATAGGGTTTGAAATCTGCGGCCGGAATATACCGTTTCGGAAGTGAGTCTGGCACAAACAGCGGGAATGGATAGGCCTTGGTTAGTTTTAACTAACAAAGACGCGTTCAATGTGTTCCTGGACCAGAGAGGAACCATCCGCTGTTTCCATAAAATACAGAGAAAAGGAGGATTTTTTTGCTGGATCGGTACTTAATCGAGCACTGCTCCCCGACCTTGGCGTCCCTGAAAACCGCCAATCTGTTCAGCCTGCCATTTGATTCTCCGGAACAATTGGCGCAGCATCTTGCCGGATGGAACCGGCAGCTTTCCGGCAAGGGCGTTTCCTTGCTTCCGCTGCTTCAACGCGGCGGCAAGGCGCTGATTTATGTTTACCGGAGAGAACGGTTGCAAGACGATCTGACGGCACCGGGCGTTGTCCGCTTTCTTTCGGCATATGGCTATCCGGGAAAGGATGCACAGGGGGCGCTTGAACATCTGCAAAGACGTTTGGAGCAAAGCGGCGGCTTCCCGCACGAAATCGGTCTGTTCCTGGGCTATCCCCTGGGCGACGTGATTGGCTTTGTTCAAAACGCCGGCAAAAACTGCAAGTGTACCGGATGTTGGAAGGTATACTGTGACGAATGCGAGGCCCTGAGGCTGTTTGCAAAATATAAAAAATGCAGAGACATCTATCTTCGTCTTTGGCGTCAGGGCAGAAGCGTTTTGCAGCTGACCGTGGCTGCCTGACAAAATATATTTTAGAAAAGAGGTTTATCAATATGAGCAAAGTAGCAGTGGTGTATTGGAGTGGAACGGGCAATACTGAATCGATGGCGCAGAAGGTGGTGGAAGGCGCCAGAGAAGCGGGCGCTGAAGTGTCTTTGTTTACCGCGGCGGATTTTAACGCCGACTGGATGGATCAGTTTGACGCGGTCGCCTTCGGCTGCCCCTCCATGGGCGAGGAGCAGTTGGAGGAAAGCGAGTTTGAGCCGATGTTTTCCGGCTGTGAATCCAAGCTGCGGGGCAAAAAGATCGCACTGTTCGGCTCCTATGGATGGGGCGACGGCGAATGGATGCGCACCTGGGAGGAAACCTGCGTTTCCGACGGCGCTGTTATGGCCTGTGACAGCGTCATTTGCAATGAGTCTCCCGACGACATCGCGCAGATGAGCTGTGCAGAACTGGGAAAAGCGCTCGTCTGACGGCGGGGAAAAATATATCAGTTGTTTTTAAACCAGCAGGAGGGGTCCGGCATGCCGGACCCCTCCTGCTGGCGCGTGTGAGGAAAAGCAGTTTGCATGCCGAAAAAGGCCGAAAGAAGCCGCCAACCGCCGCAATCCCCTTTCCCTGCACGCTACCGCCATTTGCCAAGCGCGACAAAATAGGCTACAATAGAGAGGTATTGAAAAAAGGTTGAGGTGGATTCATGGATCAGATGCAGACCGAACGATTTCTAAGCCTGCGCAGGCAGGCGCTTGAACAAGAATTTTCCAGAATGAATCAGATGCAGCGGGAGGCCGTCTTTCAGACAGAGGGCCCCCTTTTGATTCTCGCCGGCGCGGGCAGCGGCAAAACGACGGTGCTCGTCAACCGGATTGCCAACATCATCCGTTACGGCAAGGCCTACCGCAGCGGGGAGGTATCTCCGGCCGTGCAGGAGGAGGACGTCTCCCGGCTGGAGGAGCTCGTCCGCCGGGGGGAGCGCGTGCCCGACGAGTTCGCCGCCAAGCTCTCCGTCTGGCCGGCCAAGCCGTGGCAGATTCTCGCCATCACCTTTACCAACAAGGCGGCGGGGGAGCTCAAGGAACGTCTGACCGCCATGCTGGGAGAGGGAGGGGAGGACGTCTGGGCCTCCACTTTCCATGCGACTTGCGCGCGTATGCTGCGCCGCGACGGCGAACGCATCGGCTACTCAAGCCATTTCACGGTATATGATACCGACGATTCCCGCAGACTGATGAAGGATTGTCAGAAGGCCCTCAATATCGATGACAAAATCCTTTCGCACAAGGGCATCCTGGCGGAAATTTCCCACGCCAAGGACGGCATGGTTTCCCCGGAGGAGTATCAGGCGGCCGCCGCGGGCGACCACCGGCTGATGATGATCGGCAAGGCCTACGCCCTCTATCAGCGCCGCCTTAGGGAAGCCGACGCCATGGATTTCGACGACCTCATCTCCAACGCCGTGCTCCTGCTTTCGGAGTGTCCCGAAGTGCTCGAATACTATCAGAACCGCTTTCGCTATATTCTGGTGGACGAATATCAGGACACCAACCGCGCTCAGTATCAGCTGATCAAGCTGCTCTCGGCTAAGCGCAGAAATCTCTGCGTCGTGGGTGACGACGATCAGAGCATCTACAAGTTCCGGGGCGCCACCATAGAAAATATCATGAGCTTTGAGCACACCTATCCGGACGCCCGCGTCATCCGTCTGGAACAGAACTACCGCTCAACCCAGAACATCCTCGACGCCGCCAACGCCGTCATCAGCCACAACACCGAGCGCAAGGGGAAGACCCTCTGGACGCAGAATCCGGCCGGGGAGAAAATTTTCTACCACGTCGCCTACAGCGAACAGGATGAGGCGAGCATCGTCGCCAACACCATTCTGGAGGGGGCGGCAAAGGGGAGAAGGTACGCCGATTACGCCGTCCTTTACCGCATGAACTCCCAGTCGAACGCGCTGGAGAAGGTGTTCGTCAAGTCGGGCATTCCCTACCGCATGATCGGAGGATTCCGCTTCTATGAGCGCAGGGAAATCCGCGACATGATCGCCTATCTCAGCGTGATCAACAATCCGGCCGACGAAGTCCGCCTGCGCCGCATCATCAACCAGCCCAAGCGGTCCATCGGCGAGCGGACGGTCGCTCAGGCGGAGGAGATCGCCCTCGGCCTGGGCGAGACGCTGCTTGACGTCCTGCGCAGAGCGGACGAATTTCAGGCGCTGACGCGCAGCGCGCAAAAGCTCAAGCAGTTCGCGGCCATGATGGATGAATTCATTCAGGCGGAGGAAACCCTCAGTCTGGCCGAGCTATACCAGCTGGTGCTCGACCGGACGGGCTACATAGAGGCGGTTAAGAACGAAAAGGAAGAGAGCGAAAGCCGTATTGAGAACATAAACGAGCTGTCCTCGAATATCATTAAGTATGAGCAGGACAACGGCGAGGAGGCGAGCCTCTCCGGCTTTCTGGAGGAGGTCTCCCTTATGACCGACATCGATAATTTTGACGCCCATGCCGACACGGTGGTCATGATGACCATGCACTCCGCCAAGGGGCTGGAATTTCCCGTGGTGTTCCTGCCCGGCATGGAGGAGGGCATCTTCCCCGGCATGCAGTCGATCTATAACCCCGGGGAGATCGAGGAAGAGCGGCGGCTGGCCTACGTGGGAATCACGCGCGCCAGGGAGGAGCTTCACCTGCTGAGCGCCGAAAGCCGCATGCTCTTCGGCAGCACCTCCCGCAACAAGCCCTCCCGGTTTTTGATGGAGATTCCAGAGGAGCTGCTGGAGAAGTCCCGCTCCCGTCAGTGGAAGACACCCGAGCCGGGCGTCCGCACGCCCACGGCGGCCGAGGAGGCGCGGACGGCCACGACCTTCGCCGCCAGAAGCTTCGGCCAGAAGGCCCCCGCAGCGCCGGCCGGTTCCTTCCGCGCGGGCGATCAGGTGTTCCACAAGACCTTCGGCAAGGGCATGGTCCTTTCGGCCACCCCTATGGGGAACGACACCCTGCTCGAAATCGCCTTTGAAGGAATTGGGACAAAAAAGCTCATGTCCAACTTTGCAAGGCTAAAAAAAGCATAAAAAAGGAACATTATTCGCGGCCCTCCATAAGATGGTATTGAAAACATTGGTTTCAAAACCTGTTAGGAGGCTTATCTTATGGAGGACAACAATTTTGACTTCGCAACGGAAGGCAATCAGGCGGGATGTTTCAAGGAAGCTGTATGCATCGACGCATACCGGGTCTACGACTCCTGCGGCGACAAGGACTGCCTGGAGGATTTGAGGGTTTACTTCACAGAGGCGGGGCAGCAGGTGATCGACCAGGCGTGCAACGTCCGCATCCGCAATGCACAGGTGATCACGGTTTACTTAGACCTCGAGCCGGTCCCCTTCCACAAGGGCTTCTACTCGATTGACATGACCTTCTTCTTCGAGGTCAATCTCGACGTCTTCATGGCGCCGGCGGCGACCCCCGTCACGGTCTGCGGCCTTTCCATCTTCAGCAAAAAGGTCATTCTGTACGGCAGTGAAGGCAATGTCAAGGTCTACAGCTCCGACTTCACCCTCGACGACCCCGACACGCAGAACGCTCCGGTGCGCAACCTGCCCAAGGCGACCGTCCAGGTTGCCGAGCCCATCGGCCTTGCGGCCAAGATCTGCGACTGCTGCGACTGCTGCGACCCCTGCTGCCGGATTCCCGACAGCGTGGCCCGGCGTTACGGCGGCGATTTCTGCCTGAAGAATCACGGCAGATGCGTTTATGTGACCATCGGTATCTTCACGATTGTCCAGATTGAGCGCAACGTTCAGATGCTCATCCCGGCCTACGACTTCTGCATTCCGGAAAAGGAGTGCGTCAGCTCCTCGGATAATCCATGCGAGCTGTTCAGCCGCATCGACTTCCCGACGGACGAATTCTTCCCGCCCAAGGTGACCGACATCGGTGGAGAGGACCACGGCTGCTGCCGGCACAGATAAACCCGCAAGCACAAATGAATCCGCGCACAGAACCCGGAGAGCTTCGGCTCTCCGGGTTTTCTGCAATTCCGATGATTGAGATTGACCGGCGGAAGAGAGAAGCTGGAGCAGGCGCAGCAACCCGTTTCCCGGAGAAATCCGTAATTCTCGCCTTGGCTATTGTTTCTTTTCATGATATAATAATTCCACGTTACTGTCTTTGGCGTATGGTCTGGTTCTGTCGGGATTCTTTCCCGCCGTTTCCGCGGTTATAAGTCGGAATGCACTGGTGTTTGAAGAAAAGAGCAGGATGTTTTGCATTTT